>NZ_JBWSOR010000011.1:0-109959 GCF_056629435.1 Nocardia sp. TBRC8007 | reverse complement strand
ACCGGTGACAACGAAACAAGAGTAGGCATGGTACTGTCCTCCAGTAGCTGCACAAGGCGATAGGCGATAGGCGATAGGCGTTCTACGGCATCTGTGTCGATGCCGCGCTGGCACTGCTCCATCCAGTAAGCCTCGAATTCAGCGCTACGGCAATAGATCTGCTGATCCGTTATAGTCCCGTCTTCAGCTGAAACCCGCGCGATTCCATGGCCGTCACTGTCGCCGAAGGCATCAACGACACTGTCTCCACACCTATCTAACTGCGCTGAGCCGTCAGGAAGTGTTCTGCGGCGTCTGTGTCGCATCAAGTCCAGAACGCACGCCAATCCGCAGCAGTGAGCGGAAGGTGTTGACCCCGAGCTCTTTCCGCTGCGCCTTCCGCCGTGCGAACGGCGGCTGCGAAGCTGAGCGTTGCCTTGCGGAGGCGCTCCTCAGCGCTTTCCAACTCGCCGAGACGAACAACACGCAGCACTTCAGGGAGGAGATCGGCAGGCAGACCCGCTTTGGCACTACGGGCGATGACTTTCTCAGCGAGGGCGAGCGCGGGTTGGGCCATCGCTATCCCGTCCAGGCAAGAGCGGCGGGACTTCTCCGCGGACTTGCGTTCCTCCCAGGCGCGTTCCTGCTCGGCGATCCGCTCCTCCCGCGAAGTGGCGGGATCGATCACGGCATCGGCGAGATGCGGGCTACGGTTGACAAGCTTGGCGACCAAGGCGGCTGCTACGTCGTCGACGGTGAATTCACCTGCGGCCTGTGCGATCCTGGAATGGAACAACACTTGCAGCAACAGGTCGCCGAGTTCTTCCTTGATAGTTTCTCGATCGTTGTGCTGGATGGCGTCGAGCAGCTCGTAGGTCTCCTCGAGCAGATAAGGGCGCAGCGAGTCATGGGTCTGGGTGACCTCCCAGCCGCCGAAATGCCAGAGCCGGTCCATCACCTCGACGGCTTCGGCCAGCCCGGACGCGATCGTCGCCGTGTCCATCGACGTGGCAGACCCACCATCCCCTACGGAGGCAGCCACCTTGGTGGATAACGGCCGCTGGGCAGCGCGATGCCGTGCGGCACGCAAAACGGATTCGTCGCGGCCTGCTGTGCTCATAGGTGCACCAGTTCGACGGCGAGGTCGACCGCGCCCTGTGCCTTTCCATCCAGCGCCAACAGCAGGTCTGCGACGAACTGCAGCAACGCGACGTCACGGACGCGCTCGGCGCCGACGCTGTCGTGCACGCGCGGCAGCGGAAGCTGCACCACCCCTGAGGTGGCGCGATATCCGGCGCTCGGGTAGATGCGCTTGAGCCGCAACTGCTTGGAATCGGGCAGATGCAGCGGCGAGATTTTCACTGTCGTTCCGGTGACCGCGATTTCGGTGACCCCGTATTCGCGAGCGAGCAGCCGCAGCTTGGCCACCGAAACCAAACGTCCGGCCTCGACCGGCAGTGACCCGTAGCGATCGAGGAGTTCCTCGACGACCGAAGTCAAAGCTGAAAAATCTTGGGCAGAAGCGAGTTTCCGGTAGGCCTCTAGCCGGAGCCGATCGCTGGCAATGTAGTCGGACGGGATATGCGCGTCGACAGGCAGGTCGATGCGTACCTCCTTGACCTCCTCGGTGGTGATCGGTGTGCCATCGGCGGCCGCGCGGTACGCTTCCACTGCCTCACCGACCAGACGCACGTAGAGGTCGAAACCGACGCCGGCGACATGGCCGGACTGTTCGGCACCGAGCACATTGCCCGCGCCGCGGATCTCCAGGTCTTTCATCGCTACTGCCATGCCCGCGCCCAGGTCGGAATTCTGCGAGATGGTAGCCAGGCGGTCGTAGGCTGTCTCGGTGAGCGGTTTCTCCGGCGGATACAAGAAGTAGGCATACCCGCGTTCCCGGCTACGCCCGACTCGACCGCGCAGCTGGTGCAGCTGGGAAAGCCCCAGCGCGTCGGCGCGTTCCACGATCAACGTATTGGCGTTGGAGATGTCCAGACCGGTCTCGATGATCGTGGTGCACACCAGCACGTCGTACTCGCGCTGCCAGAAGCCCTGCACGGTGGACTCCAACATGTCCTCGTTCATCTGGCCGTGCGCGACGACCAC
The DNA here is from genome assembly GCF_056629435.1 of Nocardia sp. TBRC8007. Lineage (NCBI taxonomy): Bacteria > Bacillati > Actinomycetota > Actinomycetes > Mycobacteriales > Nocardiaceae > Nocardia > Nocardia sp. TBRC8007. Next base: position 107,874 of record NZ_JBWSOR010000011.1, on the reverse strand, counting down.
ACGCGCCTCCGGCACCAGATCACGCAACCGTTTGGCTGCCTTGTCGATCGACGATACCCGGTTGTGCACATAGAACACTTGGCCGTCGCGCAGCAGTTCGCGCCGAATGGCGGCGGTAACCTGCTTGTCGTTATAGCCGCCGACATAGGTGAGCACCGGATGGCGCTCTTCCGGCGGGGTGAGGATGGTCGACATCTCGCGGATGCCCGCCAGGCTCATCTCCAGGGTGCGCGGGATCGGGGTAGCCGACATGGTGAGCACATCGACATGGGTACGCAGCGCTTTGATGTGTTCCTTGTGCTCGACGCCGAAGCGCTGCTCCTCATCGACCACGACGAGGCCGAGGTCCTTCCAGCGCACGCCGGTCTGCAACAACCGGTGCGTACCGACTACGATGTCGATGGCACCGTCGGCCATCCCCTCCAGCACTGCGCGGGACTCCGCCTGGTCGGTGAATCGAGACAGGCCCTTCACGGTGATCGGGAAGCCTGCCACCCGCTCGGTGAAAGTCTGCAGATGCTGTTGTGCGAGCAAGGTGGTCGGCACCAACACCACGACCTGCTTGCCGTCCTGTACCGCCTTGAACGCCGCGCGCACAGCGATCTCGGTTTTGCCATAGCCGACATCGCCACAGACGACGCGGTCCATCGGGACCGGCTTCTGCATATCCGCTTTCACCTCGGCGATGGCAGTCATCTGATCGACGGTCTCGGTGAACGCGAACGCGTCCTCCATCTCCTGCTGCCACGGTGTGTCCGACCCGAACGCATGGCCAGGCGCGGCCTGACGGGCAGCATACAGTTGCACCAGCTCACCGGCGATCTCACGAACAGCCTTGCGCGCCTTGCGTTTCGTATTGGCCCAGTCCGAGCCACCGAGCTTGGACAGGCTCGGCATCTCGCCGCCGACATAGCGGGAGAGCTGATCGAGCGATTCCATCGGCACGAACAACCGGTCGCCGGGCTGGCCGCGCTTGCCCGGCGCGTATTCGATCACTAAGTACTCGCGTCGGGCGTTGCCTACAGTGCGCTCGATCATCTCGACAAATTTGCCGATTCCGTGCTGATCGTGCACCACCATGTCACCGGCGTTCAGCGCGAGCGGATCGACCTGATTGCGACGTTTGGCAGGCATCCGCTTACCCTCGGCCTGCGTGGCGACCCGGTTCCCGGTGAGATCGGACTCGGCGACAACCACCAGTCCGGTGTTCTCGAACACCACACCATCGTGCAGCGAACCGCACAGCACACCGACCACGCCTTCGGCGGGCTCGGCCGCAGCCTTCAGCAGCGCGGCAGGGACCTCTGCATCGGCCAGGCGCTCCAGAATACGTTGCGCCGTACCGTGTCCCGCGACGACCACAACCGCCCGGCCACCAGTGGACAGGTGCGCGCGCAACGAGGCGAAAAGGGTCGCCACAAGCTCATCGGAGCCGCGGGCGGCGGGCCCCGACTGCACGGGCAGCACAACCTCCACCGAGTCGCCGGAAGTGAACGGGCTCAGCGTCCACCAGGACAGGCCGAGTCGCTCTGCGCTCGCACGGATCTCCGACAACGGGCGATAGGCCGAGGCAGCCAGATCGAGCCCGTGTCCACCGAGCGGTGCGGCACCACCGAAGGAGGCCGCCGTCCAGGACGCTTCCAGGAACTCCTCGCCAGTGCGAACCAAGTCGGCTGCGCGGGTACGGATCTTCTCCGGATCGCACAGCAGCACGTAGGTGTCCTCGGAGAGCACATCGGTGAGCAGCCGCAGTTCACCGGGTTGCAGCACCGGCAGCAACGCTTCCATGCCATCGACCGGGATACCCTGTGCCAATTTCTCCAGCATTTCCACCAACGCCGCATCAGCCGCATTGGCCACGGCGACCTCTGCGGCGCGCTCGCGCACCGCGGCAGTGAGCAGCAGCTCCCGGCACGGCGAGGCGACAACTACGTCCACCGCGATATCGAGCAGCGAGCGCTGGTCCGCGACGGCGAACGGCCGCAATTCGGTGATCTCGTCGCCCCAGAACTCCACCCGTACCGGATGGTCCGCAGTCGGAGGGAAAATATCCACGATGCCGCCACGCACCGCGAATTCGCCGCGTTTACCCACCATGTCGACCCGCGTATAGGCGAATTCGACCAGCCGCGTAAGCAATTCGTCGAAAACGAACTCGGCGCCGACCCGAAGCACTATCGGCTCGATATCGCCGAGCCCAGCCGCCATCGGCTGCATCAACGACCGCACCGTGGTCACCACAACCCGCAACCGCTCGGGAAAGTGCGGATCGCCGGGGTGCGCGATCCGGCGCAGCACTTCCAGCCTGCGCCCAACCGTATCCGCGCCGGGAGAAAGCCGCTCATGCGGCAACGTCTCCCAGGACGGGAACTGGGCGACTGCCGAACCGAGTATCTCCGTGAGTTCTACAGTCAGATCATCGGCCTCACGGCCGGTCGCGGTGACCACGACCAGCGATCGCTCAGCCGCGATCGTCGCCGCGACGAATGGCCGCGCCGACGACGGCGCGACCAATTCGACCGATGCGGTACCGATCAGCTCCGCAACCGTTTGCAGCGCGGCATCGGCGCCGGCCGCGGCGGCCAATCCCGCCAATGGCGGGCGGTAGGTGGACATCGACAACTCCTGAGCGCAAGCGGGGCGTTTCGAGCGGCCAACCGAGTCTAGTAGTGCTGTTCCACGCGTAATCCCCGGCACCTGCTGTGCCCGTGCGACCACAGCGATCCGCGGCCTTGCCCAACCGCCCCAGCCGCTGGAAAACCTCCCACTGCGCCCACTCCAGGACGTCCGGGCAGAGCACGGCCGGCCCCACCGGCGTCAGGCCACGACAACGCCCGTCACCCGACAAAGAACCACCCGGCGGCCGCGACCCGACACCCCGTCTATCACCACGCGCGGCCACACCGACCGGACCCTGTGTACGAGCCGAGGCCGGAACGAGCACCGTTCGCGGCCCGCGGAGGCGGCAAGATATTACGGCACGTACCGGCGTAACCGCCGGGCGGCGAACTCGCGGAAGTAGGACAGCTTCTCCGGGGGAACCATCGACGGGAGCAGGAAGTACCAGGCGCGTTCCATTCGGATCGCCATCTGGTCGATCGTCTCCGTGCCGACGGCGATGATGTGCACACCGGCGGCCATCTCCTGGAGCAACAAGCCGATGATCTCCGCATCCAGATCGGAGACCAGATCGCCTTGGGAGATGGCTCGCTCGGCGAGCAGCCGATAGGTCTCGCCCCAAGTCTTGGCGATGTTGTCACCCTGCGCACCGCGGTAATCGCCGATCTGATGAGTCAGTTTGAGCATGGCGCCGACCATCGGGTCGTTCATCGATAGGTCCGCGACGACATAGGTGATGCCGATACACGCTTCCAGGGCCGGCACCCGGGGATCGAAGAACCCCTGGCATGAGCTGACCAATCGCTCGTTCCCCTGGTCGACCACGGCGCGGGCCAACTCTTCCTTCGAGCCGAAGTGAAAGTACAAGGCGCCCTTGGTCACATTGGACTGCGCGATGATCTCGCTCAGGCTCGCGTTCGCGTACCCCAAGCGCAGAAAGACATCGGCAGCGCCTGCCAGAACGGAATCGCGGGTGATTTCCGCGCGCGCTTGCCTAGCCATCAGATCCGCCTGTCATCCCAAAACCAGCCATCCTGAAGTAGACCGACATCCCGAAGTTGACCGACTCACCATCCGAACAGCACACAAAGGATGGGTGAACCGTACCACCAGGCGCGCGTACAGCAGCGGATTCGAGCATTTGGCTGTACCTATCGCGCAATTCGCTGGTTAACAATAGGTCATTCCCCAGTGCCCGCACGCCATTCCGAGCTCAATTGCGGGTCGGCTTCCAGGTGACTCAGCCCGTTCCAACACAAGTTCACCAGATGCGCCGCCACGACCTCTTTCGAGGGTTTGCGCTCGTCCAGCCACCAGGTCGCAGCGGTGGCGACCTGCCCAACGAGTGCCTGGGCGTACAATGTGGACAAGCTGGTGTCGAACCCACGACGTTCGAAATCACCCGCAAGGATATGCGCCACCTGATTGGCCGCCTCGTTGAGCAGACTGGAGTACCTTCCCTCGGCGGTAGCAGCGGGCTGATCGCGCACCAGAATTCGAAACCCATCGGTCCGTTCTTCGATGTAGGTCAGTAGCGCCAGCGTCACTTGTTCCAGACGAATCCGAGATCGGTTACGGGTGAGCGAAGAAGTGATCATATCGAGCAGCATCGACATCTCACGATCGACGACAACCGCGTACAACCCTTCCTTGCCGCCGAAATGTTCATAGACCACGGGTTTGGAGACCTGGGCGCGTTGCGCGATCTCCTCGATCGAGGTCGCGTCGTATCCGCGTTCGGCGAACAGCGCGCGACCGATCTCGATCAACTGCTTACGCCGCTGAGTACCCGTCATACGCGGACGGGATACCCGATGCGACTCGCTCGAAGACACCGTTCCACCTCCTCGCCCGGACGTGACTATCGCCATGGTCAACTTTTCCAGACCGATCGACAGCGCTCCCGATCGCCCCTCGTTCCCCTCCGAGCACCCGGTGACGAGACTGTGAACCACACCCGAAGGCACCTCCGCCGATACTCGCGGACCCGACACGCAACATTGGAGCCAGGAGAGCTGCGAATCTCGCGACACTCGTTCAGGATGGTCCGGCGGAAGCCGACGCTCCTCCAGAAGCGAGCGGTGAGACGAATCTCCGACTCGATCCGCGTATCGGTTCGACTAATGGCGCATCGGCATGCGAGGATCTCCCTTGTGCCGTGACACACTGGTGGGCGCTCCCCGAACCGCCGGTGTGGCGATCCGCCGTGGTGTAATGGCAGCACATCTGATTTTGGTTCAGAGAGTTCAGGTTCGAGTCCTGGCGGCGGAGCTCGAGCGCATAGTGACTATCGTTGGCCCGCGAAACGCTGACCACACAGCGCTTACCGAGCACAACGAAGATCCACACGAGGACAGGCAGCCGAGGGAGATCCATGCCACAGCAGACCGCCGTCGTCGTTCTCGCAGCCGGTGCCGGGACGCGAATGCGGTCGAAGACCCCCAAAGTGCTGCATTCGCTGGCAGGCAGAAGTATGCTCGCGCACGCGCTGCATGCGGCGAACGGGATCGACCCCGCGTACCTCATCACCGTGGTGGGACATCACCGCGAACAGGTCGGGGCCGCGGTAGCCGCGACGGCCGCGGATCTGGGCCGGGAGATCACCCCTGCCGTGCAGGACAGACAGCTGGGTACGGGGCACGCTGTGCAGTGCGCGCTGACTGCCCTGCCCCAGGACTTCACCGGAGATGTGCTGGTCACCTCCGCCGACGTGCCACTGCTGGACGGGCACACACTCGCGGCGCTGCTCGAAGAACACCGCAGTTACGCCGAGCGTCCTGCGGTCACCGTCCTGACCTTCGTGCCAGAGGACCCGAACGGATACGGACGCATCGTTCGAGACCAGGACAGACAACTGACGGAGATCGTCGAGCATGCTGACGCCACCCCGGAACAGATCGCGATCTCCGAGGTCAACTCCGGCGTGTACGTGTTCGACGCCGCGGTCTTGCGGACTATGATCAGCAGGCTGTCCACCGCCAACGCACAGCATGAGCTGTATTTGACCGATGTACTCCGCTTGGCCCGCGAGGCCGGCCACCCCGTGCACGGCGCTCGCCTAGTCGACGCGGCCAAGGTCACCGGTGTCAATGACCGAGTTCAGCTGGCCGCGGCGACGCGCACGCTGAACCGCTACATTCTGGAACGGCATATGCGGGCGGGCGTAACTATCATCGACCCCGCGTCCACCTGGGTGGACGCCAGTGTGCGGATCGGTAAGGACACGGTGCTTCGACCCGGTGTGCAGTTGCTCGGCAATACGGTCCTCGGCGAGGACGCCGAGGTCGGCCCGGACAGCACACTCACCGACGTCGTCGTCGGCGACGGTGCTCGGGTGCTGCGCACCCATGGCGAGGGCGCGGCCATCGGACCGAAAGCGACGGTCGGCCCGTTCAGCTATCTGCGCCCTGGCACCGTGGTCGGCGAGTTCGGCAAGCTGGGCGCCTTTGTGGAAACCAAGAACGCCTCGATCGGCGCGCACTCCAAGGTGCCACATTTGACCTATGTCGGCGACGCTGCTATCGGCGAGCACAGCAACATCGGTGCGTCCAGCGTTTTCGTCAACTACGACGGGGTGGCCAAGCACCGCACTGTGGTCGGCTCGCATGTGCGCACCGGCAGCGACACCATGTTCGTCGCACCTGTGACTGTGGGTGACGGCGCATACACGGCAGCGGGTACTGTACTGCGCAGAAACGTTCCGCCCGGAGCACTCGCGGTGTCCGGCGGGCCGCAGAAGAACATAGAGGGTTGGGTGCAGCGGCATCGTCCAGGGACGGACGCGGCGCATGCGGCGGCGGAAGCCATCGCGACCAAAGAGATGTCGGGTCGGGCAACAGAGCAAAAGGATGGCGAACAGCAGTGACCGCGTCATGGATCGATAACCAGAAGAACCTGATGCTCTTCTCGGGACGCGCTCATCCTGAGCTGGCCGAGCAGGTCGCCAAGGAACTCGATGTCCAAGTCACGCCGCAGGTCGCACGCGACTTCGCCAACGGCGAGATCTTCGTCCGGTTCGAGGAGTCGGTGCGTGGGTCCGACGCCTTCGTCCTGCAGAGTTTTCCCGCACCGCTGAACCGGTGGTTGATGGAACAGCTCATCATGATCGACGCGCTCAAGCGCGGGTCAGCCAAGCGGATCACCGCCGTGCTGCCCTTCTACCCTTACGCCAGGCAGGACAAGAAGCATCGCGGCCGGGAGCCGATCTCGGCCCGCCTGGTCGCAGACCTGCTGAAGACTGCGGGCGCGGACCGGATCATCACCGTCGACCTGCACACCGACCAGATCCAAGGCTTCTTCGACGGCCCAGTCGATCACATGCATGCCCAGCTGCAGCTGGCGGAGTACATCCGTACCAACTACAGCCTCGAGCACATTACCGTGGTCTCCCCTGACTCCGGCCGGGTGCGCGTCGCCGAGAAATGGGCTGACTCGCTGGGCGGCTCACCGCTGGCGTTCATCCACAAGACCCGCGACCCGCTGGTGCCCAATCAGGTGAAATCCAACCGCGTGGTCGGTGAGGTCGAGGGCCGTACCTGCATCCTGATCGACGACATGATCGACACCGGTGGCACCATCGCCGGTGCGGTCAAGGTGCTCGAGCAGGCCGGTGCGGGTGACGTGGTGATCGCCGCGACCCACGGCGTGCTGAGCCCGCCCGCAGCCGAGCGCCTCGCTACCTGCGGCGCCAAGGAAGTCGTGGTAACCAATACTCTGCCGATCGGCGAGGAGAAAAAGTTCCCGCAGCTGACGGTGCTGTCCATCGCGCCACTGCTGGCCCGCACAATTCGCGAGGTCTTCGAAAACGGCTCGGTCACTGGTCTTTTCAATGGCAATGCCTAGCGAACTCACCGTCTGACGACGGCTCGGGCTCCGGTCCGAGCCTCTTCGTCTAGTGACCATGAGTCTCTTTTGCGTCTAGTGGCCATGAGTCGCGACCATCGGCGGGATACTGGAAGTATGGACCGTGACCCTGTGAGAACCGAGATGGGGGATGACGACCAAGAGGACGAGATCCGCGAGTATCAACGCAACATCGTGGACCCGCCTGACGACCTGCGCATCCGTTACCGAGAAAACGAAGACGACGGCAGGCTCGGTATCGCCGATGAACTCGACCAGGAGTGGACACCGCGTAATGGCCGCGACGAAGCCGAAGAAGCCGACGACCGGTCCGCCGAGGTGGCCGCGATCGAGATCATCGACGACAAGGACCTCTGATATCCACCCTGCCTGACATTCCCCACGTCAGCACCATCGGGGGGCGGCGACGAGTTCGCGATGGTAGGCACATGTGCCGTCTCGACCTAGCACAGGTTCTATGACCGGCACGGTGCTCAATAGCTCGTTCGGCATAGGGCTCGAGATATAGATTTCTCGATATGCGCCGATTCGGGCTTTCTTCGACGGGGTCGGCCCCTCCGAATTCCGGAGACCGACGGCTCGGCACTCGATCACTAGAAGCACAGGATCACTAGGAGTACGAGTATGACCGGATTCACGGGCTTCCCACCCGCCGGAATGGACTTCTACGAAGATCTGGAGGCCGACAACTCGAAAGTGTTCTGGACCGCGCACAAGAAGGTCTATGACGAGTCGGTACTGGCCCCGATGAAGGCGCTCACCGAGGAACTGGCGGAAGACTTCGGGGCAGCCAAGATCTTCCGTCCATACCGCGATATCCGATTCGCCAAGGACAAATCACCGTACAAGATCGCTCAGGGGGCTGTGGTGCACGCCGCGCCCGGTGTCGGATGGTATGTCCAGATCAGCGCTGCTGGGTTGTTCGTCGGCGGCGGCTTTTATCAGGGGTCTCCCGGTCAGCTCGCGCTGTTGCGCGCCACCATAGACGACGAAGTGCGTGGTTGCGAGCTCTCGGCAATCCTCGGCAGCCTTGTCTGCGAAGGCTTCGCCATCGGCGGCGAGAAGCTGAAGACCAAGCCAAAGGGCTACGCCACCGACCATCCACGCATCGATCTGCTGCGGCACAAATCCCTCACCTGTAGCAAGGAATACGGCGCGCCCGCCTGGCTGGACACCCCTCGCACGGAACGCGAGGTGCGCGCCGCCTGGCAGTCGATCCGACCACTGATCGAATGGCTGGCCGCGGTGGTCGGCGGCGGGCCACTGTAAGAGCTACCACCTCCGCGAAAGGCACCCTCAACGTCGTCCGGCGAGAACCAGGGCGAAGCGATCGTCCGGATCGGTCCACACCTGCCTGGTCTCGAAACCCGCGGCGGCGAGTTCGGCTTCGAGACCATCGATGCGGAACTTCGCCGAGATCTCGGTACGCATCTGTTCACCGCGGACGAAACGTGCGGTAAGGCCGAGCTCGGCGACAGTGACGGTCATATCCGCGCTCGCCTCCAGCCGCATCTCGATCCACTCGTGCGCCGAGTCCCAGACCGCGACGTGCCGGAACTTCTCCGGCACGAAATCGGCGCGCAGCCGGGAATTCAGCACATGCAACACGTTTCGGTTGAATTCGGCGGTAATACCTGCCGCATCGGCATAGGCGGGGACGAGCACCGCCGGGTCGGCGACCAACCCAGCGCCGATCAGCATATGCTCGCCGGGCTCGAGCGCTCGGTGAACCCCGGCCAGGAACTCGGCTCGTTCCATGGGAATCAGGTTGCCGATCGTACCGCCGAGAAATGCAATCATCCTGCGGCCACCGCGTGGCAAGATGTCCAGGGTACCGGTGAAATCGCTGACCACGCCGTGCACGGTGAGCTCAGGGAACTCGGCCGCCACCTCGTCCACTGTGGCGCGCAACGCTGACGACGAAACATCTTGCGGTACGTAGCTCCTCAAGGGCGAGTAGGCACTCGAAGCAGTGAGCAACAGCCGGGTCTTGGCCGCCGAGCCCGCACCGAGCTCGACCAGCACTTCGGCTTGCGCAGTACGAGCGACCTCACCGACCACCCGCTCCAAGAGTGCACGCTCAGTGCGCGTCGGATAGTACTCCGGCAACGCGGTGATCTGTTCGAACAGCTCACTCCCTCTGGCATCGTAGAACCATTTGGGCGGCAACCACTTCGGGCTCGCGGTCAAGCCCAGCCTGGCGTCGGAACGTAAAGCCGCGGTCAGGTCTTCATCGGTGAGGTGGATATCCAGCGTCGGTGCGATCATGGCATGGGCCTTTCAGGTCGGCGGAGAGCAACGACCGATAGCGCGCCGGGCCTGGCAATCACCAGGCTGTGGTCCGGGATCGGCTGCCAGCGCGGGTCGTCGTCGAACGGTTCGGAGGACACGATTGCGAAGGTGTCGGTGACCAGCACCGACAACGAGTGGTAGCAGGTGGTCGCCCACAACCGCGCACCATCGGAGAGCAAGAAATTCAGCCGGGCGTCCGGCGCTCGGTCGAGGATCGCGGCGACAAGCCGCCGCAATGTCTCGGCAACAGCATCCTGTTCGCTGTCCGGCGCCCGGGTCGCCAGCAAAACGCGCAACAACTCCCACAGCGCGGCGGCGTCGGTGACTGACTCAGCCTCCAACAGCCGGGCCGGAGTGAACATCTCCCCGGCACCATATTTGTCCGCGGCACGTGCGAACCCCGCGGCCACAGCGGTCAGGGTGCGGCGCCAGTCGGGAACCACGCCATTGTGGCTGAAGGCCCAACGGTCGCGGGTGAACGGAGCGCACGCGGACCGTTCCACCGGCATGCCGACTGTAGCGGAGCGCACGGCGCCGAGTACCGCGGAGGATTCCAGTTGCGTGAGCACCTCATTCACCGCTGGATCAGTCCAGATGGGCGCGGCATTGCGGTAACGGCTGGCGGTTGCCGAATCCGTGACAGCGGACCACCAGGCGACACCGAAACCGTCGGCGTTGATGGTGCCGCCACCGCGCATATCCCGCGGAGCCCAAGCCTGGGCGCACAACGAATGCGATCCACGGGTCAGCATCTCCCCTACTCGCACCGGCGGACCGATATAGCCGAGATGTCTACACATTGGCGTATACCCACATCCTCGTCGCACGGTACGCGCGAGTGAGTGTGCCGCTTCGGCTGCCCTGTCGCCACTGGCGACGCGGCGGTCCGCTCACCGGCTTTCTCCTGGCCGAAGATCTCGCGCCAAGCGGAACCCGGCGAAGATCTGGCGGCGAATGGGATGATCCCAGTTGCGGAAGGTGCCCCGGCAGGCAACCGGATCCGTGCCGAAAGAACCGCCGCGCAATACGCGATAGTCGCCGCCGAAGAACACCTCTGAGTACTCTCGATACGGGAAGGCGCGGAACCCCGGGTAGGCCTCGAAGCCCGAGGCGGTCCACTCCCAGACGTCACCGATCAACTGGTGCACGCCCGCAGGTGAGGCCCCAGCCGGATAGGCGCCGACCTCGGCGGGTTCCAGATGGCGCTGTCCTAGATTCGCGGTACCTGCCTCCGGATCCGCGTCACCCCAGGGGTATCGGCGAGTCTCTCCGGACACCGGATCGAACCTGGCCGCTTTCTCCCACTCGGCTTCGGTGGGCAACCGCTTACCCGCCCACTTCGCGTAAGCTTCGGCCTCGAACCAACACACGTGCATAACCGGCTGACGCGGCCGCAACGGAGTCATCACACCGAATACCCGCCGCCACCAGCGTCCGGCCGGATCACGCTCCCAGAACTGCGGTGCGACCAGCCCTGCCTCGATACGATGCGCCCACCCCCGCTCAGACCAAAACTCGGAACGCTCGTAGCCGCCATCGTCTATGAAAGCTAGATACTGTTCGTTGCTCACCAGCGCGGCATCGATGGCGAAGCCGGGCACCCACACTTGATGCGCAGGGCGCTCGTTGTCCAGTGCCCAGATGTCTTTCGAGGTGCCCATGGTGAACTCCCCTGCGGGAACGACGATGTCGCCGGTGACAGCCACCGAGGCGACAGGCGGAGCCGCCGCGGTGAGCACCGCGGCACCCGCGCGCAGCTGGTGAGTGCCCAGCATAGTCTCGTCGTGCTGCTGCTCGTGCTGGGCTATCATGCCGAACGCGAAGCCGTTCTCGATTAGTGGATTTCCTCGTAATCGGCTGCGCTCCAGCACATCCCACACCTTGTCGCGCACCGTGCCGACGTAGCCTCTGGCCTGGTCCGGATCGAGCAACGGCAGCGCGGGACGGTCCGCTCTGACATGTTTGAAGGCGTCGTAAAGTCCGTCGATGTCGGCACGCACCGGTTCCCGACCTCCGACATCGCGGACCAGCCAGAGTTCTTCTTGGTTGCCGATGTGGGCGAGGTCCCAGACCAGCGGGCTCATCAACCGAGAATGCTGAGCCACCAAGTCGGCTTCGTCGACACAATCGACAAGGGCGAGGGTGCGCTTTCTAGCGCGGGTCAATACGCCGGCGATCCGGTCCCGTAGCTGTTCGGTGCCGGAATGGTCGGTCGGAGCTGGGTACGAAGTGGTCACGGTATACCTCTGCGGGTTCGTGGTGATCGGCGGCGGCGCGACTGTTGGTAACGGCATGGCCCCAGGTGATTCGGCTCTTTTCGACTGGGCGACTCGCACGGGGTCGAGGATGGGCTCCGGCGTGTTCACTTCCCGACTCCCCATGGCGACGTGCGGCCACCGTTTTCGGAGTAGGCCTCGACTGGAGTGCGGCCACGAAGACATCGCTCGGCAGCGGAGCCGATCGCGCGGGCCGCGTGCTCGGTCGCCGCGTGCTCTGCCGCCAACCGCAGCAGAGCGACGGCGCAGGCCCGAATACCGGGATCGGCCAAACCATAGCGAGCGGCATCGAGCCAACGGCCGACAATCGGCGCGGCGAGCGCACTCGCTTCAGCAACCACCGGCGGAGCCGACATCAACGCGCCGATCACGTACACCGGAACGGTCCACGTGTCGCCGGGCTGAGCGTCAATATAGCGAACTTCCAAATGACCCGAAGCTCGCACCGGCGGGAACAACGTGGTCAGATGGTAATCCAGATCGCTGGTGTCGGGGCGGCGCCCTATTTCGTCGTCCAGCGCGCCGGAAAGCCAATCCGCGAAGGTCGCGCCGGGCGGCGCGGACCATCCCTGGTCCGGATCACTACCCGGCACCGCGTCCTCACCGGAGCTGCGAACGCACAACAGCGGTACGTCCAGTGCCCATCTTCCGTATCCTGCTACCGGATCGGTCCAATCCAGCACTGACGGACGGGTGCGTGTGGGGTCCAGCCGCAACCAGGCACGCATACGCTGAGACGCCCATGCCCCTGGCGGTGCGCCGCGTAGAACGGGGGAACAAGCGAAGGCGGCCAGCAATGCCGGCCCCATGGCATACAGTGCGGTCCAGCGCGCGGTCACCTCCGCCTCGTCACCGCCCGCATCGACGCTGACCTGGGTGGCCGCGGTGTTGCACATCATCAGCTTGCCGAATGGTCCGATACCACTGAAAAACCGCTCCATCGCGCGGTAACGAGGTAGCCGGAGCAGACGTCTGGGGCGGCGGTCGGCATCGGCGGCAACAGAAATGTTGCGGATGGAACGAGATTCGAGAAGTTTCCGCAATAGACCGGCATCTGCTCGCAGTCGATCACACAGCTGCGCGGCAGTGCCGCAGGGAGCGCTGGAGAGTTCGATCTGACCACCGGGTTCGAGAGTGACCCGGCTACCCCCCGGCAGAGTGAGTGCAGGCGAATCTGGGGCGATGGACTGCGGTGCGTAAGGTCCGAGGGCATCCGCCAGAGCCGATAGCTGCGGACGCGGAGCGGCCGAAGGGCCGGACGCCGAACACTCCCCATGCACCGTGAGCCACTCGAGTTCAGCGCCGATCAAGGTGGGTGGTCCGAGCTTGAAACACACACCGCCGATATACGCCTCCGCCACCGCGCGGGAAGACAATTCTCCCTGCTCGGTGGCACAACTGGCCGACTCTGGACTTTCGAGTGTGACCGCCATGCCAACCTCCACCGGCTTCCGGAACGTGTCCACGTATTCCTCGGTTATCACCACACGGACCGGTCTCATTCCCCGCCGACCCACCTTCCCCGCCAACCTGCCGTAGCTCACACGTGATGATCTTCTCAGCGTAGCCATGCGGGCCGACAGAAAATCGATATGAGATCGGATAGGCCACCCGATAAGGTCGGCAGCATGCTGGATGGACATCGCGTACGAGTCGACACGCCCGGATGCGCGACCAAGTCCGAACTGGGACCCGTTTTCCTCGACAGCGCCGGGTCGTCGCTTCCGCCCCGGATCGTCACCGACACCGTCATCGAGCATCTGTGCCGCGAAGCCGAAATCGGTGGCTATCGCGCCGCGAACGAGCGGCTCGACGAGCTCGCCGATGTCAAGTCCGCTATCGGCGCGTTGATCAACGCGGCGCCGACAAGCATCGCGCTCAGCGACGGAGCCTCCCGCTCCTGGACAGATTTCTTCTATTCGGTTCCCCTCGCGGAGGGCGACCGCGTCCTGATCTGCGAGGCTGACTACGCCAGCAATGCCATCGCCGCGCTGCAACGCGCCCGCGCCACCGGCGCGACGGTGGAAAAGGTCCCCAGCGACAGCAGCGGACAGATCGATCTCGACGCGCTGGCCGCACAGGTCGACGAGCGAGTCAAGCTGATCTCCGTGCTGCACGCGCCGACCAATAGCGGCCTGGTCAATCCGGCCGCCGAGGCGACCCGGATCGCGCACTCCGTTGGCGCGCTGGTGCTGCTCGACGCCTGCCAGTCCGCCGGACAGCTTCCCTTGGACATGGCCGAACTAGGTGTCGACGCGATGTCGGTCACCGGTCGCAAGTGGCTACGTGGCCCACGCGGCACCGGATTCCTGTATCTGCGACCTGAGCTGGCACAGTCCATGGAACCCGGCAGGCTCGATCTGCGCAGTGCGAAGTGGACCGAGCCGGACGACTATCGGCTCGCGCCCGACGCCACTCGCTTCGAATTCTGGGAGTGCAGCGTGGCGACGCGGCTCGGCTTGGGCGCCGCGGTACGGTATCTGCTCGACCTCGGTCCCGAAAACGCCTACGCCGCGATCGCGGCCCGCGCCGAGCATCTGCGCAGGGCACTGCCGGATATTCCTGGGGTGACAGTGCACGACATCGGTGTCCGGCACAGTGGCATCGTGTCCTTCACCGTGGACGGCATCGATGCCGTACGAGTACGCGACCAGTTGCTGACGCAGGACATCACCGTCACAGTCAGCCATGCGAGCTCGACCCTGCTGGATATGACTGCCCGTGGCCTCACATCGATCGTGCGCGCCTCGCCACACTACTTCGTCAGCTTCGACGAACTCGACCGATTTGTCGAAGCCATCGCGAAACTCTAGATCCGACTCGCCAGTGTGGATGAAACAGTAACCGCCGCGCCCGATCTCACCTACGCATTGCCGGACGGCACCGAAAACGGCAACGACCTTCTCCTGCCGACTGACACTCAGTGCACTTGGTTCTGCGCGGTTTCCAGGCCGACACGCAGCAGCAGCTCCACTGCATCGGCAGCATGCTCGACGAGCACCGGTACCTCTTTGCGCTCCGACACCGAAAATGGCTTCAACACGTAATCGGCCGGGTCCTGCCGGCCTGGTGGACGGCCGATACCGATTCGGATACGGAGATAATCCTTGCTGTTCAGGGCACTGGAGACAGAACGCAAGCCATTGTGTCCACCTTCACCGCCACCGCGTTTGAGCCGGATCGTACCGAACGGCAGGTCGAGTTCATCGTGCACCACGATCACTTCGCCAGGCGATACGGAGAAGAACTTCACCAGCGCGGCCACCGATCGACCGGACAGGTTCATGAACGATCGGGGCTTGGCGATGAGTACCTGGCGGCTGTCCAGCCGCGCCTGCAACAAGTCGGCACCAGACTTCTTGTGCACGCTGAAACGACCGCCGACGCGCTGCGCGAGCACGTCGGCGGCCAGAAAACCGACATTGTGCCGGGTACGCGCGTATTCGGGACCGGGGTTGCCCAAGCCGACCACGAGCGCGGGTCCGGTGGAGGTCGCGACAGTGCCGGTAGTAGTCAGTGCTCCAGCTCTCCGCTTACTCGGTGCCCTCGGCCGCACCGGCGACGGGCTGGGCGGCTGGAGCGTCGATGATGTTGACGATCAAGGTCTCCGGATCAGCGGCCAGGCCGACACCGGCGGGCAACTGCAGAGCACTCGCTGTGATCTGGGTGCCCGGCTCGGCGTTTTCGACGGAGACCTCGATGGTCTCTGGCAGCTGCAGCGCGTCGGCCTCGACGGAGACGGTTGTGGCCTCCTGGGTAATCAGCGTGCCTGCGGCGGCGTCGCCTACGATCGTGACGGGCACGTCCGCGGTGACCTTCTCGCCACGCTGGACGATCAGCAGATCGGCGTGCTCGATGTAACGGCGAATCGGATGCACCACAACAGATTTGGTCAGCGCAAGTTGCTTCTTGCCGTCGATGACGAGATTGAGCACCGCATTGGTGCCGTGCTCACGCAGGATAGCGGCGAAGGCCTGGGCGTTGACCGACAAGTGCTGTGGGTCGGCCTGGTGGCCGTACAGCACGGCCGGGACGTTGCCCGCGCGCCGGGTGCGGCGAGCTGCGCCCTTACCGAACTCGGTGCGAACAGAGGCTTCGAGAAGGTTGACGTCGGACATGACTGGATCTACTCCTACGGCTCTTCCTGGCTGGCGGCTATTACCCGTCAGGGGCTGCTCACACCTGACCGGGGTGGTCTACTCGTCGGGCGAGGACCGACCGAGGACGGCCAGAAGCCGCGCCGCGTCGATCACGGTGTCGCAAAATCTAGTCTGCGGTCACCCTCGCCGAGACAACCCGAACACCATACCTCAACATATGCGTGCGCTATGAATCGGGTGATCACCAGCACCGCAGCTCGCGTCAGGGCCCATCACGTACGCTGACGTGATTGCCGATCGATCGTCTGCGAAAGGTTGTTTGCGTTGAGCGCCTCCCCTGAGGGTGTCGTCACCCCCGCGCTCCGCGGGTTACCCGCCGAGGTCGCCCGACGGCGCACATTCGCGGTGATCTCCCACCCCGATGCGGGCAAGTCCACGCTGACCGAAGCACTCGCTCTGCATGCGAGGATGATCGCCGAGGCCGGCGCGATCCACGGCAAGGCCGGGCGCAGATCCACCGTCTCGGACTGGATGGAGATGGAGAAGGCACGCGGCATCTCCGTCAGCTCCACCGCTCTGCAGTTCAACTATCGTGCTGCGGGCTCAGACGTCGACAACGTGATCAACCTGGTCGATACCCCCGGCCACTCCGACTTCTCCGAGGACACATATCGGGTGCTCACCGCTGTCGACGCGGCAGTCATGCTTATCGACGCGGCCAAAGGCCTGGAACCGCAGACATTGAAGCTGTTCCAGGTATGCAGACACCGCGGCATACCGGTGATCACCGTGATCAACAAATGGGACCGACCGGGACGGGCTCCCCTGGAGTTACTCGACGAGATCGACGAGCGTATCGGCCTCACCCCCACTCCGCTGTTCCTTCCGGTCGGCATCGCGGGGGATTTCCGTGGTCTGCTACGCCGTGGGCCCGACGGCATACCGATGGAATACGTCCACTTCACCCGCACCGCGGGCGGCGCGACCATCGCTCCGGAGGAATCGCTCACCCCGGAGGCCGCCGGGGCGCGCGAGGGAGAGCCGTGGACTACCGCCGTGGAGGAAAGCGAGCTGCTCTCGGCTACCGGCCAAGACCATGACCAGGAACTCTTCCTCGCCGGGCAGACCTCGCCGGTCATCTACGCATCCGCGATGCTGAACTTCGGCGTGCGACAACTCTTGGAGACCCTGGTCGCGCTCGCACCTGCGCCCAACGCGCGCCTGGATGCCCAGGGCAACCCACGAGAGACCAGCGACCCGTTCAGTGCGGTGGTATTCAAAGTGCAGGCAGGCATGGATGCCGCTCACCGCGACCGGCTCGCATTCATGCGGATCGTGTCCGGCGAGTTCGAGCGCGGCATGGTGGTCACTCACGCGCAGACCGGACGGCCGTTCGCCACGAAGTACGCGCTGACCGTGTTCGGTCGTGAGCGTGCCACCGTCGACACCGCCTACCCCGGCGATGTGGTCGGCCTGGTCAACGCGACTGCGCTGGCTCCGGGCCACACGCTGTATGTGGACAAGAAGGTGGAGTTTCCACCGATCCCGTCCTTCGCGCCGGAACATTTCACTATGCTGCGCGCACAGAGTGCGGGCAAGTACAAACAGTTCCGCAAAGCCATCGACCAACTCGATTCCGAGGGCGTCGTGCAAGTGCTGCGCAACGATATTCGTGGCGATGCCTCCCCGGTGCTCGCGGCCGTCGGCCCGATGCAGTTCGAGGTGGTCACCGCGCGCATGCGCGCGGAGTTCACCGTGGAAACCACCCTGGAGCACCTCGGCTACACGCTGGCCCGACGTACCGATACCGCGTCGGCGGAGGAACTCGGACGGCAGCGCGGGGTGGAGGTGTTCACCCGCTCGGATGGTGCGTTGCTCGCGTTGTTCAGCGATAAATGGCGGTTGCAGTACATAGAGAAGGAGCACCCGACACTCACCCTGGAGCCCTTGGTCGCTACCGCCGATTGAATCAGCCCGCCTCGGACTCCGGCTGCAGCGAGGCCGCGCCGGGATTACGTACCACCGAAGCGATACCGTCTTCCCTGGCGATCAAACCCCAGCGGCTGGAGGTCAAACGGAGACTCGGCAGGTCACTGAGGGAGAGCACAACCTCGTACGTGCGCTCGTAACCGGTGTGGGAAATCCGCCAGCGCCTGTCATCACAACGAACGTAGCGATCGCTGTAATACGCCGCTCCGCGCAGCAACATATTGTGTCCGGGGATGAGGACAGTATCGGCGAGGTACCAGGTGCCGGTAGCGGTATCGCCTTCGATATCGATCTCGGGATGGTCGCACCGATGCTCGGTGATCACGTGCGGACCGAGTGTATTGCGCATGAATGCGATAAAAGCCTCGCGCGACTCGAACTGGAGATATTCGCTGTAGATCGCAGTTGCCTCAGGGACCATTGTATCCGAAAATTCATCCCATGATTTGGTATCGAGCGCCCGTAGATACCGGTACTTCAACCGACCGATCGCCGTGATGTCATCGACGTCTTGCTCTACACGTTCCCGCCCGCGTACTGCTCTCGGATCGTCACGCACCTGTCCGAAATCGATCGGTCCAGCATCGAAACGCAACCGCTGACCCATGCGCAGATCACCGCGATCCTGCTCACCGGTGTCGACCCCGTGATCGCCACGGCCCCGCTCATCCGTGTCCGCCGCATGGACACTGCGCTCCGATCCGCGGGGATCGAGCCCCGTTGTGCCACGATTCTGCCAGTCCGGAGGAGATTCCGGATCGTCGTTGCTCAGCCTGCCAGGACTCTCACCCCGGTCTTTACCCATTTGCCCGGCGATGCCCAATCCTGGGTCGCCGCGACCTTGTCCGCCGTTTCTCTGATCCATACCCACAACAATTCCACCCCACACGCAGAATTGGGAGTGATGTATCAGATTGCTACCCCGGTTTTACTCTCCTGGTTATCGAATATACGAATGCAGACTGGTCCTGCGGTCAGTTTCCGATCGTGAAACAAGTACGGCAGAAGTCCGCACCGAACTCGGTGAGCCGAAGACTTTTGCGGACGATTTTCGGCGCCCGGCCCGCCTTCTTCAACGCCGTCTCCACCACGGGCTGCACCTCGAGCACCATATACCGACTGAGCACCACGGGATCGGTGGAGGTCAGCGTCAAGCCGAGGCGATTGAGATTGATCAGATAGGACCGGGCTCGGTCCGGATAGCGCACACCCGCCTGCTCCGGCACCGAAGTGAGGTCACCCTGCACCAGCTCCGAGCCGATGCCGAGTGGACGATTGGTGCGCACGTCTACCGATGGCTGCGGGCCGTTGAGCGCCATGAAACGCAAGATACGAGCCTCATCGGGAGCGAGTTCATCGAGGATGCGGTCATAGGCCGGGTGCACGTCCTCGGTGAAGTAGACGTCGGCGGATCTGGCGAGCAACGCGTCGCCGCGTCGGCGCAACTCCTCAGTAGTGGCCGATCGCAGATATTGGCCGATCGCAGGCGCCTGCTGCGCGGCGGAGCCGTTAGGCGTCGGGACATAGCTGACGATCTCGCGAACCGAGCCCTCAGTGACGCCGAGTGCGTTACGAGCGATGGACCGCAGCGCGTTTCCGGTCCGCTCGGCGAGCTCCGCCGACGAGTCGCCTTCCAGTGCTGCTTGTGTGATTTCCTTGGTGACCTCGAATGTAGTGCCTACGGCCCATTGACTGCCGCGCACGACGGTGCCCGCGGCCATTCCGGCTGCCCGGAAGACTCCACGGATCAGCCGCGCCTCGTTGCTGATCTGCCGCTGTTCGACATCCGAACTGCGTTCGACGGTGCGGGAACCGGTTCGGGCTACGTCCTGCCCGGTCCTGTCGTCTGCCACGTTTTCTCCGATATCGCCGAGTGAAGATATCGCCGGGTGAACGAATCCGCCCCACAGATTACTGCCCTTTGTGTCACTGGTCATGCGCAGCGCCCGCCCAGTAGTGTGCGACCATCGCGCCACACAATGGGTTTTCACGCCGAGTGGATGCTAGTTTTGGATGCCGGTGCGGCGTCGGTCACCGGAGTACCGGCAGGAGGGTGTCTTGTTAGAGAGCGTCTTCGGAATCCATCCGACGATCCTTCTCGAGCTTGTGACCATACCCCTTTTCACCGGGGTCATCGGATATATCACCAACTGGACCGGTGTGCTGATGCTGTTTCGGCCGGTCGCTTTCCACGGCGTTCGACTTCCTGGCCTACACGGGCTGTATCCTTTGCTCCCCAAACGAATTCAGGTACTACCGCTACTGAGCTACGACGGCAGACTCGGCTGGCAGGGCATCGTCCCCTCCCGCGCGGACAAGATGGCCAGCATCGCAGTCGACAAGGGCTTGGCCAAGCTCGGCAGCGTAGCCGACTTCTACCGAGAGCTCGAACCGGACAAGCTGGCCGAACATCTGGCGGGAATCGCCGATACCCAGATCAGGGATATTGTCGAAGACATCCTGCGGCGTGAACATCCCCAGCTCTGGTACAACCTGCCCGCCCAGGTGCGCGATATGGTGCACGCCAGAGTGCGTCAGCAGTTGCCAGAGATTTTGCGTGGGCTCACTGAGGAATTGGGCGCGAACATCGATCAGCTGCTCGATGTGAAACAGATGGTGATTCGCTACTTCCAGGCCAGACCACACCTACTCAACACACTGTTCCAGGTACTCGGTGCCAAGGAACTGCGATTCATGCAGAACTTCGGTTTCTACTTCGGCGCCCCCATGGGCGCGGTCTTGGTCCTCGTCCTGCATCTGACCGGTTGGTCCACCTTGATCGTGCTGCCGATCGGCGGCGTGATCATCGGCTGGGTGGTCAACTGGATCGGCATCAACATGATCTTCGCACCCGCCTATCCGAAATGGTGGTGCCCGTGGCGACAAGGCCTGCTGATCAAGCGCAAGTCCGAGATCACCGACGGCTATGCGGAATTGGTTTCCAGTCAAGTGATCACCGTGGCGAATATCGGCGATGAGCTGCTCACCGGCCCGCGCTCGGATCGCACCATGCAGATGCTGGAGGACACCCTGCGACCAGCCGCCGACCGCGCGCTCGGTCCGGCGCGACCTGCGGTCAAGTTCGTACTCGGCAGTCGCGAATACAACTCGTTGCAAACGACGCTGACCACTGAAGCCATGTCCATCGCACCGATCGCGTTCGCCGATCCCGAGTTCAATCTCCGGCAGGGTAAACAGATCAACGAGTACATCGCCAAACAGATGTCGGTATTGTCACCTCCGGACTTCGTCGATATGCTCCGCGCGGCTATCAAGCAAGATGAATGGCTTCTTTTTGTCCACGGCGGCGTGTTGGGGCTTTTCGCCGGATACGCTCATATTCTGATCTTCGGAACGGGAGTGGCGACATCATGGCTGTAGCGGATCCGGGCGACGATATCGGGGTCGTCGAGCGTATGGCGACGGGGGCGGATGCCGAGCCGTCGCGGGAGATCACTCGGCGGCCTGTTTCGGATATCGCCCGCGCTGGCGAACTACCCCAGCATATAGCAGCTCCCGTTGCCGCCGCGCGGGCCGCAACGGGTCTGGCCCGATTCGCCTTGACCACCGTCACCGGGGTGACCGTCTGGGGCGTCGGTACCGCGATCAGCGTCACCGCGACTGTCGCGCGACGCAGTATCGAGGGCGTACCGCGCCGGGAAGTGCTCGCTGAAGCCGAAGCCGAGATACGCGACGCGCTGCGCAAAGCCCTCGGGCTTCCTGCCACCGCGACCTTACCCACACCGGAAAATCCCCCGGCCCTGCGCGAGCAGGGCGCCGCACTACTGCGATGGTCGGCGAGCACCCAAAGCGAGGACGACAACCATCCTGCCTTCGCGAGCATGCTGGCCGAGCTGACCCCAGACGAAGCACGCATCCTGCGCTTTCTGCATCTGGATGGACCACAGCCATCGATCGATATCCGCACCGGACGCCCCCGCGCGTTCGGCTCGGAACGCCTCGGTTCGATGCTCACGCTGATCGGTGAGCAGGCCGGGCTGCGTTTCCCGAACCGGATTCAACAGTACTTGACCAACCTGCGCCGACTCGGCTTGGTCGAACACGCGCGAGAACCGGTCGGCAACCCGAACCGCTACCAACTACTGGAGGCGCAGTCACCGGTGCGGGAGACGTTGAAGCGGTCCGGCTTCGGCACCAAGGTGATCTATCGCAGCGTGATACTCACCGATTTCGGCACGGATTTCGTATGTACCTGTCTGCCGGTGGCGCTCCAGGGCGGACACGCTTCCGGGCACTAGTTCTCGCCTCAACCGCTTATCCACCACTCCGGCGCGCACAGTCCGATCCGCAGCGGGCCGCGGTATCGAGCACCACGGTCATAGGAAACAACGGATAGGCTTGAGCACCGTGCTGTCCGTAGTGCCGAGTTCTATCGTCGTACGCGCGCCGTCGAAGGTGAACCTCTACCTCGGAGTCGGGGACCTACGTTCCGACGGTTATCACGACCTGACCACCATATTCCAGGCATTGTCGCTCAGCGACGATCTGGAGATCACGCCTGCGGCGTCACTGTCGATCCGAGTCACCGGCGAGGGCGCCACGGAAGTGCCGACCGACCGAGCGAACCTAGTGTGGCAGGCTGCTGTCCGGCTCGCGCACCTCGGCGGACGCGCACCCCTGGTAGAAGCCGCTATCGCCAAAGGGATTCCGGTGGCAGGCGGTATGGCAGGCGGCAGTGCGGATGCCGCTGCCGCGCTGGTCGGGCTGAATGAACTGTGGGAACTGGGCCTGTCCAGAGACCAGCTCAGTTCGTTAGCAGCCGAACTCGGCAGCGATGTACCGTTCGCACTGCACGGTGGCACGGCGCTCGGTACCGGCCGAGGGGAGCGCCTGCTGCCGATCCTGTCCCGCAGCACGTTTCACTGGGTGCTCGCCTTCGCCAGAGGCGGCCTGCCTACCCCGGCTGTTTTCGCCGAACTCGATCGGTTGCGTACGCACGGTGAGCCGCCGCGGCTCAGTGAACCGCAACAATTGATGCAGGCACTCGTCTCCGGCGAGGCACAGCAACT
Source organism: Nocardia sp. TBRC8007 (assembly GCF_056629435.1). Classification (NCBI taxonomy): domain Bacteria; kingdom Bacillati; phylum Actinomycetota; class Actinomycetes; order Mycobacteriales; family Nocardiaceae; genus Nocardia; species Nocardia sp. TBRC8007. Next base: position 84,705 of record NZ_JBWSOR010000011.1, on the reverse strand, counting down.
CGCCCCCCTGCTCGGCAACGATTTGCAGGCAGCGGCGTTATCACTGAAACCGGAGCTGCGCCGCACCCTGCGCGCAGGCGTGGCTGCGGGCGCACTGGCCGGGTTGATATCCGGCTCGGGTCCCACCTGCGCGTTCCTCTGTGAAAACTCGGAATCGGCGATAGCGGTGGCTGCCGAACTCGCCGGCGCAGGTGTGTGCCGCAGCGTGCGGACGGCCAGTGGCCCAGTGCCGGGTGCCCGCATACTCAGCGACAACCCCACCGATAAGCACCGACCGTAGCCTTCGGGCTACCGGCGACCACATATCGACTCGGCACCGAACGGACCAGGTCCGTTGCCAGAGCCTCATCCTTTGCCAGGACAACGGCCGCCCTTTCCGGTCGGTACGCTGGCTCGAAGCGCTATTGCCCCGCCGCAGCAAGACCCGGAAGGATCCATGTCCAACCTGATCAATCTCGAACAGGTCCACAAAAGTTTCGGCATCACGCCGCTGCTGGACAATGTGTCCCTCGGCGTGCACGCGGGCGAACGGATCGGGGTCGTCGGCCTCAACGGCGGCGGTAAGACCACCCTGCTCGAGGTGCTCACCGGCCTAGCGGAACCCGATAGTGGACGGGTCAGCAGGCTCGGCGGTATGCGTATGGCAGTGGTGACCCAGCGCGGCGAGCTGCCCGCAGGTGCGAAAGTCGGCTCGGTAGTACTGGCCGGGCTGGCCGATGACGCGATGACCGACGAGATCGCCGAGCACGAATGGGCTGCCGACCCTCGCATCCGCTCGGTGCTGGACGGCATCGGAATCGCCGATCTCGGCATGGACACCCTCATCGACAACCTTTCCGGCGGTGAGCGGCGCCGAGTCGCGCTCGCCGCCGCACTCACGCGCGAGCTGGACCTGCTCGTGCTGGACGAACCGACCAACCATCTGGATGTCGAGGGGGTGCAGTGGCTGGCCGAACATTTGCTGAACCGACGCAGCGCGCTGGTCGTGGTGACCCACGACCGCTGGTTCCTCGACACCGTCGCGACCAATACCTGGGAGGTGGTCGGTGGCAAGGTCGAAAGCTATGAAGGCGGTTACGGCGACTGGATCTACGCCCGAGCCGAGCGTGCCCGCCAAGCTGATGCGGCCGAGGCGCGGCGCCGCAATCTAGCGCGCAAGGAGCTGGCCTGGCTACGGCGTGGTCCGCAGGCACGAACCTCCAAACCACGCTATCGGGTCGAAGCCGCGGAAGCGTTGATCGCCGATGTGCCGCCGCCGCGCGACAGCGTCTCGCTGGCTGCCTTCGCGCGTAAGCGTCTCGGCCGCGTCGTCATCGAACTGGAAGACGCCACGCTCACCACCCCGGACGGCAGGGAACTGGTACGTGATCTCACCTGGCGACTGGCCCCGGGAGAGCGCATCGGTTTGGTGGGTGTCAACGGCTCCGGCAAGACCACACTGCTGCGCGCTCTGGCCGGAGCTGTCGACCCAGACGGTTCTACGCTGACCACCGGCAGACGTATACAAGGTCAGACCGCGCATATCGGCTGGCTACGGCAGGAACTGGACGATCTGCCGACCGAGCTGCGCGTGCTGGAAGCAGTGCAGCAGGTCGCACAGCGAATCATGCTCGGTGACAAGGAGATCTCGGCGGGCCAGCTGGCCGAGCGACTCGGCTTCAGTCCCGCCCGGCAGCGCACGCCGGTCGGCGACCTGTCCGGTGGCGAGCGTCGCCGTCTGCAGCTGACCCGCATCCTCATGTCCGAGCCGAATGTGCTGCTGCTCGACGAGCCGACCAACGACCTGGACATCGATACCCTGCAACAGCTGGAGGATCTGCTCGACAACTGGGCGGGCACACTGGTCGTGATCAGCCACGACCGCTATCTCATCGAACGCGTCTGCGATTCGGCGTGGGCGCTGTTCGGCGACGGCAAACTCACCCACCTCCCTGGCGGCATCGAGGAGTATCTGAGTAAGCGCGCGGCCTTCGCCGCAAGCCTGTCTCGTACCGCCACACCGGAAATCGAGCAGAATCGAGCACCGGCCACCGACGCCGCAACCTATCGTACGGCGCGAAAGGAACTAACCCGCCTCGAACGCGCCATCGACAAGCTGTCCGACCGCCAGCAACGTTTGCACACCCAGTTGGCCGAGGCCGCTACCGACCGAGACAAGCTGCTCACCCTGAGCGCGGAACTCGAGCAGGTGAACACAGAGAAGGAAAGCGCCGAAGCGCGCTGGCTGGAACTGGCCGAGAGCGTATAACCCACCTGGCAAGCCGGATACGACCTGCCCGTCCCGCACTCGATCACCTTGTGCACTATACCCGCTAGGGGTATAGTGCAGTATATCCATATACCCCCCGGTCGTATAATTACGGGGGGGACGAAGGAGGCGGATATGCCCACTACAACCTACGCTGTCACAGGGATGACCTGCGGACACTGCGTCAGCTCCGTCAAGACCGAAATCGGCAAGATCGACGGCGTCACCAACGTCGACGTCGACCTCGTCAGCGGCGCAGTCCGAGTCGACAGCATCGCGCCGATCGCCGCATCCGATATCGCCGCCGCAGTCGACGAAGCCGGCTACGAAATCGTGGACTGACCGGACCTCGGAGCGAGTGCTCAACACGCGAGCCGCCAGATTTCCCCAGAGCCGGGAGCGTCAGGCCTGGCCCGCCAGACGGACGAAGTCCGCCGTCTCCAGGGTCTCGCCGCGGGCTATTGGCGCAATCCCCGCGGCAAGCAAACGACGTTCGGCTTCGGCCGACGAGCCTGCCCAGGTCGCAAGTGCCGCGCGGAGAGATTTGCGGCGCTGAGCGAAGGCGGCATCGATGACCTCGAAGACCCGACGGCGATGCTCAGCATCCATCGACCACGGCGGCTGAGCGAAGCGCTCGATTCGAACCAATCCCGACTCCACTCGCGGAACCGGCCAGAACACCTGGGTACCCACCGCACCGGCACGCCGCGCCACGCCGAAGAAACCCGCCTTTACACTTGGCACCCCATAGATGCGGCTGCCGGGCTCAGCAGCGAGACGATCAGCCACCTCGGCCTGCACCATCACCAAAGCGACTGTGATACTCGGCAATGTGGCGAACAGGTGCAATAGCACCGGTACCGCCACATTGTATGGGAGATTGGCCACTAGTGCCGTCGGCTCGATAGGCAGATCTGTAGCGCCGACCCGCAGCGCATCCGCTTCGACCACCGATAGTCTTCCGGACAACTCCGGCGCCCGATCGGCGACAGTCACCGGCAGATGCCGCGCGAGTACAGGATCGATTTCGACCGCGACCACCGAGTCGACCACATCCAGCAGAGCGAGGGTCAGAGAACCTAGCCCAGGGCCCACCTCGAGCACCGTATCCGCAGGATCTACCCCCGCGGCCGCGACAATCCGCCGTACCGTGTTCGCATCGTGTACGAAGTTCTGCCCGAGCTGCTTGGTCGGTCGCACCCCGAACCGTTCCGCCAGCACCCGCACCTCGGCGGGACCGAGCAACGCAGCACTCCCACGAGCACGAATCTCAGGTTCCGACACCTCGAGAATCTATCAATCGAAGGGCCCGCGCAAATTTCTCCCCCGCGAGCGCGCCGGCGACCTGCCTTCTGCCACGTCATCCACCTACCGAGAAAACGGCCTCGCGGGCCCAGTCGGCCGACAGAACGATACTGGCGACGGCGGACGTCGTCTTGTCGCCGTTCGCGATCACCAAACCCGCCCCCACGATCAGTGTCAGCAACAACGCCCCGACTGCGAGATACAGCAGTGGGGACCGCGACTGGTTGATCCGCGTGAATGGCGACATGGTCACAGCACGATAACGGCAAAGATAGGGGTCAGCAACCGCACACGCCGAATATCACCTTCGCTGCCACACATGTGGCAGCCAAACCGCAGGCGCATCACAGAATGAAACCTTATTGTGATATATGGCACACTATTGTTCATCGTGACCGAAGGCGACGGGCACTGATATCAGACCAGTGCCCGTCGAGTTTCGCCCCCTCAGAAGCAGTAGATCCTACGGGCGTTGGCTGTGGTAAGTTCCGCCAATTCCACGGGTTCCTGTTCGCGCAACTCAGCCAGAGCCCGCACTGTATAGGGTAGGCAGTACGGCTCGTTCGGAGCGCCGCGGAACGGGTGCGGAGTCAGATACGGCGCGTCCGTTTCGACCAAGATCTGCTCATCGGGCACGACTTTGGCCGCCTCTCGAAGCTCATGTGCGTTCTTGAAGCTCACCGTCCCTGAGAAGCTCAGGACATAGCCCTCGGCCACACACGACAGCGCCATATTCGTGTCCGAGGAAAAGCAGTGGAAGATCACGGTGTCCGGCGGGCCTTCATCTAGTAAGACGGCCAAGAGATCGTGATCGGCCTCGCGGTTGTGGACCATCAATGGCTTGCGGATCCGCTTGGCAAGGTCGATATGCCAGCGAAAACCCTCGATCTGGGTCTCGATATCGGCGCAATCGGCAAGCTTGCCCGGCCAGTAGTAATCCAAGCCGGTCTCACCGACCGCGACCACACGCGGGTCAGCGGCCAGGCGCTCCAGCTCGGCCTTCGTCTCGTCGTCAAGCGCATTCGCCCTGGTCGGATGGAGTGCCACTGCGGCGAGAACCCGATCGTCCCGCTGCGCGGCGCACACCGCCCACTGCGCGGCGGCCAGATCATCAGCAACGGTGACCACTTGGCCGACACCGACAGAAGCGGCCCGGTCGACAATCACTGCGGTGGAGGCCGCGTCAGTCGCGCCACAGGCGTCGAGGTGAGTGTGCGCGTCCACAAGCGGCGCGAGCGGCTCGGGCAGCTGTGGCGCAGGACGTGCGGCGCTCATCGTGGATCACCGCCTCGAAGCACGAACCCAGGCCCGGCGAACCACGGATCGACGCGAAGGATATTCACGCGAGCGAAGAAATACACGCGCATTACAGTAGACACACCATGAGTGAGCGAAGCGAGCGAACCATCGACACCGGCGCCGGTACGGTCGAGCCGGAGCCACACCGGCGAGGCTTCGGCATGACCACAGCCGATCGCCCCGCCTTCTACGTCACCACGGCCATCGCCTACCCGAACGGTGCGCCGCACATCGGGCACGCGTATGAGTACATTTCCTCCGACGCTATCGCCCGGTTCAAGCGGCTCGACGGATATGACGTGCTCTTCTTGACCGGTACCGACGAGCACGGCCAGAAAATGCAACAGGCAGCGACCGCTGAAGGCATCCCGGTAGAAGAGCTCGCCGCGCGCAACTCCGATGTTTTCGAAGCGCTGGACAAAACGCTCGACATCTCCTTCGACCGATTCATCCGCACCACCGACGAAGACCATAAGGCGGCCAGCGTCGCGATCTGGGAACGGATGCTGGCAAGCGGTGATATCTACCTGGGTAACTACTCCGGCTGGTACTCGGTACGGGACGAAGCGTTCTATACCGATGAGGAGACCACGGCGCTGGAAGACGGCACACGCGTCTCCACCGAGTCCAAGACGCCGGTCACCTGGACCGAAGAGTCCAACTATTTTTTCCGCCTCTCGGCCTATCAAGACAGGTTGCTCGCCCTCTACGAAGAACATCCCGAATTCATCGCGCCCGCGACACGGCGCAATGAGATCGTCAGCTACGTCAAGGCGGGACTCAAGGATCTGTCCATCTCGCGCACCACCTTCGATTGGGGTGTGCCGGTGCCCGGCCATCCGGAGCACGTGATGTACGTGTGGGTCGACGCACTGACCAACTACCTCACCGGTGCGGGCTTCCCGACCACCGGATCCGCCGCATTCCAGAAGTTCTGGCCTGCCGATGTGCACATCATCGGCAAGGACATCACCCGATTCCACACCGTGTACTGGCCCGCGTTCCTGATGTCGGCGGGCGTGGAGCTGCCGAAACGGGTATTCGTACACGGGTTCCTGTACAACAAAGGCGAGAAGATGTCCAAGTCGGTCGGCAATGTGGTCGACCCGATGGAACTGGTGGAGAACTACGGTCTCGACGCGGTTCGTTTCTTCCTGCTGCGCGAGATCTCCTACGGCCAAGACGGCAGTTACAGCCATGCGGCCATCGTCGGCCGGATCAACAGCGACCTGGCCAACGAATTCGGTAATCTGGTGCAACGCAGCACGAAACTGGTCGCGCGCGACTGCGGCGGAGTGGTACCGACGCCCGGTGAATTCACCGTGGATGACCGGGCTCTGCTCGAGCTCGCAGGCGGTCTGCTGGAGCGCTGCCGCGCTGAATTCGATACGCAGCAGATGCATCTCGCGCTGGAAGCGATCTGGCTGGCCCTCGGCCAGACGAACAGATATTTCTCCGCGCAGGCACCATGGGCGCTGGCGAAATCCGGTACACCGGAAGACCTCGCCCGTGAGGCCACCGTGTTATACGTGACGCTGGAGATGCTGCGGATCGTCGCGATCCTGGTACAGCCGGTGATGCCGGGGTCAGCCGGACGTATCCTCGACCAACTGGGCCAACAGGACAGGAATTTCGCCGACATCGCGAACGCGATCGAACCCGGTGTGCCGCTACCTGCGCCGAAACCGGTGTTTCCCAAGTATATCGAACCGAAGAACTGAAACGAGAGCTGTACTCACCGTCGAGGAGCACTGCGGCAGATGATGATCCTGGCGTTCGTCGGTCGTTCACCGATGCGCGCTCCACCTGCCGCGCCGCCATGGGATGCTTTGTCGGATAATGGAGCACCGACGCACAACCAATGCGCCAACCGGACCAATGTGATCCGTACAACGATATTTCGTTCCGTGACAGGTTCCGGCACAGAGAGGGCACCTATGCGCCAGCGGCATGCGACGGCACCTGTTCAACGATCCGGTTTCGCCGAACGGCATCGCGCCGCGCGCGAAGCCGTGCTCACGTCACAGCGCGGCAGATTGGTCGAGGCGATGGTGGAATCGGTGGACACCAAAGGCTACCCCGCAACCACGCTCACCGATATCGTTGCCCGAGCCAGAGTTTCCCGTAGCACCTTCTACGACCACTTCTCCAACAAAGAAGAATGCTTCGTGGAGGCGGCGCACACCGGAGTCGACATCATGGCGACCCGGATCACAGAGGAACTCGCACAACTGCCACCAGATGCCGACGCACTCGCGAAGATCGAATCAATTGTCGTGACCTTCTGCGAGACCGTCGCCGCCGAGCCGGATTTCGCGCGGTTGGTGCTCGTGGAATCCTTCAATGTGAACCAAGCCGCTGTCGGCTACCGAGATCTGGCCGTCGACCGCTTCGCTCAGCTGTACCGGCTGTGCTACGACCAAGCACGCACGGCGGACCCGGCGCTACCGGAAATCTCCGATGAGCTGATCGCACTGATCCCGGACGCGATCGGAGAGCGGACGCGGCGCGTCATCCGTACCGAAGGCCCCGCACGAGTGCCGGAACTAGCGCCGCTTTTCCTCCGGTTCGCCCTGACCACATTGGGATTACCCTTACCATCCTGAATCGTCGGCACAACCGCACCTCACCGCCCGGCACACTCACTCGCGCCGGGCGGTGAGCACCGCCTCGTAGAGTTCGCGACGGGAGACACCGTGGGCGGCGGCGACTTCGGCACAGGCATCCTTGAGACGGCCACAGGAGCCGATCCGGGACTCGACCACACAGGCCAGATCCGCGAGGTCGACAACCGGCGGTTCAGCGCCCGCCAAGACCACGGTGATCTCTCCCCGTACACCCTCGATCGCCCAGGCGGCCATTTCGGCGAGAGTACCGCGGACCACCTCCTCATAGGTCTTGGTCAGTTCACGGCAGACCGCGGCGCGACGGTCCGGACCGAGGACCTCGACCGCATCGGCCAAGCAATCGGCCAGCCGGTGCGGTGCTTCGAAAAAGACGCAAGCACGCGCCTCGGTGGTCAGAGTACGCAACCATTCCCGGCGTTGGCCGGGTTTGCGTGGTGCGAAGCCGTCGAAGCAGAACCGTTCCACCGGCAGAGCCGACAGCGCCAGAGCGGTGGTCACCGCTGAGGGACCGGGTAGACAGGTCACCGGCAGGCCACGCTGCGCACACGCCGCGACCATCCGGTAACCCGGATCACTGACCGAAGGCATACCGGCGTCTGTTACCAACAGAACGGTGCGCCCGCCTGTGATCTCCCCGAGAAGCATCGGGATTCGCGCTGTCTCCACATGATCGTAAAAGCTGACCACTCGGCCGGTGATCACCACATCGAGTGCCTTGGCCAGTGCTCTGGTGCGACGGGTGTCCTCAGCAGCGACGACATCGGCCGTGGCCAACGCCGTGCGCAACCGCGGCGAGGCATCGCCGATATCGCCCATCGGCGTCGCCGCGAGCACCAGCCCACCCGTTATCGCCCCACCTGTCACCGCACTCCCATCCGCACGTCACGCGCACCACCACGCAGCCTATCCGCTGCCGTGGCAGCACCGCCCACCCCGCACTGCGGTATCACTGCCACACGACCGAATACCGCGTCATTCGCGTGGTGGAGATGTTACCGATGTGCGACCCAACGACAGACACAGCATACGATCGGGACGTGACCCAAGTGACCGACCAGCGCGCGACCGCACCATCCGGGGCCGCGCCTTTGTGGTCGAGTCCCGGACCACTGCGACCCTCACCCGACTTCGGGCCGACCGATCGACTGCGCGGCTGGCTGGTGACGGCGTTTCTTACCACGATCGCGGCGATCACCCGGTTCACAATGCTCAACTATCCGACCGATGCCGGCACCCCGGTGTTCGACGAGAAACACTATGCCCCGCAGGCCTGGCAAGTGCTCACCGGCGGCGGGGTGGAAGACGATCCCGGTTACGGGCTGGTAGTGCACCCTCCGGTCGGCAAACAACTCATCGCGATCGGCGAGGCGCTATTCGGCTACAACGGCTGGGGCTGGCGCTTCAGCGCCGCGGTGGCCGGGACCGTGCTGGTCCTGCTGGTGATCCGGATCGTGCGCCGGATGACGCGCTCTACTTTGATCGGTGCGATAGCGGGCATTCTGCTGATCGCCGACGGCCTCACCTTCGTGTCCTCCCGGATCGGTATGCTCGACATCTTTCTGGGGTTGTTCGTGATCGCCGCATTCGGCTGCCTTATCGTCGATCGTGACGAAATCCGTGCCCGGATCGCACGGACAGACGCTGAGGGCCGGATCGATATAACCAGCTGGGGGCCGCGCCTCGGCGTGCGCTGGTGGCGCTTCGGTGCGGGCGTGCTGCTCGGCTTGGCCTGCGCGACCAAGTGGTCCGGTATCTATTTCATCGCGGCCTTCGGACTGATGAGTGTCTATTTCGACCTCTCGGCACGGCGCGCCTATGGGGTACGACGTCCCTGGCTCGGCGCCGCCATCCGTGATGTCGGCCCCGCTGTCTACGCGCTGGTGCTCGTACCACTGGGGATCTATCTAGCCAGTTATTGTGGCTGGTTCGCCAGCGAGACCGGCGTGTACCGGTACATGCCGGGTAATCCCGCGGCGACAGATCCGATCGGCACCGACGGCTTCTGGTCACATATATTTCCCGGCGCGCTGCGTTCACTGTGGTACTTCAACGCCCGATCGCTGGAGTTCCACACCCATTTGACAAATTCGGCCGGCAACCATCACCCCTGGGAGTCCAAGCCTTGGACCTGGCCGATGGGTCTGCGACCAATGCTGTACTACTATGCGGACACCGGCGTCACCGATTGTGGTCAGTCCCAGTGTGTGAAGGCCGTAATGCTGATCGGTACGCCCGCCATCTGGTGGGTGGCACTTCCGGTGCTGGCCTGGATGCTGTGGCGCAGTGTGGTTCGCCGCGACTGGCGTTACGGCGCGGTGCTGGCGGGCTACGGCGCCGCGCTGCTTCCCTGGTTCGCCACCCTCGATCGGCAGATGTATTACTTCTACGCCGTCCCAATGGCCCCGTTCCTGGTAATGGGCGTGGCACTTACCCTGGGTGAGATCCTCGGCCCGGCACGCCGGAACCCGGCAGCACGCGACTCGACTGCGCACAACTCAGCAGCGACCGACCACTACGCGTCACCGAGCGAACGCCGCAGCCTCGGCCTGCTCACAGTCTGTCTTTATCTGGGGTTGGTGATCGCCAACTTCATCTGGCTCTGGCCGATTCTCACGGCCTTGCCGATCACCCAAAGCACCTGGAACAATCAGATGTGGCTGCCCAGCTGGCGTTGATGCGCCGCCCCGCTCTCAGCTGCCGAGCGCGACCTGTACGTAGCGCAGCGCGGCCGCATCATCCAAGCCTAACCTGCGCACTGTCGCGACATACGCGGTAGCCGCCCGTCCTGCCACATCTTGTGTCGGATCGCCCGAGGATGCGATGAACGACCCCTGCCTACCGCGGGTTTCGACTACCCCATCGGCCTCCAGTTCACGGTAAGCCCGAGCCACCGTGTTCGGCGCGAGACCAAGCTGCGCGGCTAGCGCACGAACGGTCGGAATCTTGGTGCCTGCCGCGAGTTCGCCAGATCTGACCTGAGCGATAACGCCGAGGCGCAGCTGCTCATATGGTGGTACGGCCGAGACATGCGACACCGTTATAGTCAACATCGCGAATTCACACCTCGCTGCGCGATAGCGGACAGGACAGGCAGCGCGGCCCTCCCCGACCGGAACCCAATTCAGAACCAGGAATACGTAGCACCTCGATACCAGCGTCTTCCAGCCTGGCGTTGGTCATCTCGTTGCGCTCATAAGCGACCACCACTCCTGGGGCGAGGGCGAGCGTATTGTTGCCGTCATCCCATTGTTCGCGTTCGGCGGTGACTCCGTCCAGCCCGGTATCGATCACTCGCAGTTTGCCGATGCCCATCGCCTCGGCGGCCGCGGGCAGAAACGGGACAGGGCCTCGAATACCGACCCGGTCGCCACCGAACCTGCCTCCATAGTCGTCCGGCTTGTGAATAGTGAACGCACGCAAGGAGTCCCGCACCGCGGGATACATCACGACAGCGTCGGCAGCGACCATAGTGCACACCGTGTCCAAGTGCATAGTGGCACGGCTCTGCGCGATCGGCACCACGAGCACGGTATGGGCGAGATCATCGTCGAACAAACTGCGCGCCAGCGCTTCCGCACCCGCGGGCGAAGTACGCTCCCCGACACCCACTGCGACAACACCGTCGGACAACAGCAACACGTCACCGCCTTCGATCGGAGCGGTATGCGATTCGTAAGCCCGACGTACCCTGAGGAAACGAGGATGAAAGGCATAGACGAGATCGGTCAGCGAAGTCTCCCGGCCCCGGGCGGGCAATGCTAGCGAGGTGATCGCGACGCGCGGGCCGACCCAGAACGACGAGTCCCTGGTGAACAACAGATTAGGGAGCGGATCGATAACGAAATCCGCACCGTGGTGCATTCGACGGACCAATGAAGTGGCATCGGGACCGAACGGCAATTCATCGAAAGTCATCCCCGCCATCAAAATGCCGGCCAGCTCATCGGCCGGCCTACCGCGGAGGAAGGCGGCCAGCTCATCGGCCAATCCATGGCCGAGCCTGCGCGCGTCGACCGCGGCCGCGATACCCTGGACCCTGGCCGCGCCGCTGACCGCCAACGTCTCGGTCAGCAGGTCCGATAGCAGCAGCACTTCGATGTCGCGATCACGCAGGACACCGGCGAAAGTATCGTGCTCCTGCTGCGCACGCTCCACCCACGGGATGCCGTCGAACAGCAACTGATCGTTATTACGTGGCGTCAGCCTGCGCAGTTCGTCGCCGGGCCGATGCAGTAATACGGTGCGCAACTTGCCGACTTCGGAAGTCACCACGAAGCGAGCATTGTCCTGTTCCGAACCGGGCCCTTGTGCATCAGGATGCTCACGCTGCGCGGATACCGTATCTGCTCCCATGCTCAGACCGTAGTTCCCCATAGCTCCGAGAGCACACAATTCTCGGCTTCTCATGCCGATCGTATTGCGATATCGAAATCCTGCCCCACCCATCAGAACCTAAAGTATTGTTGAGATAATAGGAGGAACGTGCATGTCAACAGCCGATTGGCGGGCGAAAGAGCTGACCCCAGGGCAGCTCTCCGAGCGTAGTGGAGTCGCAGTCTCCGCACTGCACTTCTACGAACGCGAAGGGCTCATCGCAAGCAGGCGCACCAGCGGGAATCAGCGCAGATATACTCGCGAGACACTACGCCGTGTGGCCTTCATCCGCATCGCCCAACGCGTCGGTATTCCATTGAGCGAAATTCGGGCCGCTCTCGATCGGCTTCCTGAAGGACGCACTCCCACCCGGCGCGACTGGGAGATACTCTCGACTACTTGGCGTGCCGATCTTGATGACCGAATCACCCAGCTGATTCGTCTACGAGACAGTCTCACCGGCTGTATCGGCTGCGGCTGCCTGTCGCTGGGCAACTGCCGCTTGGTCAATGAACACGACTGGCTCGGTACCGACGGCCCCGGCGCTCATGTGCTCGACGTACAGCTCAACGGTCCGCCGAAACCAACGATCTCCTGAGATCGGTTCGGCCGCCCGAAGCGGCTCCGCTAGCGGTCGAAGACCGTCGGCATGCCTGCCACAGCTCGCGACCGAGTGAACTGCTCGGCGCGACTGCGCTCGGGCTCGCGCAGACCGACCTGCGGCATGGCCAATACCTCGGTGTCCGCTTGCGCAAACACAGATGGATGATCAGCGAAACCGCGGCGCGATCACGTTCGGTGGAGCTGTCATTCACTACGTAGCCAACCCACGATCAGCTCGAGACGGATCGAGATCGAGCGGAATCCGGCCTACCTCGAGATGCGATTCGACCTGATCAGCCGGCATCGGCCGAGCAATGAGGAAACCCTGTGCACGATAACAGCCCAGGCCGACCAAAGTGCGCGCGGCGACTGCGGTCTCGACACCCTCACCCACCACACCTAGCCCGAATGAACCGGCAAGGCCGATGATCGACTTCACGATCGCTAGATCGTCCATACTGGTGCCGAGCCGCTGCACGAAACCCCGATCGATCTTCACCGCGTCTACCGGCAGCGCTTTGAGGTGCGACAGCGAGCTGTATCCGGTGCCGAAGTCATCGATAGCGATCTGTACGCCCATCCGCTTCAGTCCGCGCAGGGTGACCTGGGTCCTGGCCAGGTCCTGGACCACGACGTGTTCGGTGATCTCTAGACACAACGAACTTCCATCGATGCCGAACAGGCGAAGGACTTCTTCGATCCGCTCGATGAAATCGAGGCTGACCAACTGTACCGGCGAGACGTTGACACGCATCATCGTATCGGCCGCCATGCCATGGCGCCGCCACTCGGCGAGCTGCGCACAGGCTGATCGGATAACCCAGCGTCCTAGTTCACCGGCCAGATTGGTGGCCTCGGCGACAGTGACGAACGCAGCAGGCGGCAACAGCCCTCGAGTTGGATGCATCCAGCGGACCAGCGCCTCCAGAGCGACGACGCGGCCAGTGCGCAGATCCACCTCGGGCTGGTAGTGCAGCAGTAGCGAACCATCCGACACCGCGCTGCGCAGGTTGAGCTCCACGTCGTCTTGCAGCTCGAACTGTGCCCGCATGGCATCAGTGAACACCGCGACTCCGTTGCCCCCACCTGATTTCGCCGACAACAACGCGTGATCGGCGCGACGCAGTAGATCGGCAACGGTGGTCTCACCGGGGAAACCGAGCGCCACCCCGATGCTGGCGCCCCGGCTGACGGACTCGCCACCTACGGTGACGCGACGGGCGATCAACTGCTGGATGCGATTCGCCTCCCCCTCGGCGGCGACCGAGTCCATGGGCTTGGCAGGGATGATGACGAATTCGTCGCCGCCCAAGCGGGCGATCATGTCGTTCGGGTCCAAGTGTTCCCGCAACCGAGTCGACAACGTACGGATGAAATTGTCCCCGGCGGTGTGACCGAGGAAATCGTTCAGTGCCTTCAACCGATCCAAATCAAGGAAGAAAGCCGCGACCGGGCCCGGTCTCCCCGTGCGTAATCGCTCTTCCATATGCTCCAGCAGCGCACGCCGGTTGGCCAACCCGGTCAAGTCGTCGTGTAAGGCTATATATCGGAGCTTCTCCTCCGCGACCATCCGAGCCTGCAACTGAGCGAAGAGTGCCGCGATAGCCTTCAGCACATTGAGCTCGCGAGTGCTCCATTCTCGGTCGCCTTCCTTGACGAACCCGAGCACCCCGGTCGGATCCCCCCGAGACAGCAATGGTACGGCGGCCGAAGTCACTCCGGCGATACCGGATGCCAAGCGGACAGTCTTCTGATAATCGGCGAACTCGGAGGTAGGACGCGCGATCATCGGCTCGGTCGCGTTCTCCAGAGCACGGAACACCGGGTCGGCACTATCGAAGTAGATTACCCCGAGTGGATCTGGATCCGGCACATTCAACCGGCGCGGCCACTCCGCGATGAGCACGGTCGCCCGGCGTTCTCGATCGGTGTGCCGCACATAGCTGAAGTCCACGTCGAAGTACTCGACTAAACGAGCGAGCACACGTTCGGTGGCGGCGACCCTAGTCGTGGCATCCACACCCATGAGCTCAGAAGCGACCTGGGTCACCAACGAGTCGAGTGTCCGCCGTGGCACATTGTCTCCGATCGCGCTAATTATTGGTGTCCACGCCGAGCACCGGGCGGCGTCTGCTGCGTACGGTGACCGCAGAGGCGTAACTCAGGCGAAGTACCAACGCCATGGTCTCATGCTCGGGCACCTCCAGCAGGCTCAGGAAACGGCCTTGAAGCGACGCTAGTGTATCCGCGAAGCCAGGGGAAATCGCGGCAAGTTCGCTAGGGCGTCGGGCGTACAGATATAAGGGCGATATCGGTTGCACAGCCAATCCGAGGCGCTCGGCCTGCACCCACACCCTGATGGCCGCGACACCCGCCTTCGCATAGTCGGCCAATCGCGGATCGACACCGCCGAAAGTCACCGCCACCACAGCGGAGCTGGATCTCACCCGATCGCCGGTGTATTTGCCCAAAGCAGAACCACCAGGCCAGGATCGCAACTGCGCTATGACATCGGGGCGCGCGGTGAGTTCGAACGCCGCCCACTCGTCCGGAGTGAGCTCGAGACTGCGGATATCGATCCCGGTATCCGGGTCGTCGGGCGGCCAACGGACTTCGGCAAGCATCTCCTCGAACAACCGAGGCGTGAGATAGCGAATTCGATCGGAATCACCCAGTAACCGCGCGGCTTCTTCGATATCCGACCGATCGACCACCGCGCGCAGGCACGCACCTGCCGATTCGGCGATCCCCGCAAGTTCGTCCAACACACCGTCTGCCAGCCGGGCCCCGGTACCGATCCCACGATTGGTCGCACGACGCAACACACCAGGATAATCGGCGGCAAGCCGCGAATCCCGGTCACTACCCAATCGCAGGAGCGCGACAAGTTCACCTGATTCCGGAGAGCCTTCGATGAACTCGTGCGGACCGAGGATACCGTGCGCGGACGCGGCGACCCGCGCGTTGTGCACTGCCGCACCGAGCGCGACGGCACTACCGCGATAGCCGATATCCATCGCCGAGCTGTACTCCGGCGCCAATGCGAGATGAATAGCGCCCCGGCCCGCGCGGAGCGACCACGGCTGTGCGTTTCCTCCGGAGGGCGCCCGCTGCGCACAGATCAGCACACTGTCGACGGGGTCCGTGGCGGACTCAGCGACGCTCTCGGTCCACGCCGCTTCTCCGGGCAATGGCGGATCGGTCAGTTCGTCGAGATGCCGTTCCATATCCACCCGGACGCGGCCGGAATCCAGCTTCATCCCCAGACCGATACGCCGTACCGCGGCGGCCACACTCGCGGCGCCCAGGATGACATCACCGGCCAACTGCGGCCAACTGGTCACCGTCTCCCCGACTTCGATCATGCTCGCGGCCAAGCGCGGCGACAGGTCAGCCGCACCGAGCAACTTCACCACGAACGGCGCTTTCTGCTCGGGAGTCAGCCCGCGCAGCTCCGCCGGTCGGATATCGCCGAGCAAGTCATGGAACGCCGGGCGTCTCGGTTGGAGATCGAAACGCTCGACATCCAACAAACCACGGTCGCTGGTTTCCATCAGCACCGGAACGCCGTGTCGAGCCGCCGCGAGCCGGACTACGAGCTTCATGTCGAGTGAATCACATTCCTCGACAACAATCGTGAGCCCATCCAGGAACTCGTCCACCGAATTCTCATCGATCCCCGCATGGAATACCTCTACCGGCAGATAAGGATCCAGTTCAGCGATACGACGCGCGGTCGCGACCGCCTTGTTGACACCGATATCGAACACCGTTCCGGGAACACGGTTGAGATTGGACAATTCCATTTCGTCCAGATCGGCCAGTCGCAATCTGCCGCATATGCCTTCGAGTGCGAGCAATAGCGCGATCGGATGCCCCGCGCTCTGCCCGATGATCCCGATCGTCTGTTTCGTCAGGCGATCTTGTTCAGCTCTGGTCACCTTGTTCCGATTGCGATCCAGCCGGATCATCCGGAACGTTCGAGGCCCCGGCAATCCGACCACCACGGCCCGCCAAGGATAGTAGATCCACCGATCCGCCTCCGCCCCCTCCGAGGTATCTCGGTCAGCGATCAGTTTTCCCCGCTCTAGGGTGAGCAGCCCGCGCAGATCCCTGAATTCGATGCGCGGATCGTCATGTAGCGCGGCAAGTTTCCGAGCGTCTTCTGGATCTGCCCGGTCGAGGATCAATGGCCGGTAGTCCGCCACCGAGGTCCGGTCATCGCCCATATCCGCCCCGGCCCTCCACTCCTTTCCCTGGCCCGTGCGAGGCAGCGGGCGAACTGGCATCCGGTATACCGAGCATGCGCTGCTCGGTCTGAACCAGCAATCGTTGCCGTCGCTCAGCACGCTCCGGATAGCTCAGGGTATCCCACCACAACGGAAAGGTCTGGTAGCGCTCGTCCGGATACGGTACGGGCGGGATATGTCCGGCAGGCACCGCACCGCAGGCCTGATGCCTGCCGATGGCGAACGAAGCCACAGTCGCGAAGCCATAACGCGTGCCGAGCAGCCGTGCCCCGTGGAGCACTGTGCGAGAGAGGGCGGCGCTCAGTTCGGCGCGTTTTTCCGCGGCGCGAGCCACCCACGCGCCCTTGGTCTCGATCACCCCCTCCGATATCCGACCGGCAATCATTCGGCGCAACTCCTCGGCACCGCGGTGACCCGACCATTCGATCAACGCATGCGCCTGTCCTGCGTCTGTATACGGCCCTTGTACCCGCGCGCCTGCCACTGACTCGCCCTCGGCATCGAGCGCCACGAAGAACAGCACGGTCGATCGACCGTCGGCGACCGCATCGTATTCGAGTGCGGGTTCGACACCGAAGTGCCGATAGACCTCGCGCGCACCGTCCAGGTATCGATGCCAGAGTTCCGGCTGCGCACTCGGTTCGGCGACAAAGAAAGCGCATTCGGATTGTGTGTCGTAATACCGCAGCACTCGCCGCCCATGAGAGTACCGCGGCACGACTGTCATCAGATCCACAGTCATGGTGTTCCTACTCCATCACCGCGCAGCCCCTGCGCGATAGTCCGGCCTCGATAGCACCCCCCGCGGCCATGAGCCGAGATGAAGTTGCCCAGGGCAGTATCCGTCATCCGACAAAGATTGACTGGAAATCTGGCTAATTTCCCGGAAACTTTGTGGTACACGCAATGATTCCGCAGTTCAATACACGTGCTGCCCGCACCGCAGAGAACATGGAGACCGGTCGGTTCGAGGTTGGCTAATAATGGGCAAATTATATGAGGATGGAGATGAACAGCTCAACGAACTCCGGTCCATGCCAGATCTCGATCTCTTCAGCATAGGCACGAGTGATCTCTGCCGACGCGGTCGCGTCATCGACCTGCGCCCACACATCCTCCATCGGATCGTGATAGTCCCCGTTCGGTGTGAAACGGGCGTAGATACCCTTCGGTACCCGCACCAAAATATCGCCCACCGGTACATCGTCCGTTCGGGCATACTCGAAACAGACCACTGCGTTGCAGTTTCCGGCCGGATCCGAGACATACACCGTATACAGCGGACCGCTCGCTCCCGCCCGATCGCGCAGCCGATCTTTGAGAAACTCGATCAGATCGCTGTTGCTGACCTTGAAGCTCGGGCGTACCCGCGGCACGACCAACCCACCATAGATCACCTCTGGGCGCACGACGATCACATAACTCATCGAGCGTCTACCGCCAGATAGAGATCAATCTTGTAAGCGTGCGGATAGCACTCGAAGTCACCGGTATAGGTCCTCTTTATCTGATTATGTTCTTCAGCGTAGGAGATCTGCGTCCATAGATCGGTCATCACCTGCGGGAAGTTACCGACAGATGAGAACCGCGCGTAGATACCATGTGGCAAGCGGGCAACCAGGTGTCCGCGAGTTACCTCACCGAAGGACGTGCACTGATATCCGACAATCTGCGTGTTGTAAGTGCCGAGTTCACCGGTGTAATCGGTATAGGCACTGGCCAGTGACCCGCCGAGCTCCTGATGCAGCACCGCCGCCCACGCAGCCTCCAGATCATGATCACACAGCTTTCCGAGGGCACGCTTCGGGCTGCGTACCGGAAGCCCCGCAACCCACGTCTCGTCCCGTTCGACGATGTCAAACTGCATGAAAGACTCTTTCGAATGAAGCCGGGGTGAGCTACCTGCGTCCGGTCTGCCGGAAACGCCATGCTACCAACCCCGGCTGGGCGGCACTGATGGCATGCCGAGCTCGACATCTCCCCTCCTTGCACCACTGAACTGGACAAACGTCCGATTCTGGCGTTAAGGGCTCCTCCGGCGCGAACTCGTCGCCGAACGCAAGCGCGCGGCATTCCGCGACCGCGCCCACAGAGGCCGGGCTGTCCTCGGATCCAAGCCACAGAATGCGCGAATGTCGATCACCGGCTCGCACCAGCGGTGCCCACCGGTAACCGAATCGGACACATATTCACCAGCCACGATATGCTCTCCACCGCGCTGTACGCTGTCGGCCGACCTCCACCGGCATCGGTGCGGTCTGGGGGTTGGCCAAGGTACGGATCACCGCGTCGATGCACTGGGCACCACCGGTCAACACACCGACCCGGCCGAGCAAAACCGGTGCGGCCACTGGTAGGAGACCGAGCTACGCCCGCAGGCACCGGCTTCACATTCGGTGGTGGCGCTCGGCTATCACATGAGTCAGCGAACCTGCACCGGTCGGCTCACGTCTACCACGCTAGAGACAATGCTCAGCGCTGAGCTTCAGCTGTTCACACGTGGTCGACCAGAGCCGAATGACCTTCCTTGTGCGCGCAATGTGCACAGCAGTAGAACTTGCCGCTCGCCTCGACGCCATGACCGAGAATCCGACAGGAACAGTGCGTGCATACCGGGGCGAGCGCGTTGATCGCGCATTCGAAGCTGTCGAATGTCGCGGATCGGTCATCACTGATGACAGTGAACGTCTTATGGTAGTCGTTTCCGCAAGTTTCACAGGTAGCCATGGATATCACCGGTCCTCTCGGATAACTGGACAGCTCGTCGGGATCCGCGGTACCCACCGGCGCTCGAGCGAAACGAGCAGCCGTTACACCAGTTTCCTGATCAGCGAAGACATCAGCGGCTCCCGTAATCCGGACAGCGCGGCGAAATCATCGGTGACGACGCGGTTGGTCGCCAACGAGATGATCGCTCCGATCACTGCTTCACCGATCAACTGCCGCTGCGGTGAGCTCACGACGAGTACCTCGGCGAATCCATCGACCAGGGCGGCCTGGGTGGCCGCTCGTCGCCGCAGCGCGGTTGGGCCCGCCGCGTACGCTTCTACCAGGAAAACTTTGGCAACCTGAGGCTCCTGCGCCAGAGTCGAGAAATATGCGGCGAGCGCGCGATCGATACGCTCCAACGGGGAAACTTCGGCTGCCAGTGCCACCGCGATCCGGTTCAGCACGATCTCCACGGCCATGTCGTAGGCAGCAAGGAAACATGCCTGCTTATTCGCGAAATGTTGGTAAAAGGTCATCCGTGAGACGCAGGCCCGCTCGAGCACATCGGCCACAGCCGCTGTCGCGTAGCCCTTGTCCGCAGCCGCTTCGATCATCGCTACCAGCATGCGAGAGCGCTGTGCGGCCATCACCTCATCCGGCGCGATCCCGTGCTTGCCTCCACGTAGTTTTCCGCCCGCCCGCGCCTTCAGCAAGGATCCTTGCTCCACATTTCGATGCTATGCATCCACGCAGCAGCTGGTGAACTTGCGATGACATAGGCCACGGCGCGCGATGAGCGCCGAAAACCAATCCAAGACCATGCCTTCCGGTGCAGAATGGCCGATCGGGAGTGCTCGATTCGAATAGAAGGAGCGTGATCGCTAGTGACAGGCAAGCAGCTGGCCGGACGAAGCGCCCTCGTCGCGGCGCTGTGCGCGGGCGCGTTCGCGTCCTCCGTGGCTCCGGCGACGGCGGATCAACCCGCATTCGTGAGTATCGGAGCCATCCATACCCTAGGCGATATCTGCTATGGCCAGGGGGATGCGGGGGTCTCGTCACCGACCGGCACGCCGGGGGTAGCCCTTTTCGGCATCAGTTTCGTCAATTATCTCCCCTTAGGTATACCGTGCACCTTTACGGCTTTCGCCAACTGGCGCAACCTCGACACCGGCGCTACAGGAAGCATCTCCGTACCCGTCACCGACAATGGCTTCTGGAACCAGCCACCGAGAACTGTCTTCGCCCACCTGCCCACCGGTAGCGGACGTGTACACGTCGACGTCACTACCAATTACCCGCACTTCTCCACATCCACAGCCGAGATCCGGATTCGCTGAGTAATCGCGGACTCGACCTGTAACCATCCGGGGCCGTTCCGGCATCCAGGGCTTATGCCGCACTTCTGGGTGGCGACAACGACCACTACACGGTCGTCACTTGACCCACGTCCCGGCGAATTCAGTCGGGCAGCTGGATGCCACGCTCGTCGGCCTCCGCCGCGACCTCGGCGGGAAAGATATTACGCAGTAGGTAGAGGTCGCGGCCCAGCTGCCAGCCGGGGGCCAACGCGATCGCATACCGTTCGAAGTAGCCGAGCTGCTTAGCCATCAGGATCAGCGGTTCAGGTCCGGCGACGCCGCGCCGCTTACCGAAATCCAACAGTGCCGCGATGAGCGTCTGCAGGTTCAACCGCGCCAATTCCCCAGACAGGATCGGGCCGAGCACAATAGCGAGCTGCCTGCCGATCGCGGTGTCGTCGGTGCTCTGCTCAGCGAAGAGGTCCAGCTCGCGCAACGCTGCGGCTACCCGGGTGAAATCTCGGTCGAAAGCGCTGGCATAAAACATCGCTCGAACCATCGCTCGCCATGGCGGTGCCATCGTGCCGACTATGCCGAAATCCAGCATCGCCAGTTTGCCGTCCTCGAGCAACCACAAATTTCCCGCGTGCACGTCGCCGTGGAACAAGCCGTGGACGATGACCCCCTCCAGCCACACTTTCACCAGCCGCCGGATCAACAGCTCTGGATCGGCGTGTGCGCCGACGACATCGAACCGGTCGAGCGGTACACCGCGCAATCGCTGCATCCCTATCGTGCGCGGCCCGCATAGCTGCCAATAGATTTCGGGAACGACGACTTCCTTATTGTCACCGAAAGCGCCGAGATTGGCGCGGACCTTGCTCTGGTTGTCTGCCTCGACCAAGAAATTCAGCTCCACCATGGTGACCTCGTAGAGGTCGCGCACAACGCCGACAGCGTTGGCGATCCGTGCGTGCTCCGATCTTCGTTCTAGAAGCTTCGCGAGCAGCAACGCCGCACGTAAATCCACGATCATCCGACGCGCGATCCCCGGCCGTTGTACCTTGATCACAATCTCGCGGCCATCGGTGAGCACACCCGCGTGCACCTGCGCTACCGAGGCTGCCGACAGCGGCACGTCGTCGAACTCGACGAACAGCTCCTCGATCGGTCGGCCGAGGTCCTGCTCGACAATCCGCCGCGCTTCGGCGGATGGAAAAGCAGGAACATCGTCGAGGCAGCGTAGACACGCATCGGAGAGTTCGCGCGGAAAGGCCCCGGATGACGACCCGATCAGCTGTCCGAGTTTGATGAACATCGGCCCGAGACGTTCGAATGCGTCGACCACACCTGCGGCCAGCACCTCCCGCCGAGTGCGCCGACCAGCACCCTCGCGTATTCCTGGCACGGAACGGATCACCGCCAGCATGCCCTGGCGAACGAAGGCGAACCCGAATACCAGCCCGATAGTCAGCATCCGAAGCGTCTCGGACACCCCGAAGGCGTCGAGCCTGGGCCGGTGGACGACGAATGCCTCGGCAGGCGGACGGCGTGCGGCGGCGAAAGGCGGCGGGTCGGCGCTCATGCGCCCGCCCTATCGACGCCAGGCACACGCACGACTGTCATGGTAGCTAGGGCGCGCTCGTTCATATCCGCGTCTCCACCACACGAGTGAAGCACGTCCGAGTCATGGCACGCCACAGTTCATAATCAGGCGCGCCGATGGCTTCTTCGGCGGCGGAGTGACGATGGCGGTATGGAGTATGTTGCGGAGAACCTGTTGGAAACGAAGCTCGCCACCCGGAGAGATTCGGCCAAGTAAAGGTGCCTCCGGATGAACTGCGACAACTTGTCGCCGAGATCCATACACGGGTCCACGTCGCCGGATAGCTATTGGACGGCGGCATCCCTGACGATCTCGACCGGGACGAACACGAAGGTGGTTCAGGCGACGCCTACAGTGGGCTGACCTCGAATACCCGAATGCGAAGCACTCTCTAACCTTTCCGCAGGTCGAAGAGCTTTCTCCACTGTGGAGCTAAGGGGAATCGAACCCCTGACCTTCTCGATGCGAACGAGACGCGCTACCAACTGCGCTATAGCCCCGTGCGGTTCCCAGGGGAACCGCGCTGTGACACTGTATCAGGCCCTGCCTTCTGCCGCCGAATCGGCGGCTTGACCTGCTCGAATATTGAAGATCACGCACCAGCCGCGCGGTGGATGTCCCTGCCGGTGCGCGTGCGCAAGGCACGAGCGGCAGCGGGATCGAAAGGGGCCAGGTGATCGAACACCGGGTCTTCGTCGTCAGGTTCGACGAACACCGAACGGTGATGCGAAGCGCGAGCGGTGTCGTAGTCCATGGCGTCGAACTGGTGTCCACCGCGATATCGGTATGAGTCGGCTCCGTCGCGCTGCCTGCCACGGTTGAGGCGGGCGGTGCGCTTACGCCGGATCTCTTCCTCCATCCGCACTTGCCTCCGCAAGTAGGCCAGATAGGTCACAAGCGTCACGGTGGCGAATCCGCAGGCCCACCACAGCACAGGAGTGAGCAGGAAGGCCAGAGCAGCACAGCAGAGCGCGGTGAGCAGCAAGCCGAGTACGGCGCGCTGCCGGAAGGTATAACGGGCCGCGCGTGCGATGGCGTCGGCCTCGGGGTCGAAGCCGCCACGGCCGCGCCGGGTGGGGATGAACTCCGGCTCCGTGGGGTAGGTTTCGTAGTCCTCGTCAGAGGCCATGTGGGCGGGCACGGTGGAACGCGCGGGCGGTATTCTAGCCGCGACTGGTTCCTGGTGGTACGCGCCCACGTCGTCATTATCGTTCGCCACAGAGGTTTTCGCAGCGGCAACGGCGACTGCGACATCGTCTTCCGGCCCACTTTCGTCCGGCCCACTTTCGTCCAGCTCAGTGGTGGCGCGGCCCGCACAAGCCGTCCCTGGAGCGTCTGGGTCGACGTCAGCGATGCCGGACGGTGTGGCTTCGTTGGACGCGGACGGGTTTTCCTCGTCGATTTCGGTGACGGGCTCGTCGGCCGGTGTCGTCATCCGGTCCTCCGCATCATCGCTGGGGAAATACTTTCTCGGTACACGGCGGGGCCGCCAATTCGGGTCGGTGTCATGCCCGGCGGACGGGCGTTTCCGCGAACGTCGTTTGCCGCCACCGCGGTACAGGACTCTCGTCGCCAAGGCCGCATCGGTGATCCGACGAATCCTCGGGTGGCGGTCAGCGAGAATCGGAACCAGGACAAAAATCCAAAATACGACAAAACCGATCCAAAGGACCGAATTCGGCATCGCGTCAGCACCTCCGTCCCCACCTGATTCTCGTCGGCTCGGCCCGCGAGTGGTGCGTCATCCGCCCCGTGCTCGTCCGGCCGCCGTCCGACGCAGTGGCGTGGACACCGGTCGCCTCGCAGGCTCCCTGTCGATGGCACCTGGGCACCATCGATGTCCGTAGGCTAATTCCGGGTAGTACCAAGTTCCGGCAGGCGCGCCGTGCACATCTGCCACACCTGTCACATTTCCACCGCCACACCACGCGTAGTGCTACGCAAAGGTCGTGCACCTCAGGGCCGTTCACATCAAAGTGATGCGCCCCTCTCGCACCAAACGCTCCAGAACCGGTTCCGGAAGATCCTCTACGGTCATCCCGACCAGCAGGTGATCCCGCCAAGCGCCGTCCACATCGAGATAACGCCGCAGCAACCCTTCCTCCCGGAAGCCCACATTGCGCAGTACTGCCTGGCTGGCCAGATTCTCCGGTCGCACGGTCGCCTCGACCCGATGCAGGCCTACCGTCCCGAAACAGTGGTCGAGCCCCAGGGCCAATGCTGCGGTCGCGACCCCTCGCCCGCTGAGGTCCTTGGCCACCCAGTAGCCTATCCAGGCCGAACGCAATGCGCCGCGCACGATGTTCCCGATGGTCAACTGCCCGCTCAAAGCACCATCCACTTCGATCACCAATGGGATCATCACGCCGCGGCGCGCTTCCGTCTTCAGGCTCGACCATAGCGAGGGCCAGTTGGACGCATGGTTTCGTGCCTCCCACGACCCGCGGCCGGTCGGCTCCCATGGCTCGAGATGAGCTCTGTCCCGCAACCGGATCCGGCTCCACGCCGCGGCGTCGCGCAGTCGAACCGGCCGCAAGGTCACCTGTCCCGCCGATACCAGGACCGGACCTAGTCGTACCGGCCATCCCGGGTGTTGCGCCACCCGGAAGACATTCATCGCATCCATATTTCAGCCGCGTTGTGCGAGGAAAGCGACCTGAACCTCATCACCGGTGCGGATTTCGGTGTCATCCGGATCGATCATAATCAGGCTGTTCGCCTCAGCGAGTGTGGCCAGCAGATGCGAGGACGAGTTCGTGCCGCCGAGCGGCTGGACCAGATATTCACCGGTGGCCTCATCCCGCATGAGTTGCGCACGCAGATAACCTTTACGCCCGGCCATGGAACTGATCGGGGTGATGGTGCGAGCATGGACGATCCTGCGCATAGGATGTCTGCGTCCCAGCGCGATCCGGATCAACGGTCGTACCATCACCTCGAATGTCACCAGCGCGCCGACCGGATTGGACGGCAACAGGAAAGTCGGCACCTCGTCGCGGCCGAGCTTGCCGAAGCCCTGCACCGAGCCGGGATGCATGGCCACCCGGGTGATTTCGAGCTCGCCGAGCCCTTCGAGCGTCTCCCTGATCTGTTCAGAAGCCCAGCCACCGACTGCGCCGGCGATAACGACCACTTCGGAGCGCACCAACTGACCTTCGACCACATCGCGCAACTGGCGCGGATCGGAACTGACAATGCCGACTCGGTTCACATCTGCGCCCGCGTCCCGGGCGGCCGCGGCCAATGCATAGGAGTTCACGTCGTAGACTTGTCCAGGGCCTGGCGTGCGATCGATATCGATCAGCTCGCCGCCCACCGAGATCACCGACAGCCGAGGACGCGGGTGCACCAAAACCTTGTCCTGTCCGACAGCGGCCAGTAGGCCGACTTGAGCGGCACCGATGATGGTTCCCGCGCTCACCGCCACATCGCCCGGTTGCACGTCGTCACCGACGCGCCGGACGTAATCACCGGAGCGCACCGGTTCGTACACCTTGATCTTGGCTCGCCCGCCATCGGTGAAATCCACTGGAAGTACTGCATCAGCGAGCGTCGGCATCGGCGCGCCGGTGTCCACCCGGACGGTCTGACGCGGCTGCAGCCGAATGGGCTGACGTGACCCGGCGATCACCTCCCCGACCACAGGAAGAGTCAAGTCGACGAGATCACCGGCCTCATCACGGATCTCAGCGCCCGCGGAGGCGACATCGACACTACGCACCGCGTAGCCGTCGATCGCGGCCTGATCGAAACCGGGCAACGGCCGCTCGGTAACCACATCCTCGGCGCACAGCAGGCCCTGGGCTTCGGAAATCGCGACACGAACCGGCCTCGGCGCGACCGCCGCAGCGGTTACCTTGATCTGCTGATCCTCAACCGAGCGCATCCAATCCTTCCCGATCTCTCCGCACTTCTTCCCATTCGTGTGATCCGCCGTCGCACACACCTCTACGCGTGCGCCGAGGTGAATCATCAATTCGTACCCGAAGGTTCACTCCGGGCGAAACCCAGCCAGGCATTCAGTCGCTGGTCGCCAACTGTGGGTTCCAATCCGGACCGAGCCGGTGGTGCAGCCACTCGCGCAGGGCTGAGCCGTATTCCTCTCGTTCCAATGCGAAATCGACCGCAGCACGAAGATAGCCGCCCGGGTTACCCAAATCGTGGCGCGACCCACGGTGTACCACTACGTAAACTGGATGCCCTTCGGCGATCAACAGTGCGATAGCGTCAGTGAGCTGAAGCTCGCCGCCCGCGCCTGGTTCGATACGGCGCAGGGCGTCGAAGACGGCGCGGTCCAGCAAATATCGACCAGCGGCAGCAAAGGTCGACGGCGCGTCTGCGAGCGAGGGTTTCTCCACCATTCCCTTGACACGCAGCACATTCGGGTTCACCGCGTCCGGCACCGGTGCCACATCGAATACGCCGTAGGCACTTACCTGTTCCTTCGGCACGTCGATAGCGCACAACACCGATCCACCGCGCTTACGGCGAACCCTGCTCATCACGTCGAGCACGCCGTAAGGCAGCACAAGATCGTCCGGCAGTAGCACCGCGATGGCATCCTCGTCCTCGTCGAGGACATGCTCGGCTTGCGCGACCGCGTGACCGAGTCCGAGCGGCTCCTCCTGCACCACCGAGGTGACGTCGAGCAGTCCCGGCGCTTTGCGCACCTTCTCCAGCAACTGGTACTTTCCGCGCTCGGCAAGCGTGCTTTCCAGCACGAGATCCTCGACAAAATGCGCGACGACACCGTCCTTGCCCGGAGATGTGACAATCACCAAGCGCTCCGCACCGGAGCCCGCTGCCTCGCTGGCGACTAATTCGATGCCGGGAGTGTCCACCACTGGGAGAAGTTCTTTGGGCACCGTCTTGGTCGCGGGCAGGAACCGTGTTCCGAGCCCCGCCGCGGGCACCACGGCCGTACGAAAGCACGACACCACCGTCGTGTCATCGGGCCGTCCTGCCTTCGCTGTCATGCGTATACCCTATCCGTCCATTTTGTCGCCGGTTCGGCGTCATGCCGGCGCCTTACCAGGGTGAGCCTATGGTGCTTACTGTGGAAATGTCCGGCGAGCGCGCTAAACAAACGTGGCGTATCGAGCTGTCAGCCCGGCGAGCTGCGCTGACAGCTCTCGAACTGGAGCGCGAGGCAGCCGCTTTGGCCGCGGCAGTCGGCGCGCTCGACGCGACCGGATGGGTTTGCGCGTATGCGCCGATCAATGGAGAGCCGGGATCGACAACAATGCTGGATGCGCTACTGTCCGGCGGGGCTCGGGTCCTCCTGCCGATCACCGGAGAGCCAGGACCGCTGTGCTGGGCCGAGTACACCGGAGCGGATACGCTTCGCCGCGCCCGCTACGGACTGTTGGAGCCCATCGGCCCGGTGCTGCCGCCTGCCGCTGTCGCCGAGGCCGAGCTGATCCTGGTGCCCGCTCTCGCAGTGGACCGGCGTGGGGTACGACTCGGCCGCGGAGCGGGCTATTACGACCGGACACTGCCTGGCGCCCATCCGGCCGCGCGACTGATCGCCGTGGTCCGAGATGACGAACTGGTCGGCCACCTGCCCGAACAGCAGCACGATATCCGCATGGGCTGGGCACTGACGCCACGCGCAGGCCTGCACCGGCTCGGTGTCGATCACGCCACGGAATGAAATGCCGATTGGCGGTGTTGGCACTGTCGGCTGTAGAGTGCTAGATCGACGAACACTGCGGAGGATCCTGTGCCAACCTACTCGTACGCGTGCACCCAGTGCGGCAACCGCTTCGACATCGTTCAGTCCTTCACCGACGAGGCTCTGAGCGTCTGCTCAGAGTGCTCAGGAAAGCTGCGTAAGCTGTTCAACTCGGTCGGCATCGTCTTCAAAGGCAGCGGCTTCTACCGCACTGACAGCCGTGGTAGCGCTAGCACCGCGAGTGAGCCGGCCACGTCCGACAGTGGTGCCACGACCGACAGCGGCGCCACAAACGACAGCGGCGCCACAAACGACAGCAGTTCGAAATCCTCCTCCAGCCCCGCAAGCGGCTCCGCCGCATCCACCAGCACGGCGGTAGCCAGCTGATTCGAGGGTTGTCCACAGCCCGCGCCGCGATCCACAGCCCGCAGTAGCCCGCCCGGATGCGCGTGAGTTCGGCCATAGGATCCGGCCATGACTCGCGCACGTGCCGAACTGGGCCGGAATAGCTGGAAACCGTCCGAGTGGCGCCGTCCGCCTTGGGCCGATGCTGTGCTCGCCCGACGGCTACTCGCCGCCGCCCTCGCCGCATCGGCGGTTTTTCTTCTATGGCGAGGCGACCCCGCTACCGAGCGCGCGACAGTGTTCGTCGCGAGCCGAGATCTGGCGCCGGGAAAGCTCCTCGAGACGGACGACCTGCGCGAGGTAGCGCATGAGGCGCTCACGTTGCCCGCGGGTGCGATCACCGATTCCGCCGCCCTTGTCGGCGCGGCATTGGCCGGTGCCGTGCGCAAGGGCGAAGTATTTACCGACCTACGTGTCGTCAGTGCCCGGCTGGCCGCGGCGGCAGCCGGAACACCCGAAGCCAGGATCGTGCCCATCCGTCTTGCCGATACCGCTGTCACCGATATTCTGCGAGCAGGTGACCGCATCGATGTGGTCGCCGCCGAAGTCTCGCATGAACCCACCTCCCGACCGGCTCGCACCTTGGCCACAGACGCTGCCGTGATCCTGGTCTCGGGCCGAGAAGATAGACGAGGCACCGCGGAACGCGTGGTCTTGGTGGCAATGGACGCCGACCATGCCGCAGCCGTGGCCGCGGCGTCATTGCGCACTGCGTTGACCGTCATCTTCCATTGATTCGCCGCAGAACATCCGCGTGATCCAGCAGTACTCGTGCCGCAACGCGAACGGGCCTGCCGGTGCGGATGCGCCGACAGACCCGTTCGCGTTGTGCTGATTGATATTCGATGCTCAGCCGAGGCTGAACGGCTGGCCCCACAGGGTCACCGTGGACGACACGTTGTCGGTCTCGACCTTGACCTTGACGAACGACCGCGCCTGCGCGTAACCACCACAACCTGTCAGGCCTATGGTCTCGTCAGCCCAAGTCACCGAACCGCTGGTGCCCTTGAAGCTGTTACGAGTCGAGTGCACTTCACTACCGAAGTCGTCGGCACCCTCTAGATCCAGGATGTAGAAGGACTGCGCCTGCCCCGGACCCAGCGACAGACTACCGCCAGTTTTGGCGCCGAGACTACCTGCCAGGTTCCCATTCTTGTCCGCCTGCCATTCGACGCCACCGTCGACGCCACCGGTAACAGCGCCACCGGAGATGTTCACCTGGCAACCGACAACATAACCGGGGTAGATCTTGCCACCCTTGGCCTTATCGCCGGACAGCTCGACCTGCGCACTAGCGGACACCCATGCATTGCGGTGCACTGGAGTCGCGCCCATGGACGGGTTGATGTTGGCCGACTCGCCGACCAGGCGGACCGTCACCACCGTGCCGTCCGACAACGTCTTGGTGATCTCCCCGCCCGGCAGCGGGACGAAGGTGTCGGCATTCGCCGCACCCGTGGAGAACAGGCCCATGGCGATGGTGGCGGCGGCACCGACACCGGCCATCCGCGCCACGTTCTTACGGTTGATCATGATTGATATCCCTCGAGGGTTGAGTTCGCTTCAGCAGGAGGATGTTTCAGTGGATTCGACAGACGTCAGCCGATGCTGAACGGCATCCCGTAGAGGGTGGTCTTCGAGTAGTGGTCGCCGATGATCTCGACAACCGTGTACGCCCGCGCCTGCGCGTAACCCGCGCAACCCTGGATCGCGAGCTCGGTGTCCTGGTATTCGACCGAGTAGACACCCGGCTTCAGGATGTCCTTGTGGGAGATCTGCACGAACTTGACTTCGCCGGGGCCGATGTTCAAGCCGATGGAGCCACCGGCCTTGACGCCATCGAGATCGACACCAGCGGTCACACCCGCGGAGACCGCGTCATCGGCGATGCTGACCTGGCAGCCGACGATGTAGCCGGTGTTCAACTGCGACGCACCGTGCGTCGAGGAGTTGTTGGTACCCGGCTTCCCAGCCGGACCGTTGTAGGGGCCGACCTCGCCCTCTGGGGTGACGGTCACATCGGCGGTCGCGTTGCCTGAGACCCAGACGACGCGTCCGGCGCCGTTGGCGGCCAGTGACGGCGAGATCACGGCGTGTTCTCCGGTCCGGGTGATCGTCACGCCTGGGCCGAGCTTCTCGCCGTCCGGCAACGGCACGAAGGTATCGGCGTTAGCCGCTCCGGTCGAAAGCAAACCCATGGCAACAGCTGCGGCAGCGCCGACGCCCGCGACGCGGGCACCACGGCGCGGACCATTGGTGCGGTTCTCGCTCATACTTCCCCTCATCAGGTTCAAACAGTCAACCTCGACCATCGAGGTTGCACAGCGGTCCTCTCAGGCCCAGCTCAGTGTGTCGCCCGTTTGTTGCCATTGCGTAACTTACTGTTAGTTCAGCGCAACGTGCTAACCGACAACGGAACTGAGCCGGGTTCCGTCACGCGGTCCACAGTGGCCGACATCCTGGATCAGGGAGGGTCCGTTGCGGTGGCTCATGAAGGGAGATTAAACACTGGGTAACAAAACAAGCAACGCAGTGCATCATAAAGTTAACTGTGATGTAGATCACAGTTGCATAGGTTTTGATATGCCTTGACATGCATAAATACCGAATAGCTGCAGCGAGCGAGCGCGTGTGATCCAGAAGATTAGGCACAAGAGGCCGATGCTCAGGTGCGGGAAAGGCCGTAAAGGATTTCGCTCGAATTACTTTCGAACGGAATGGTCACGGCGTGGTTGCGGCGCTCGGAGGGGCAGCTACGTAATTACTCCGTAGATAACACGAGCCTCAGCCGTGATGCGGGGGAATCTGAGCTTGCAACCAGTCCTCAGCTGACCGATCGCCTGCCCGCTCCTCCCGCTCGTCGCTGGTGCTTTCGGGCAGTGTGTCTCCGAAGATAGCCGCCAGACGCGCAGCATCCCTCGCCCGGCGACTCGCCGGACGAGGGATTTCAGGCGAAGTACGCGAGGTGATTATTCGACCAATCCCGAGAGCTCACCGATCACCCGACTGGCAAGCGGCCCGAGTGTCGCCATACCGTCTCGGATCGCAGACCTGGTGCCGGGAAGATTGACTACCAGAGTACTGCCGGAGACACCGACCACTCCGCGCGACAGTACCGCGTCCAGTGAACCGGCCACCCGACCGGAGGAACGCAATGCCTCGCTGATTCCCGGCAATTCACGGTCGAGCACTTGCGCGGTGGCTTCCGGCGTAACGTCACGCGGGGACATGCCTGTGCCACCGACCGAGATCACCAGATCGACCCCTCCGATCACCGCTGTGTTGAGCGCATTGCGGATCTCTACCTCATCGGCCTGTACCGACACCGACGCATCCACGAGGAAACCCGCCTCGGTGAGCAACTCGGTGACCAGTGGACCGAGCGAGTCAACACCTCCATGCGCTGTTCGATCGTCGACCACCACCACCAGAGCACGCCCCGCCACAGGAGCATCGATTTCCATAGTGCTCACCGTAGCGCCTACATCGATCAATTCGGTGGCCACACCGAGAACATCGACATCGATATCGATCAACGGAACCCACCTGGCCGACGACACGCGCATTACCGACCACCATCCGCAGGCGCGCCGGTTAGGGTTACTTCGACAGTCTTGGGATTGTCGCCTCGTCCGTCGGTGTAGGTGACTTTCACTTTGTCTCCCGGCTGGTGCGAACGAACCGCGGCGACGAGCGCGTTCCCGGAATCGATCGTCCGGTTGTCGAGCTTGGTCACGATAGCTCCTGGCGGGATGCCTGCGCGGGCAGCCGGACCGTCTGCCAGCACATCACGGACCATCGCACCGGAAATTTTTTGTGCCGGGTCCTGCTGACGTGGCACGGTGATACCGATCTGGGCATAGGTGGCTTTCCCGGTCTTGATGAGTTCGTCGGCGACGCGACGAGCCTGATCTACCGGTATCGCGAACCCGAGTCCGATCGAGCCGGTCTGACCACCGGTCATCTCGGCGGGCCCGAGCGTCGCAATAGCGGTGTTGATACCGATCAGCTGCCCGCTGCCATTGACCAACGCACCACCTGAATTACCCGGATTGATCGCGGCATCGGTCTGGATCGCATCGATCACCGGGTTGGCCGCGAAACTCGTCTCGTTCCCATTACCCGAAGTCACAACCGGCCGGTTCAATGCCGATACGATGCCCGTGGTGACCGTGCCCGCCAAGCCCAGCGGGGAGCCGATCGCGATAACCGGCTCACCGACCTGCAAATTCGCTGAAGTACCCAGCTCGATCGGTGTCAGGCCGCTCTTGCCCGAGGCCCGGATGACCGCCAGGTCGGATACCGGATCGGCCCCTACCAGCTTCGCAGGCGCACTGCTGCCGTCGGAAAACATAACCTCCATCTCGGCGTTCGGCCCACCGCCCGCTGCCACATGATTGTTGGTCAGGATGAGGCCATCAGAGGACAGGATCACCCCGGATCCCTCTCCTTCGGCCCTAGAGCTGGCCACCTTGATCATGACAACGCTCGGCAGCACTTTCTGCGCGACCGCCTGGGTAGATCCGGCCGGAGCGTTGGCGGCGTTACTGACGTTCGGCTTCGGCGCGTTCAATGCGTTGACGATCGGGGTCCGGCCATTGTCGGTGTGGGTGACCCACGCACCCACCACGCCACCAGCACCGCCGCTGACCAACGCGAGCGCGAGCGCGCCTGCGACAAGGCCGGTGCGGAGCGGACGCTTCGCCGATGTCGTCGGCACGCCATAGCCGACGTTCTGCGTAGGAGTGATGCCTTGTGGCTGACCGGATGCTCCTGGATAGCCCGAGAACTGAGCAGCCGAGGCATACTGCGGCGGATACTGCGCGGTTGGATGTCTCGGAGGTTCTTGGGCGCCGTGACCGTGTCCAATTGTTCCAGGACCATACGCATCCCCCGGTATGGGCACGCCGTGGATCGGCGTGGTCGCCTGATGGTCCGATCCGCCGCTCTGCGCCCCGGGCTGCCGGTGCTCCTTCGAATCCTCGGTCATGGTGGAATCCTCGTTTCTGCTCACGTGCCGACTAGCGTGACAACAGTGACTGAGAGCGGACTGAGATCGTGCTTTCAGTTCTCCGAGACCTGGGCGGCAACCAGTCGGCGAGAAGCCGACCGGTGAACCGGCGTCCCGGATCTCGTGGCAGACCAATCGGAACACAGTCCGGAAATACCGCGCTGCCGAGAATATTCCGTACTGTGCGAATCATTGTGCTGGAATGGACTTCCTTCACGAAGCATCGCCTCAATCAGGCGCGGGCGACCCGGCTTCGCCGGGCAACACGATGCGGACCACAGTGCCACCGCGTTCCGACGTATCGATAGCGATAGTGCCGCCGTGCTTTGTCACCACCTGCTTCACAATCGCCAATCCGAGGCCGGAACCCGGCATAGAGCGCGATGAGGTGATCCGATAGAACCGCTCGAATACCAACTCCCGCTCGGCCACGGGGATTCCTGGTCCCGCATCGTCGATGGACAACTCGAGCAAACCCGGACCGCTCTCCCGCATAGCGATGCGGACCTGGGCTCCGCTCGGGCTCCACTTGGCCGCGTTGTCGAGCACGTTCAGTACCGCGCGCTCCAGCCCCGCCTCGTGTCCATAAACGAACCACGGGCGCAAATCGGCGGCGAACTCGATCCCGGTCCGGCGTCGTCTGGCCCGCTCCAGCGCTCGTTCCACCACTTCACCGAGATCAACCCGCTCGTAGATGGTTTCCGGAGCATCTTCCCGTGCGAGATCGACCAGATCGCCCACCAACGTCGACAACTCTTCGATCTGAGCCACGACATCCGCGCGCAGCCCGGCCATATCTTCATCCGGTATGTGGGGTGCGCCCGGCCGGCTCGACGCGATAAGCAGCTCCATGTTGGTCCGCAAGGACGTCAGCGGCGTACGCAACTCGTGCCCGGCATCGGCGACCAGCCTGCGCTGCCGATCACGGGATTCAGCCAGGGCACGCAGCATGGTGTTGAAACTCTCTGTGAGCCTTGCCAGTTCGTCGTCACCGGTCACCGGGATCGGCGCCAGATCGTCGGTACGGGCGACTCGCTCGGTGGCGGCGGTGAGCCGCGCGATGGGCCGTAGTCCGGTCCGGCCGACCGTTGTGCCCGCAGCGGCCGCCAGCACGACACCGCAACCGCCGACCACGAACAACAACCAGGCGAGCTGATCCAGCACCTCTCTCGTCCGATCCAGCCGCTGCGAAATGACTAGTGTGGTGCCCGAGGTCGTATGGATAGCCAGCACTCGTTGACTGCGCACAGTGCGCAAAGAGGAGCTTCGCTGTCCTTGCGCCACGGCGAGTTCCTGGGCACCGATCGGTGGTTCGGTCGATTGCGGAGGCCGGTAGCGCTGGAGATCAGGGTAGATCAGCCCGATACCGGTATCGTCGTAGAAAGCGGTGGCGACCATCAGATTGAGGTTGTTGAACCCATACGGATTGCTGGCGATCACGGCGGCAGCCCGATTACGCAGCTGAGCGTCCACATCGGCGTACAACGCTCGCGCGACAAGCGCGTAAGCGGCGATCGAGGTGAAAGCCACCGCTATCGCTACCACGGAAGCGGCTAGTAGGGTCACCCGCCAGCGCAACGACACCGAGCGAGTCAACGGCATAGGTGGCCGCATGTCCGCAGGCTCTGGCAGCCGTATTTCGGCCGATTCCGGTTGCCACTGTCCGAGTGCGGCGACAGTGGGGCGCTTGGGGACTGTCCGTACCATGAGCTCTCGGCCTACGGAGGCGTCTCGCGCAGCACGTAGCCGACGCCACGCACAGTGTGGATCAACCGCGGCTCGCTCTCGGCTTCGGTCTTGCGGCGCAGATAGCCGATATAGACTTCGAGCGCGTTTCCTGAGGTCGGAAAATCGTAGCCCCAGACCTCCTCGAGGATGCGACTGCGAGTGAGTACCCGGCGCGGATTCGCCATGAGCATCTCCAGCAGGGAGAACTCGGTACGGGTCAGGCTGATCTGACGGGCGCCTCGGGATACCTCTCGAGTCACCGGATCCAACGAAAGATCGGCGAACTTCATGGTCTCCGACGCTTCAGTCGGATCAGCGATAGTACGCCGGAGCAGGGCACGCAGCCGCGCCAGTAACTCCTCCAGCGCGAAAGGCTTCGGCAAGTAGTCATCGGCCCCGGCATCGAGCCCCGCAACACGCTCGGAGACCGAATCACGCGCCGTAAGAACCAGAATTGGCAGATCGTCACCCGTACTACGCAGCCGCCGGCATACCTCCAGTCCGTCCAGCCGCGGCATCATCACGTCCAGCACGAGCGCATCCGGGCGCTGCGCGGTCGCCTTCTCCAGCGCATCCATTCCATCCACCGCGAGTTCGACAGCGTAGCCGTTGAAGGTGAGTGACCGGCGCAGCGATTCCCGGACCGCCCGATCGTCATCGACCACCAGAATGCGCATGTCACCAGTTTGACGGTGCCGACTGAGAGGTAACTGAGAGAGTTGCTCCGACACGCCGTGTCGAGTTCATCGACAGCAGTCCGCATGCCATGGCTCGGACGACCCCGGATGACCAGGAGCCGCTCCGACAATGCCGATAAGACGATGCGCTCGTAACACATTTCACCGTAAACATGTTCTCTACAACTATATTCGACAATTGCAAATCAAGTACCCCAGATTGCCGACAACCACGCTGCACGGTATGTTCCGTGCGGTAAAACAAGGCCTCGAGTTTACGGGTTGAATCAATACTGAACAGCCACGTGCAGCCGAGGTCGCTGGTGAAGCGGAGGCGACAGAAGCGGATGGAAGCTGCACCGCGGTCCTGGCGATTCAGCCTGTTGAACTGGTCGGTCACCCGCAAAGTCGGCGTGGTGCTCGTGCTTCCTGTGCTACTGGCCACCGTGTTCGCCGTACTCCGCATCAACAACGAGCTGCGAATTCTGGAACAGTTGGATGCGGCCACCGAACAAGCGGTCATTATCCGGCCGATCATCAAGTTCGGTTCGGCCACCGAACAACTCGGCGTCGCCGCGATCTCGGCCTGGGGCAGCACCGCCAACCCACAAACCGACGCCGCGCTGGTCGCGTTCGACCGAGCACTGACCGAGCTGGAAACAGCGCTGCGGACCACTAAAACCAGCGCTCAGGTCACCTCCGAGCTCACCTCGGCTATCGCGACCGGCACCACATTGCGCAACAGTTTGCGCAATGGATCGCCCGCGATGCTCAACGAGCAGACCGACGAGATCATGGTGCGCATCGGCAACGCACTCGCGCTGTCGCCTTCCGTGGACGACCTGATCATCCAGCGGTACTTCCTGCAGCTGGCCTCCGTGGAAACCGCCCAGCGCGTACTCACACAGCAACGGATGCTGATCGGCTCGCCAGACGCGAGCCGCAACCCCAGCATCCGACCTCGCGTGTTGATCGCCGCGGGTGCCGAAACCACCATGATCTACCAGTACGCGCAGATCTTGCCGGATTCCGCAGGCAACATGCGTGGGCTGCTGGACGCAGTGCAGACTCGAATGGGCATCTTCAGCCAGAACATCGCCGATCCGACAGCCAACCCCGCTGTGCTCGATTCGCTGTCGGTCAGCTCGGATGCCTATCGGAAGACCGCTACACACCTGATCGACACCATCGATCACGCGCTCGACGAGCGGACCACTGCGGCACAGACCGGTGCGCTACGCGAGACGACAGTCGTCATCGGCGTGCTGCTCGCCGGCCTGGCATTGGCCTTGTCGGTCGCGCGCACCCTGGTCGTTCCGATCCGCCGCCTACGGCACGACGCACTCGAAGTGGCACATGTCAAGCTGCCCGACGAACTCGCTGTGGTACGCGCGGGGGGCACCACGCCGAACATCACTCCGGTCGCGGTGCACACCTCCGACGAGGTCGGCCAGCTGGCTCGCGCTGTCGACGAGATCCACGAACAAGCGCTCAACCTCGCCGCCGACCAAGCTCGCCTACGCCTGCAGCTCGGGAACATGTTCGAAACCCTCTCCCGCCGCAGCCAATCGCTAGTCGAACAGCAACTGACGCTGATCGAGGAACTCGAACACGACGAAGACAACGCCGACCGGCTACAGACCATGTTCCGCCTCGACCACCTGGCCACCCGCATGCGCCGTAACGGCGACAATCTACTCGTGCTCGCAGGCACCGCGCTGCGCCGCGGCCAGCTGCACCCGGTGCCGCTTTCAGACATGCTCTGGAGCGCGGTCTCGCAGGTGGAGGACTATCAGAGAGTCGAGATCGGCACAGCACCCGACGGTGTTGTCGCTGGTGAACCCGCAGTAGATATCGAACACCTGCTTGCCGAACTGATCGACAACGCACTGCGCTACTCCCCACCGACTACGCCGGTCACAGTGATGGTGTCACGCGCGGTGGACGGTGGCTATCTGATCGAAATCACCGACCGTGGGCTCGGTATGTCTCCGGAAGATCTACAGATGACCAATGACCGGCTCGCCTCCGGTGGCGAGGTCACCGTCGAGACCGCGCGCCGCATGGGCCTGTTCGTCGTCGGCAGGCTGGCCAAACGTCATGCTATGACAGTCAGCCTGCGCCGTACCTCGACGATGGCGCAACAGCCCGGCATCACCGCTAGTGTGCATCTGCCCGGTGCCCTGGTCACGCCACCGATCAGTACCAGCGACCCGGCGGATAAGCCGTTCGACCGCACCAGCGAGCATCCACCCGCATTCACCGCGCCTGCCACCGATACACCACCGAGGCACCCGGTGCCGCTACCGAAACAGCCACAGCACGACACCGACCGTTTCGGAGTAACGAGTTCCGGGCTACCGCAGCGCCGACCGGCTATTCGCAGCGTGGAAGCCGCCGACCAACCCGCGGTATCAGCTGGAGCGGGCCGGGCACTTCTCCCGGCGGATCAACCGCCAACCCAACCATCGCCGGTGGTCACGGACCGGACGACACCCGGCCGCACTGCGCCCGGTCCGTTCGGTCCGCCGATGCCCGCCGGGCCCGAACGGTCCGACGCCGAAGAGCGCAATCCGGCACGCATCGATCTATGGACCGAGATCCGAGACGACGAGCAAGATCCGGACCCGACCATGCCGACGAAACCTCTCGCGGCCAAAACCCCTGAAGCCGAGACTACTGCCACGTCCGCCGAGGCACCCCCTAGGGTGGCAGCGCAATCGACGACAGTCGATTCGTCCTCATCACTGCCGGACTCGGATACCGCGCCGGACTCTGGTACCGCACTGCCGGACTCGGACACTTCACCCACCCCGATCTACCAACGCATGGTTTCCGAGTGGCTAGTGGAACCGACAGCCGCACAACCGGCAGGCAGCGCATGGTCGGCACCTGGGGACGCGGGATGGCTGGCTGCCGAGGATGCCAGCCGCCCGACAACGACCGCGCGAACCGTAGGTGGACTGCCGATCCGCAAACCGGGCGCCCAATTGGTGCCCGGCGGCCTCAGCCAGGCCGAAGACGTCGGCGCTCGTGATCCCAAGGAAATTCGCAACAACTTGACCAGACATCTCAGTGGAGTCCGCAGCGGGCGGGCCGACGCGCAGCACAATGAGGGAGGGTTCGTATGACCAACGCGAACAACGCCACCACGGATGAGAATCTGAACTGGCTGGTTGCTCGCTTCACCCGAGATGTGCCCGGGGTGTCCCACGCAGTGCTGGTATCGGCGGACGGCTTGTTGCAGGCCACCAGCCCGCACTTGCCGAACGATCGGGCCGAACAGCTCTCCGCCGTCACCGCAGGCCTCGCTAGCCTCTCCATGGGTGCGGCCTCCTTGTTCGACGGCGGCAAAGTGATGCAATCGATCGTCGAAATGCAGCGCGGCTATCTGCTGGTGATGAGCGTGGGCAATGGCTCGCATCTGGCCGTGCTGGCGAACAAATCGCACGACATCGGCCGCATCGGCTACGAGATGGCGCTGCTGGTCGATCGGGTGGGCTCGGTGGTCACCGCTACCGCCCGTACCGCCGTCTGAGCTGTGCGATGCCTACCCCACACGGCCCTGGCTCACGACCGACCACGCGTGTGCGGCCTTACGCCCTTACTTCTGGGCGCACTGAACCGGCGATCGACCTCCCGCTAGAGGCAGTCATCGAAACTTTGTCGTACACTGCGCATCTCGACTGGCCGTCAGGTGATATCCGCACCGAAATACTCCGGCTCGGCGCACACCGGCTGTCAGTCGCGGAAATCGCGGCACATGTGGACCGGCCACTCGGTTTGGTTCGGGTAGTGATCGGCGATCTCGTCGTCGACGGCACCATGCGTGTGCATTCGACTCTGACCGAACAGACAAGCTATGACGAGCGACGTTCGCTGATGGAGAGGACATTGCGTGGACTCCGCGCCCTTTAGGAATCTG
This sequence comes from Nocardia sp. TBRC8007, assembly GCF_056629435.1. Classification (NCBI taxonomy): domain Bacteria; kingdom Bacillati; phylum Actinomycetota; class Actinomycetes; order Mycobacteriales; family Nocardiaceae; genus Nocardia; species Nocardia sp. TBRC8007. The sequence goes on along the minus strand of NZ_JBWSOR010000011.1, from coordinate 44,966 downwards.
GGGCCCAGTAGAAATATCGGGCCGAGCGGGAATATCGAGCCGGGCGCCCCCCCGGGATCGGACAACTTCGAAAACCGGGTGGCCTCGACGAAGATCGTGGTCGCAGGCGGCTTCGGCGCGGGCAAAACGACGTTTGTCGGTGCGGTATCCGAAATCGTTCCACTGCGTACCGAAGCGATGGTGACTCGTTTCTCCGATGGCATCGATGACCTGGCCGACACGCCGGAAAAAGAAACTACTACCGTCGCCATGGATTTCGGCCGGATCATCCTGCCGGGCAATCTGGTGCTCTACCTCTTCGGCACACCGGGACAGCGGCGGTTCTGGTTCATGTGGGATGATCTGATCCGCGGCGCGATCGGCGCCGTTGTGCTGATCGACACCCGGCGACTCGAAGACAGCTTCGCCGCGGTCGATTTCTTCGAGGCACGCAAGCTCCCGTTCTTGATCGCGGTGAATCGCTTCCCCGATGCGCCACGCTTCCCTATCGCCGAGCTCCGTGAGGCGCTGTCAGTTCGCGAAGGTGTGCCGATCGTTGATATCGATGCGCGCAATGCGGTGGAGGTGCGCCAAGCGCTGGCCGCAGTCACCGAATACGCGATCAGCCAACTGAAAGCGAGCGAGCTGGAGGGAACCCTCCGGCATGCGTGAGGTCACGATGCTGGCCACAGGCGAGGGTGCCGAGACGGCCGTCGATCAGTTCGCACTCGGCTATTGGCTGGTCGCGCTGTCGTTGGGGATCTCGGTGCTCAGCGCGACGATCGGTCTCGCGTGTATCAGGCATGGCGCGCGCTCGGTCAAATTCCGGCTCGTGTGGCTGGCCGCAGCGGCGGTATCGCTCGGCGGTGTCGGGGTGTGGCTGGCCACCGCGGTGGCCATGCTCGGACTGAAGGTGCCAGGCAGCGCTATACGCTACGACTCAGGCAGGCTGACCGCGGCCTTGGCGGTGGCGATCGTGACAGTCTTCGCGGCACTACTGGTCATCGGACGCACCCCACGGCTGCCGCTGCTGCTTTCCAGCGGGCTGATCCTCGGTCTCGGTTTCGGCCTCACGCACTACTTGGGTATCGGATCTATCGCGATCCAGGGTTCGGTCGGCGTAACGGTCTGGCTGATCACCGTCGCCGTCACCATCGGGGTAGTTACGGCGACGGCGACGCTGTGGTCATTCCAGACGGTGCGCTTCCCGCCGGCCCGGATCGCGACAACACTGCTGTTCGGCGTGGGCATGACCTCGATGTATTACACCGCGCTCGCCGCGCTGCATTTCAACGTGAACTCCTCGGCGGCGGTGCCCGAAGGAACGAAGTTGTTCGACTTCGTGTTCCCGATGTTCATCGTCGGGTTGTTGTCCTTGGCGATACCGATCTCCGCGGTGCTGATCGCTCCGGACCGCCGGGCCAACGCGGCCTTGCCCACACCACGTCGACCTGCAGTGGAATCCGCACACTGAACCGAGCGAGCCATCCGATCCGGCCGATCGCGCTGTGGCGACTTACTTCCCTGCGGCTATTCGCCCTTCTCGATCGTTTCCGCTGCGAGACACCACGGCCCCGTACCGGATTCCGCGATGCCCCACGCACACTCACCCAGCCGACTTACAGTGGAAGCCATGCGTCTCGGTCTGAACTACGCCGCTGGACGCCCAGGGGGCGCGGCGATACGCGCGGCAGGGTTCGACTTCGTCGTGCGGCATCTCTCCGACGGGGACCCGCACCTGCCCGGCAAGCTACTCACACCAGCCGAGGCGAATGATCTGCGAACACACGATATCTCGATCGTATCGAACTGGGAGACCACGGCCGCACGGATGCTGGAGGGCTACCCGGCGGGCATTGTGGACGCGCGCGCAGGCCTGACTCAGGTGCTGCACTGCGGCGGTTGTGCGGAACGTCCGATCTATTTCTCCGCAGACTTCGATGTCACACCACGGGATCAACCACGCGTGAATGCCTACCTGGCAGGTGCCGCAACCATACTCGGTCGTGCGAACGTCGGCATCTATGGCGGGTACTGGCCGATCAGCCGCGCGCTGGACACGGGATGCGCGACATGGGCGTGGCAGACCGATATGTGGTCCGGCAACAACGTGGAGAACAGACGCGCCCTTCATCGGACCCACCACCAAGTGACCGTCGGCGACGTGCTCTGCGAGGTAAACGAGGCCGAGCCGACCGACTTCGGCCAGTGGGATTTCGTCGAACGGGAGGATCCTGATGTGACCCCGGAACAAGAGGCAATGCTGCGCGATATCCAAGCTCAGCTGCGTGGGCCGCGCCTGTCCGGCTGGCCACAACTGGGGACCACCTCCGACGGCAAACACAGGACGCTGGTAGACGGCCTAGCCGCGGCACTCGCACAACTCCTCGAAGCGGAGAACCGAACCGCCGAGTTACGCATGTATATCATCGAATTACGCACCGAGATAAGCGAATTGGAAGTAACTGTGGCCGAACTCGCCGAGCAGGTGCGGCGGTTGGATGGACGGGACAGGCCGTGGCCACTGTCGCTGCTCACCGGGCCCGTAGAACTGGTGAACACGCAACTGGCACGGCTGGAGGCACTGTGGCCGCATTTTCCCGGTTTTCCGAGGCAGGATCGGAATGAACAACGCACAGGTGGCAACAGCGAGACCAGGGCACCTTCCCCGCAGGATTGAGTCACACCTCGGCACACCAGCGTGCCGCGAATTCAGGAGACGGACCAGGCTGGAATTCCCACAGTCCGGATGAGTGGCGATGAGCGGGTTCCCCTGAGCACCAGAAGAACCCGCCCTCGAGCTGAGGATACCGGCAATCGCACACGAATGTGTCCGTTTCCGGTCGAAAAATAGCCGCGTGCCATCAAAGCGGGCACTGACCGTTTTGTCCACGCAGAGCATGGAGGCGGCGAGCGCGTCATAGGGACACCTCGAAACATATCGGCCAGCAGACACTGATCCGCCCCAGCTCGAACTGCGATAGCGAACCGAGCGACGCCCCTCCGGTACGATGACGTAATCGGGAGGCCGCCGACGGACGATCGCGCCGTCATTGCAGGAAATTCGGACCCCATACGGATGTCCGGTGTGCACAAATCGAGCTGGTAGACAACCACTGATCTCGTGAGAAGGAACCCGTCATATGGCAATCAAGCGAGCACCGTCGAAGAAAGTTCGCGCCGAGCAGGCCCGCCGTCCGAAGAAGAACCCGCTCATCGCCGCAGGCATCGAGACAGTCGACTACAAAGATGTGAACCTGCTTCGCACGTTCATCTCCGACCGCGGCAAAATTCGCAGCCGTCGGGTCACCGGTCTCACCCCGCAGCAGCAGCGACAGGTCGCGGTGGCGGTGAAGAACGCTCGCGAAATGGCGCTGCTGCCGTTTACCAGCCGGTAGACAACGCGGCCGATGAACAGGCCCAGTCTGCTCTGGGCTCAGCAGTCTTCGGCTCAGGACAGCCGCCCCGGCTAAGGTGACGATATGGATCGAATCCGGGCCGGATATGTCCCCACCGCTGTGGCTGTAGCACTCGTCTGTCTCACCGCCACCGGCTGTAGCGACTCGAACAGGGATGACACGAATTCGGCGGGGACGCACCGGAGTACGACTACGAGTTCGACTGCGGCACCGAACACGCCTACCGAAGATCCGAACGGAAATCAAGGTAACCAGTTCACTGCCGACCCAACCATCGTTGGCGCCCAACCGATCCCGTTCCAATCGTGGACCCGGTTGCCGGACGATAAGTTAGCGGTGAATTTCCAAACCGGCACTCCGGAGTGTTACGGCGTGGATGCCACAGTCACCGAAACCACCACTACGGTCACTGTCGAACTGCGCTCGGGTAGGCGCGCTGCCGCAGTAGGCCGAATGTGCACGATGGTCGCGGTCTTCGGCACCCTGGACGTACCATTGCAAGCCCCGTTGGGCGACCGAACGGTGCTCAGCGCGGTATAGCGCCGCCACCGCTCTCCACTGTTTCGTCAGGCCTCCTGACCGGACGAAACAGTACACGTCGCGCCGGACCAGTAGTCTGGCGCGACGTCAACAGAGCTTTATCTGCCTCAGTGGGCGAAATGACGAGCGCCAGTAAGATAGACGGTCACACCCGCCGCACGGGCGAGGTCGATGGTTTCCTGGTCCCGTACCGAACCGCCAGGCTGGACAATGGCGCGGACACCAGCTTGGATCAGGATCTGCGGTCCGTCCGGAAACGGGAAGTAGGCATCGGAAGCGGCCACTGCGCCCTTGGCTCGGTCACCAGCCCGTTGGACCGCGAGACCGACCGCATCCACCCGGTTGACCTGCCCCATACCGACACCGACCGAAGCTCCGTCCTGCGCGAGCAGGATTGCATTGGACTTCACGGCACGGCAAGCACGCCATGCGAACGCCAGATCGGCAAGGGCCTGCGGGTCGGCAGGCGCACCCGCGACCAAAGACCAATTGACGGGGTCGTCACCCTCGGCATCGAGCGCATCGCGCCGCTGCGACAGAATGCCACCACTGATCGGGCGCAGTTCGATACCCACGCGCTGCGGCGGCTGGGCGATGAGAATGCGTACATTCTTCTTGCGCTGCAAAACTTCCACAGCGCCGTCGGCGTAGGACGGCGCGACGATCACCTCGGTGAAGATCTCGGCGACCTGCTCGGCCATCTCCAGAGTGACCTCACGGTTCGCGGCGATCACCCCGCCGAACGCGCTGACCGGGTCACACGCATGGGCTTTACGGTGTGCTTCGGCGATATCGGCGCCGAGCGCGATACCGCATGGGTTCGCGTGCTTGATGATCGCGACAGCCGGAGGCTCGTGGTCGAATGCCGCGCGCCAAGCGGCATCGGCGTCGACATAGTTGTTGTACGACATCTCCTTGCCATGCACCTGCCGCGCCTGCGCCAGCCCGAGGCCACCGCCACTATCGGTATACAGCGCGGCGGCCTGATGCGGGTTCTCGCCGTAGCGCAGCACCGCCGACCGCTCCCACGTCCCACCGAACCATTCGGGCAACCGCGTCGACGCGTCACCTGCCGCGCCCTCGGCGGCCAGCACAGTGGTCATCCAGCCGGCGACCGCGACGTCGTAACTCGCGGTGTGCTGGAAAGCCTTGGCTGCCAGAGCTATCCGCTCGGCCAGCGTGAAACCGCCGGATTCCACCGCAGCCAGCACTTCATCGTAGTCAGCGCTGTCGACCACTACCGCCACCGAGGGGTGGTTCTTCGCCGCGGCACGCACCATAGACGGCCCGCCGATATCGATTTGCTCCACACACTCGTCCGGGGTCGCTCCGCTCGCCACAGTCTGCGTGAATGGGTAGAGGTTTACCACCACCAGCTCAAACGCCTCGACACCGAGTTCGACCAGCTGATCAATGTGTTCCTGCTTGCGCGAGTCGGCCAAGATGCCCGCGTGCACCCGTGGGTGCAATGTCTTGACTCGGCCATCGAGGGCCTCGGGAAATCCGGTGAGATCCTCGATCTTGGTCACCGGAATACCCGCTTCGGCGACCCTGGCCGCAGTGGATCCGGTCGAGACCAGTTCGATACCCGCGGTATGCAGACCGGTCGCGAGCTCGATGAGGCCGGTCTTGTCGTAGACGCTCACCAGCGCCCTGCTGATCGGTGTGCGTTCACTCACCGGAAAACTCGCTCATCTGGGATAACAGCCTTTCGTCCATCGGAGACAATGCCTCGTGTCGCAACGGCGGCGACGACCTCCGTCAGTAACCGTCGTTCGACCACTTTGATGCGCTCATGCAAGATGCTCTCATCGTCGCCAGGAAGCACCTCGACTGCTTTCTGCGCAAGAATCGGTCCGGTGTCCATGCCCGCGTCGACCAGATGCACTGTGCAGCCGGTTACCCTCACCCCATAGGCAAGTGCGTCACGAACTGCGTGCGCACCGGGGAACGCGGGCAGCAACGCGGGGTGCGTGTTGATGATCCGGCCGCCGAATCGACGTAGGAAAACGGAACCGAGCAGCTTCATGAACCCCGCCGACACCACGAGATCCGGATCATAGACCGCGACAGCGTCGGTGAACGCGGCATCCCATGTGGCGCGATCGGAATAGTCCTGCAACCGCATCCGGAAATGCGGCACGCCCATGACGTCCGCGTGGTCGGTGGCGGCACAACTACGGTCGACGCCAACAGCGATGATCTTCGCCGGGTAGCCAGATACAGCGGCAGCGTCCAGTAGTGCGCGCAGCAGTGAGCCGGTACCCGAGGCCAGCGCAACGACGGTAGTCGGCGCTGCGGCGGGCTTCCACGTGGCGGGCGGTGACGTCAGCGCTCTACTCCTGCGATCGTTCGTACGGCGGATAAATGCGATACCGCCGCCTTAGAGCCTAACGACCATCCATCCGGTCCCTGTCCGGCAGGTCCGCCTCGACCACCTCGGCATCGACAATATCCAGCGTAGCGTGGTGGCCGGAGTCGATCCTGATGGATCCGGGCTCATCGACGAATTCGGCGTCGAGTTCCGGGCCGCGGTAATAGCCATAGGCTGGCTTCAACTGGTCGCCATAGTGCTCGTATTCTTCTTCGTCCGCGTAGCGCTCGGCGTGATGGCGGTTAGCGGCGGCATCGCACTCGTCATCAGTACCGAGGTAGCCAGCAGGTAGCGATCCGACCGGAACGAGGAACCACCGCGCGAACACCAAACCCACGTAACCGGGTATCGCGAGCCAACCGAATGTGAGCAACGCGAAGATCGGTGCCTCCAGTCCGACCCGGCCAAACGTGCCCAGCTCACCGCCCGCGACCGAACTTGTCACTGCGAGCGCCAATGCCGCCAATGCCGCTGAAGTCACTGTGGCCCACGGCGCGGTGATCCGATCCGGCGAGGTGCGAGCACAATCCAGGCCGCCGAGTACACCGACTGCGGCGGGGACCACAAGCAACGCCGGCCACCAACCCGCCGCAGGCCCAGCCGGTACCGCGGCGAGCAACGGAACAGCCGGAATCGGACCATCGAGCACAGAGAACACCCCGACCGATGCGGCGCCGATATGGGCGCTGGAACCGACCAGCACACCGACAGCGTGGGCCACCAGATTCGGCAGATAGGCCAGCGAGAGCAGAGTCAAACCGAGCACATCCGCGGCGTTGCCCGCCGATTGGTAGGTGGCGCCGACTCGCGAAATATGCGCGAGAAACGACACCAAGACCAATGCGGCGGCACAGCCCGATAAACGCAGAATGGATCGACCCGCACCATAGAGTCCGGAGATAGCCCAGTCGGGCAAACACAACAACGTGAACAGCCGCCGCCGCGTCCGGCTTACGATACCGCCGAAGGCGGCGAGCCCGTAGAATCCCGCGACCCACGCGAACGCCGCGAGTGTGTTCGGCGGTCGCAGCGCGAGGACGGCCGAGGCATCCTCGGTAACCGCGAGGCAGATCGAGGTAACCAACATCGGACCACCTATCGCGGCGGCGACGATCCAGCCGAGATCAGCCCTGGTGCAGTATGGTGGCACGGCGCGCGCGCACTCACGCCAGGCGAGCCAGACCAACAGCACGGTCGGCGACAACGGAAGCAGCCCGAGCGGAGTGTTGTCGATGACCAGCGAGACCTGGTGCGTACCCAGCCAGCCAGCGGCGACAACGCCGGAAATGTTCGCGAGATCAACGCCCGAAGTCAGCAGCGTGCCGAGCACGAGAACGATGATGGCGGTCAGCCCGAGTGCCGCAGGGCGGCTCGCGACCGAAACGAGGACTCTGGCTCGCTCCGGAGACAGTGACAGGAAGCTCACCTCGTCCGCGTCGGAGTGCGGTCGCGGCGCGCGGGCGCCACCGCCCCGGCGCGCCAAGGCATTTCTCGGGGAGCTCATGGCTTGTCAGCGTGGCAGCTCACCCAGCGCGAGCGGGGCAGGCGCGCCGCAGCGCCAGGAAGAGCTGCCACGGGTCTTATTACTTGTTGTCCTCAGTAGGGCGGAAGGCCTGAGTGGCATCGGGGGAATCGCTGCTCTGTTCGTCATCGAACGGTCTGCTCTGTTGGTTCGGCGGGGTCTGCTGCCCGAATCCCGGAGAACTATACGGCGACTGCGAACCGGACGGCTGTCTGCCGAAATGCTGGTTCATGCTCTCATCCGAGTGCGCCTGTGCTCCGTAGGGCGAATTCTGCTGGGGTGCGCCGTAGGCCGTGGTCGGCTGCCCCTGCCCATAGGCAGGCTGTTGCTGGGCGTAGGGCTGGCTCTGTCCATAACTCGGCTGGCCTTGACCGTAACCCGGGTGACCCTGATCATAACCCGACTGGCCCTGGCCATACGGCGAGGGCTGCTGCGCCTGGAACTGTGCCGGGACGGACTGCCCGTAACCAGACTGACCGTACGGGCTGCCCGGTCCGTAACCGGACTGTCCCTGCTGTTGCTGGGGAAAGGACTGCTGTCCCTGTCCGAAAGGCTGCTGACCATAACCGCCCTGGCCGAACCCGCTCGGCGCTGCGGCCGGGCGCGCCGCCGGGACCTTGAGAATGCCCTCATCGAACAGCATCGCGGCGATCGCGAGCGAAGCCTGAGCAAACGCGAGCACCAGCAGAACAAATGCGCCGGCCTTCAGCTCGCTGCCCGCGCCGAAACTGAACGACTGGACCAGCAGTGCGACAAAACCTGCTGTCGAGGCCGCGGCTGCTGCACCGATCCAGCTCTGCTTCGGCAAAAGCGACAGACCGGCAAGCAGCCCGCCGAGCAACAGCAGCCCGAGTAGTGCCGAGCCGGAGCCCACTTCGAACAGGTCGGCCGATTCCGGCGTGCTGACCCGCGTGCCGCCGAAATCGATCGGTTCTATGCCGATGAACGGCAGAAAGCCGAGCAAGAAGTTGATCACGCCGAACGCCGCCACGCCCACCACCAGGAAGAACGGCAGACCTTTGGTATTGGAACCGGTAGCGCTGGAACCTGAACTGGCGCCACCCGAGACCGGGTCTTGGCTGGATGGCGTTGCGGGTGAGGGTGTGTTGTACCCGGAGCCCCCGGTCGGGTAGGACATGTCGTCGTCTCCTAATCGAGTCGTCTTCATTCACGCTGCTGGATTACTTCTGACGCTACTGCACTCTCCGGCCAGGTCACACCCCGCACTACCGACCGATACGGGTGAACTCGCTCGTATCCAGACAGGTCGGACACACAACAGCGCAGATACCCGACCAAGAACCGAAGGGCTGCCATCGTCGGCCTGATATGCGGTCGCCCGCGCTGGTGGCCGCCACGTCGATACCCCGCCGCGCATAAATGAGGGCCGCCCCCGGATCCGGAGGCGGCCCTAGAGCGCATACGCAGTTCAAGCGCTGATGCTGGCCTTCTCCAGGATCTCGCGCGCCAACGCGGCGGTCTCGGACGGTGTCTTACCGACCCGCACCCCTGCGGCCTCCAGCGCGTCCTTCTTCGCCTGAGCGGTACCCGACGAGCCGGACACAATGGCACCCGCGTGGCCCATCGTCTTGCCCTCCGGGGCAGTGAAACCGGCCACGTAACCGACTACCGGCTTGGTGACATTGGCCTTGATGTAGGCCGCGGCCCGCTCCTCGGCATCACCACCTATTTCACCGATCATCACGATCAGCGAAGTCTCCGGGTCCTGCTCGAACGCCTCGATGGCATCGATGTGGGTGGTGCCGATGACCGGGTCGCCGCCGATACCGATAGAGGTCGAGAAACCGAAATCGCGCAGCTCGTACATCATCTGGTAAGTCAGTGTGCCGGACTTCGAGACCAGACCGATCGGGCCTTTGCCGGTGATATTGGCCGGGGTGATACCGACCAGTGCCTCATCCGGGGTGATGATTCCGGGGCAGTTCGGGCCGATGATACGGGTCTTGGTGCCCTTGTCCACATTGTAGGCCCATGCATAAGCGGTGTCCTGCACCGGGATGCCCTCGGTGATGACCACCAACAGCGGGATCGCCGCGTCGATGGCTTCGAGAATGGCGCTCTTGGCGGCCTTCGGCGGCACGAACACAATGGACACATCGGCGCCGGTCTCCTTGATGGCCTCGGCGACGGTGCCGAAAACCGGCAGCTCGATCGTATTGCCATCCTCGTCGAGATGACTGACCGTAGTGCCCGCCTTGCGTGCGTTCACACCGCCCACGACCTGGGTGCCTGCCTTCAGCATCAACGCGGTGTGCTTGGTGCCCTCACCGCCGGTGATGCCCTGGACGATGACCTTGGAATCCTTGTTCAGGAAGATAGACATTACTTTTCGTCCTTACTCGGCCGTCGTTATCGGGCGGCTGCCAGTTCGGCGGCCTTGTCGGCGCCTTCGTCCATTGTCTGCGCCAGCGTCACCAATGGGTGCGCGGCATCGACGAGGATCTCTCGGCCCTCGTCCACCCGGTTGCCATCGAGGCGGACCACCAGCGGCTTGTTCGCGCTGTCACCCAGGATTTCCAGCGCCTTCACGATGCCGTTGGCGACCGCGTCGCAGGCAGTGATCCCGCCGAATACATTGACGAACACGCTCTTGACCTGTTCGTCGTTCAGGATGACATCAAGACCGGCGGCCATCACCTCTGCCGAAGCACCACCACCGATGTCCAAGAAGTTGGCGGGCTTCACACCGCCGTGGCCCTCACCCGCGTAGGCGACCACATCCAGGGTCGACATGACCAGACCCGCGCCATTACCGATGATACCGACTTCGCCATCGAGTTTGACGTAGTTGAGGTCGTTGTTCTTGGCCTTGACCTCGAGTGGATCGGTCGCGTCCTTATCCGCGTACGCCGCGTGGTCTTCGTGGCGGAATTCGGCGTTCTCGTCCAATGTGACCTTGCCATCCAGTGCGAGGATCTCGTCCTGCGGTGTACGCACCAACGGATTGACCTCGACCAGGGTGGCATCCTCGGAGACGAACACCTCCCACAGTTTCTGGATGGTCACGGCTGCGGCGTCCAGCACCTCGGCGGGCAAATGACCTTGTTCAGCGATCGACCGTGCGAACGCCAGGTCGACACCCTCGACTGCGTCGACGGGGACCTTGGCCAGTCGCTCCGGCTTGGTCGCAGCGACCTCCTCTATCTCCATGCCACCCTCGACCGAGCACATAGCCAGGTAGGTTCGGTTGGCGCGGTCCAGCAGGAAGGAGATGTAGTACTCCTCCGCGATGTCCTTGGCCTCAGCGACAAGAAGCTTCTTGACGATATGACCCTTGATGTCCAGGCCGAGAATGTTCTGTGCGTGCGTGAACGCGTCATCCGGGCCCGCGGCGTACTTGACGCCACCGGCTTTGCCACGGCCACCGGTTTTCACCTGGGCCTTGACCATCACGGGCTTGCCGATTTCCTCCGCGATCCCGCGGGCGTCCTCGGCCGTATCCGTAACGCGGCCCTCGGACGAAGGCACTCCGTGCTTAACGAAGAGCTCCTTCGCCTGATATTCGAAGAGATCCATGTACTCACCGTCTCGTCTGCGTTGTGATGACAACGTCTTTGTTGGCGGCCCGACGTCGGAAGCGGGTCGGGTCGGACTCTAACCAGTCACATGGAGGGCCAATCGGCCACATACATCCTAAGTGGCACAGGTCACGCGACAGCGCCGGGAGTGACAAAAGCGCTGGCCAACGCTACTGACGAGTAGGTTGCTCACGCTGCGCCAGGTAGAGCCACCGAACCCGAAAACAGGTTCAGCACTACTACAACTTGTCGTCGGCGAATCTCTCTGCTATGCCCGTTTCGTGGTGAGCTATTCCGGAGTAAATAGTGATCAATCTCACATGTTTGTTACGGAATGTCCGCACCGCTTGTGAGCACGCAATCGTTTCGTTACCGTCATTCCCGGTCGATGTCACAGCACGGTCACGACAGGAGGACGGCAAACTTGACGCAGCACAGCGCTCCGCGGACGGAGAGCCGCTCCGTATCTCGCCGAGCGACACCGCAGAATTTACCTCGCGTCACGATGCGGCACCGCCGATGAACCGCAGCTCTTCATCCGCCTCCGACGAGCGGGTGCGATCGAGACATCGATACCGTCCGGACGATGAACCGTTCGCCGTCGGCGGCAGACCCTTGGATCCTGCTATCGACCGACCGCGCAATTCTAGGCACAGCGTGATAACAGAAGACGACCACGATTCGCGCGGCGGCTACGACCTTCATGACGATCACGCGGTCGTGGGCAGCGGACTTCACTACCCTGCTGAGGCTCCGGCTACAGACTTCGCCTACAACCAGCCCGCTTACGATTACGACCAACCTGTCCGCAGTTACGGCGAATCGGACTACAAGGCCTCGTGGGGCGCCGACAACGCATGGGCCGCCCAGCCCGATGACTCCTGGTCCGGCAGCGATACGTGGAACGATCAGACCCCCTGGACACCGGCCGACACCTGGACAGCCGAGCAGGAGGCGGCCGATCGGGAATCCGGCATTCCCGTCTCGCCGACAGCGATACCCCCCCGCCATACCGTGGGCAAGCGGGGCGGCGCACACCGAGTGCCCGCGCCGCCTGCCGCCCTCAAGGGGCGTGCTGCGGTCGCCGCAGTCGCCGCGGGCGCGGTTGTCGCCGCCGGGCAGGCTACGTTCACCTCGCCCGAGCAGTCCTCGCAGTCCGTCGACTACGAAGCCACGGGGCAAATCCGCGAGATCGCCGCGCAGTCGACGAACATATCCGACCCTGATTCCTCCCCTGAGTCACCGCAGATACTGAATGTTTCGGCATCAGCCGATCTCAACCAATTCAACGACATCCTGCAGAAGGGCCAGAAGTACGCCGAGGACCTCGCCGCTCGGGAGGCCGCGAAGCTTCGCCCGCTGTTCACCAAGTTCACATCGGGCACCTTCACCTCCGGATTCGGCGCCCGCTGGGGAGTGCAGCACCTCGGTATCGACATCGCGGGTCCGATAGGCACCCCGATCTACGCTGTCGCCGATGGCACTGTGCTCGATGCCGGTCCCGCCGCAGGCTTCGGTATGTGGGTCCGGTTGCTACACGATGACGGCACCATCACCGTCTACGGCCACATCGACACCGCTACGGTGTCACGAGGGCAGCGGGTCCTGGCCGGTGACCAGATCGCCACCATGGGGAATCGCGGATTCTCCACCGGTCCACACTGCCACTTCGAGGTTTGGTTGCACGGCACCAACAAGATCGACCCAGTTCCCTGGCTGGCCACTCGCGGTATCAGCCTCGATTCAGGGCGCGACTGAACGCGGGGCGCGGCCTGCATACCCGAGTAATCCGTTCAGAGCTCACCGACTGGCCCTACCTGGCGGCAGCGCTGCTTCGAGCGACCGATAAGCGCGTCATACGTCGCGCCTACGCCTTTACGGTGCAGCGGCGATCGCAAGGCCGAGCAAAGCGACAACCTTGGTAACCTCCAAACCGATATACCAGTAGTGGGCATGAGAGCGCGGCAGATCCTCACCAGCCAAGACCCGATCGGACCGACGGGTCAAAGGTGGACGCACCACTAAGATCTGAACAGCTAGAAGCGCCACGGCCGCGCCCAGCCACCACCAGACTGCCCTGCCTGGCGTCACAACAGATGCCGCGAGCACCAGCAGCACGGCGAGCATGGCCTCGGTGCTGTTCAGTGCCCGGAACACCAAGCGACCGATGCCGAGACCGAGTCGCACGGTGATTCCTGGTGCGCGGAACTTCAGCGGCGCTTCCAGAAACGAAATGGCCAGTACCATACCAAGCCACAGCAGGGGCAGAAACCATACGATGTGTTGCGCGACAGCTTCCATAGCATGGACTCTAACGATGCGGAACGATTACGAGCAGAGCCGAAAGACTCTGTCACACCATCCAGCTCGTCCAGGGCGTAGCAGACACACTCAAAGTTTGACCAGCGTTCTGCTGTATTGCGGGATCAGCCGAATCTTACCAGCGGTGCCGAAATCAATGGTCACAGTGGCCAGCGGTCCGAACCCCTCGGCGGCGATCACACGGCCGAGGCCGTATTTATCGTCACTGACCCGATCGCCTACGGCAAGTATCACATTCGTGTTGTCGCGGGTCGTCCTGGCAGGCGCGGACCCGCGCGACCCACGATCGCGCAGACCCGGACGTGTCGGCAGCCTGTCGTTACCTCGTGTCCAATCCCGCTCCAGCCCATCGTGGTCACCGCCGCGGCGCCTACTGCCCCTGGTTGTGACCGACTCAACAGGCTCGAGCCGACGCCAGTCGACGAGATGCCCCGGAATCTCCTGCAGGAAGCGAGATTCCGGATTGGAAACCGGCTGCCCCCAGCCGGAGCGCACCATTGCACGCGTGACATACAGTCGCCGCCGCGCTCTGGTTATGCCGACATAAGCGAGGCGGCGTTCCTCGGCCAGTTCGGCCGAATCGCCCAGCGCCCGCATATGCGGGAACTGTCCATCCTCCCAGCCGGTGACGAATACCACAGGGAACTCGAGGCCTTTAGCCGTGTGCAGCGTCATCATCGTGACGATGCCGGAATCTTCCTCGGGGATCTGATCAGTGTCAGCAACCAGCGAGACTCGTTCGAGGAACGCGGCGAGTGAACCAGGATCGGGCTCACCTTCGCCCGTCTCCGGCACCAACCCCTCTTGCTGAGCTGTTACTACGTTGGTGTACGCTTCTGAGCTGAATTCGCGGGCAACGCTGACCAATTCGTTGAGGTTATCCAACCGGGCGCCATCCTGCGGGTCGTCTGATTCCTCCAGCTCAGCGCGGTAGCCGGTGCGCTCGAGCACCGCTTCGACAGTGTTGCCCACATCCGGAAAATCCCCCTCAGCGTGTTCGCCTGCCGCACGAATCTCATCGAGCAGGTCCAGGAAGCCCGTGATAGCCCGCTGCGAGCGTGTGTTCAGCAGCGCCACTCTGCCTTCGGCGGCAGCACGCAGCGCGGCTGCGAAACTGATCCCCTGTTGTTCGGCATGCACCGCAATACATGCCTCGGCCCGATCACCGATCCCCCGACGCGGTGTGTTCAGGATTCGGCGCAGGCTCACCGCATCGTCGGAGTTCTCCAGCACTCTCAGATAAGCGACGATGTCACGTATCTCTTTGCGCTCGTAGAAGCGGACACCGCCGACCACCTTGTAAGGCAAGCCCATCCGGATGAAGATCTCTTCCAGCGCCCTGGAGTTGTTGTTGGTGCGATAGAACACCGCGATGTCGCTGTAACCGGCCTCGCCCTGATCTACCAGCCGATCGATCTCGCGTGCCACGAACGACGCCTCGTCGTGCTCATTGTCGGCGACGTAGCCGGTAATCAAGTCACCTTCACCGGAATCCGTCCAGAGCTTCTTCTCACGCCGATTCTCGTTACGCGAGATCACCGCGTTGGCTGCGGTGAGGATGTGCTGGGTGGACCGATAGTTCTGCTCCAGCAGAATGGTCTCCGCATCGGGGAAGTCACGCTCGAACTCCTCGATATTGCGGATAGTCGCACCTCGGAACGCGTAGATGGACTGGTCCGCGTCGCCGACCACACACAGTTCGCTCGGCGGCACCCGGCCCTCGTCCTCGGCGTCTTCCAGGTGATGACCGACCAGTTCGCGCACCAAAGCGTACTGCGCGTGGTTGGTGTCCTGGTACTCATCTACCAGCACATGCCGGAAACGGCGACGATAGTACTCCGCGACCTGCGGGTGACCGCGCAGCAATGCCACTGTCTCGCCGATAAGGTCATCGAAGTCCATCGCGTTCGCCGAGCGTAGCCTGCGCTGATATTCGGCGTAGACCTTGGCTACCAAGCCAGGCAGTTCAGCATCGTCTGATTCGGCGTCCGCCGCGGCTCGGGTCGGATCGATGAGGTCGTTCTTCGCGTTCGAGATCGCGGTCGCCAGCAAACGCACCGAGTATTTCTTGGTGTCGATACCCAGGTCACGGCTGATCATGGTGAGCAGTCGCCGCGAGTCATCGGCATCGTAGATCGAGAAATTCGAGTTGTGGCCGGACAGCAGCGCAGCCTGTGTCCGCAGTATCCGGACGCAGCTGGAATGGAAGGTGGATACCCACATAGCGCCAGCGCGCGGGCCGACAAGTCCGGCCACCCGTTCCCGCATCTCCGCGGCGGCCTTATTGGTGAAGGTGATGGCGAGCACCTGACCCGGAGTCACCCCCCGAGCGGCGAGCAGATAGGCGATGCGGCGGGTGAGTACGGCGGTCTTCCCTGAACCAGCACCCGCCACGATCAGCAGGGGCGATCCCGTATGCACGACTGCTGCGCGCTGCTGCGGGTTCAGGCCGGTGAGCAATCGCTCGGCGTCTGCCGACGGCACCTCTGGTGCGGCAGCATACCTCCGCATCTCTTCTCCACCGACAACCTGAGGTTTCGATACCTGAGCAGACCGCACGACCTGATCGACCTTCGTGTTGGGAGCCACCGTGATATCCATCGTCCACCACGCTACCGGCGGACACCGACATTGTTGAAGTCCCTGGTCACAGTCACAGTTCCAGATCACGACGATATCGATTCGGCACCAGGCAATCGAACAATAGATGAACTCCCCCGGCGGGGAGGCCAAAGGGACAACGCAATATTTGCGAATGCAATCGTTTTGCATACCTTCCAGCCCATGGCAGACTGGCGGCATGCTCAGCGCTCCAGCGATACCCCTACGCCGGCGCCAGTACGGATGCTGTCATCACGGGGCCGGGACCTGAGCACCTTTCTGGGGGGAACTATACGAAGCCCCTCCAGGTCTGTTTCACGGTGAAAGAACCGGTCGGTAACGGGTCGAGCACACGAGCCCGACCGATGTTCTGACGCGAGGAGATTAATGATGAGCATCCCTATCACGACGACCGGGTCCGCTTCCACGCTGCCGCAGACCCAGGTCGAGATCGACGAACTCCGCAAGGAAATCGACCAGCTCGATGCGGAGATCCTGGCCGCGATCAAGCGCCGAACGGAGGTCTCCCGGATCATCGGCCGCACCCGGATGGCGTCGGGCGGGCCGCGCTTGGTGCACAGCCGCGAAATGAAGGTACTCGAGCGATTCAGCGAACTCGGGCAAGAAGGCCACACCCTTGCCATGTTGCTGCTGCGCCTCGGCCGCGGTCGCCTCGGTCACTGATCACCCCGCGACGCACGCGGAACCCAGCAGCAGTCGGACAGTTCGTTCAAGTGAGGGCGATGTACTTGGTCGACAAGTATTCTTCGATCCCCTCAGTCCCACCCTCACGACCGAAGCCGGACTGCTTGACCCCGCCAAAGGGAGCAGCCGGGTCGGAGACGACACCACGGTTGACGCCGACCATGCCTGATTCCAGCCCTTCGGAGATCCTGAGTGCGCGGTCGAGATCGCGCGTGTAAACGTAGCTGACCAGACCGAATTCAGTATCGTTGGCGGCGGCGAGTCCCTGCTGCTCGGTATCGAAGCCGACAATAGGCGCTACCGGACCGAACACCTCCTCACGCAGGATTCTGGCATGTGGTGGGACATCGCCGAGAACAGTAGCGGGATAGAACCATCCGGGCCCCGTCGGGGCCTTGCCACCGAGCAGCACCGTAGCACCCGCGGCGATGGCGTCGTCTACCAATTCTCGAACGGTCCGGAGCTGGTCCTCGTTGATCAGCGGACCAAGTGTCGTGTCCGGATCGGTCCCCGGCCCGAGCCGGACACTATGTGTCATCGCCTCGACCAGCTTGGTGGTGAATTCCTCGCGGACACCGTTGTGTACATGGAAGCGATTGGCCGCCGTGCACGCCTCGCCTCCATTACGCAGCTTCGCCGCCATCGCACCCTGCACGGCCGCGTCCATATCGGCGTCATCGAACACTACGAAGGGCGCGTTTCCACCGAGTTCCATCGAGGTACGCAGTAGCCGATGCGCGGACCTCTCCACCAACTTCCTACCGACCTCGGTAGAGCCGGTGAATGTCAGCTTACGTAGCCGGGCATCGTCCAGCAGCGGCTGAGTCACCGTGCTGGACCGACTGGAGGTGATCACCGACAGCACACCATCGGGAAGACCGGCCGCGCTGCACAGTTCGGCCAGCAGCAGCATGGTCAGTGGCGTCGCGGAAGCAGGCTTGACAATCATCGTGCAGCCGGCGGCCAGCGCGGGGCCGATCTTGCGCGTGCCCATCGCCAACGGGAAGTTCCACGGCGTGATCGCCAGGCAGGGACCTACCGGTTGCTTATGTACCATGATACGTCCCGTGCCGGACGGTGCCTGCAGGTAACGCCCGTGCACCCGCACGGCTTCCTCGCTGAACCAACGGAAGAACTCGGCGCCGTAGCGCACTTCATTGCGGCTCTCCGGCAGTGCCTTGCCCATCTCCAACGTCATTAACAGCGCGAATTCCTCCGCACGGGCGATAATCCGCTCGAATACCTTCCGCAGAATCTCCCCTCGCTCTCGCGCAGGCGTGGCCGCCCATTCCGATTGGACCGCGACAGCCGCGTCGAGCGCGCGCATCGCGTCGGCCGCAGTCGCGTCCGCGACGTGAGTCAGCACCTCTCCTGTCGCCGGGTTGTGCACAGGGAACGTGCCCATGCCGGTGGCATCCACGGGTCCACCGATCCACAATTTCTTCGGTACGGCTTCGATAACTTCACGTTCAGACTCCATATGACCAGCCTAGGACTTACGGGCGGCATTCCCCCTGAACACCCGACCGGCGCAAGACAACAACATCCGCCACCCGACGTATCACAGGCGATCCTGTGCAGTGGGCCGTGCCTGCTTGTACTCTCGGCGAACGTGAGCAGCGACATCACCGCGACGGCGGCATGGCGGAAACTGCACGAGCACCACCGCGCCATCGCCGGGCGGCACCTCAGAGAGTTCTTCGCCAATGATCCGAACCGGGGCAATGAGCTGATCGCCCAGGTAGGAGACCTGCGCATCGATTACAGCAAACATCGGGTGACCAGAGAAACCCTGCTCCTGCTCGTGGAGTTGGCACGCGAGGCGCGTGTGCCCGAACGCCGAGACGCGATGTACCGCGGCGAACATATCAATACTTCCGAAGACCGCGCGGTCGGCCATATAGCGTTACGATTGCCCGCAAGTGAGTCGATGACCATCGATGGGGTCGACGCAGGCACCGAGGTTCATGCGACGCTCCAGCGTATGGGTGCGTTCGCCGACGCGTTGCGTTCCGGCCAGTGGCGCGGTGCGACCGGCGAGCGGATCACAACAGTGGTCAATATCGGCATCGGCGGTTCGGATCTGGGCCCGGCGATGGCACATCAGGCGCTGCGGTACTACGCGAAGGGTGGGAGCGGAACGGGAACGAACACCACAAGCATCGACGCCCGGTTCGTCTCGAACGTCGATCCCGCGGACCTGGTCGCGAAGCTGGACGGACTCGATCCGGCTACCACGTTGTTCATCGTGGCCTCCAAGACCTTCTCCACCTTGGAGACGCTGACCAACGCGACCGCGGCCCGACGCTGGCTGGTCGACACACTCGGTGTGGACGCCGTCGCCAAACACTTCGTAGCGGTCTCCACCAATACCGAGCGGGTAGCACGATTCGGCATCGATACCGACAACATGTTCGGCTTCTGGGACTGGGTCGGCGGCCGCTACTCGGTGGGCTCCGCGATCGGACTGTCGGTGATGGTGACCATCGGCAAGGAGCGCTTCGCGGAATTCCTCGCCGGAATGCATGTTGTCGACCGGCATTTCGCGACCGCTCCGCTGGAGCAGAACGCGCCGGTGCTGCTGGGTTTGCTCGGCGTCTGGTACTCGAACTTCTTCGACGCGCAATCCCGTGCGGTGCTGCCGTATTCGAATGACCTGGCCCGCTTCCCCGCATACTTGCAACAACTGACCATGGAATCCAACGGTAAGTCGGTACGCGCGGACGGTACCTCGGTCACCACATCCACCGGCGAGATCTTCTGGGGCGAGCCAGGAACCAATGGCCAGCACGCCTTCTACCAGCTACTACACCAAGGCACCCGGCTGATCCCAGCCGACTTCATCGGGTTCGCCCGTCCCACCGAAGATCTGCCGACCAGCGATGGCACCGGCAGCATGCACGATATCTTGATGAGCAATCTGTTCGCGCAGACCAAAGTACTCGCCTTCGGGAAAACCGCCGAGGAGATCCGCGCCGAAATGGTCTCCGCGGAGGGCTCCGACTACTCGGTGGTGCCGCATAAGGTAATGCCGGGCAATCGTCCATCCACCACCATTCTCGCACCGCAGCTCACACCGTCAGTTCTGGGTCAACTCATCGCCTTCTATGAGCACCAGGTCTTCGTCGAGGGAACCGTTTGGGGCATCGACAGTTTCGACCAGTGGGGGGTCGAACTCGGCAAGCAGCAGGCACTTGCTCTCGCCCCGCTGCTCACTGCCACGCAAGAGCCCGATGCACAGGATGATTCGTCAACCGATGCGCTCATCCGCTGGTACCGCGCCCATCGCTGAACTCGGTCGGCTTGTGTTCGAAACCTCTTGGTCAATCTGAACAGGCCCGATGAGGCCACCGACGGCACAGAGGAACACCGCACCGTCCAGAGCCGTGTCGTAGGGGCGGGAACGAGTAAATCGCGTGGCATGTCTGACAATAGAACCGCCAGTAGCGACGAAATCCGCGCACTGTAAGCGTAGTTCGCGGAATCCATAAGGCGCTGTCCAATGGCCACGGCCGTGCGCGGTCGCACTGGACCCGAGGCGCGCACTAGGCTTGCACGCACTATCGGACAAGTGGAAAGCATCTGATTTGAACACCTATCCTGGCGGTCAGCAACCGTCCCAGCACCAGGTTCTGAGCCGGCGACAGCTCTTCATCCTGACTCCGTTTCTGGTTTTGCTCATGATCGCCGTCGCGACAGGCATCGGATTGCTGGTCCGCACCGCCGCTGCCAACGCGATCCCAGGAATCGCGACAGCGTCCGGTAGTAGCACCGTCCCCGCGAATGTCTTGGCCGATGGCTCGGTCCGGGTCGGCGAGCCGACCGCGAAAGTCACCGTCCGCGTGGTGATGGACCTGCAGTGTCCTGCCTGCAAAGGCTTCGAGTCGGCCAATGGCAAGGTGCTGAAGGATGCCGTCCACAACGGCTCCGCCGCAGTCGAATACAGCGTTATCACCTTCCTCGACCGCGCCAGCACCACCGCGTACTCCTCCCGCGCCGGTAACGCGTCGTTCTGCGTCGCGAACGCCGGCGTGGACAATTACCAGGCCTGGCTCTCGGATATGTTCGACCAGCAGCCTAAAGAGGGCGGCGACGGCCTGCCCGACAGCGCACTGATCGCCATCGCCGCATCCGCGGGCTACACCGATCCCGCAGTGGCCAAATGCATCACCGACCGGCAATACGATGCCTATCTGCGCACGAAGACCGACGAAGTGCTGAACAGCGGCGTGCGCTCCACCCCGACTGTAACCGTCAATGGTGAGCGGGTCACCGATAACGTCGCTCTGATGAGCCCGAACGGTCTTGCCGCCGTCATCGCGTCCGCGCGCTGAACCAGCCGCCCTGCGACACAGGGCACGCCACCGATGAGCTATGCCATGGTGGTTGTCGGTTACGACTGGGCTGCTCAGATTTCGCTCGCCGCGCGCCGACGAAGCCCCTGCTGCCTCCGCCCTACGGTGGAGCACCCGTAGAGCGGAGGCAGCATGCGCCGAACGTCAGACGAAGGCGCGCTCGATGATCGCTCCAGTGTCGACCCCGGTCGGCAGAGTACCGAACGCGATGCCCCAGTCATCACCCAGCCGGGTGGCGCAGAAGGCATCGGCGACAGCGGAGTGACCGTGGCGGACCAACTGCGCGCCCTGCAGCACCAACGCCATCAACTCGACGACGCGCCGCGCGCGGTATTCGACATCGGTAAGATCCGACAACTCCTTGCCGACCCGCGCGATCGCGTCGTCGAGCCGAGGGTTCTCCCCTTTCGCCAGGGACACCTCATTGAAGTACGCCTCGACGGTCTCCGGCTGGCGCCCCATAGCGCGCAGCGCGTCCAGTGCCGCGACATTGCCTGAGCCTTCCCAGATCGACATCAGCGGCGCTTCCCGATACAACCGTGGCATACCGGATTCCTCGGCGTACCCATTACCCCCTAGGCATTCCAACGCTTCGGCCGCATGCGCAGGCGCCCGTTTGCACACCCAGTACTTGGTGACCGCAAGGGCGATGCGCCGCAGCGCTGCCTCAGCGGGGTCCGAGGTCGCCCGGTCGGTGGCTCCGGCCAAGCGCATCATCACCGTGGTCGCGGCCTCGGATTCGATCACCAGGTCGGCCAGCACATTGCGCATGGCGGGCTGATCGATCAGCTCGGCGCCGAACGCTTTCCGGTGCCTGGCGTGGTGCACCGCGTAAACCGTGCTGGTTCGCATACCGGTGGCCGAGCCGATCACACAGTCCAACCTGGTCATATTCACCATCTCGATAATGGTCTTGACCCCGGCGCCTTCCACGCCGACCAGCCAGCCGACGGCGTTCTCATACTCGATTTCCGAGGAGGCGTTGGACTTGTTGCCTAACTTTTCTTTGAGCCGTTGAATCCGGATCGGATTGCGAGTGCCGTCCGGTAGCACCCGCGGCAATAGGAAACAGGACAGGCCACCTGGTGCCTGCGCCAGCGTGAGGAACATGTCCGACATGGGGGCGGAAGTGAACCACTTGTGCCCGACGAGCCGGTACGAACCGTCCGACTGTGGTGTCGCGGTGGTGGTATTGGCACGGACATCCGAGCCACCCTGCTTCTCGGTCATCGACATGCCCGCGATGAGCCCCTCCTTGCTCGATGGCTGACGCAAGCCGAATTCGTATCTGCGGGAGCCGAGCAGTGGCTCGTATTTCGTCGCCAGCTCCCGATTGTGCCGCAGCGCAGGCACCACCGCGTAGGTCATCGAGATCGGGCACATATGTCCCGCCTCAGCTGTACTCCAGATATAGAACTTCGCCGCACGCGCCACGTGCGCGCCAGGGCGCTCGTCCAGCCATGGTGTGCCGTGCAGACCGTGTTCGACAGCGACGCGCATCAGATCGTGCCAGTGCGGATGGAACTCGACCTCATCGACTCGATGGCCGTACCGATCATGGGTACGCAGCACCGGCGGGTACTCGTTGGCCAGCCTGCCCCACTCCTGCGCCTCGGCGCCGCCTGCGAGCGCACCGAGTTCCCGCACTTCGGGTTCAGCCCAGCCCGCGCCTTCCCGATGCAAGCCCTCGATCAGCGACGGATGGCGCGCCGCATCGAAGGGCACGATGTCGGGCACCTGGTTGAAGACTTCATGCGTCTGCATCTGACACTCCTGATTCCAGCCGAGCACGGTCGGCGCCCGGGTCGTCACGCACACCTAGCGCGCGTATCGCGAAAGCGATGAGCTGAGGGACGACGCAGTCCCTGTGGGGAGCTTCGGCGAGCGGGCCGACCAGCACCTCGCCGATCGCGCCGACCAAGGCGGCCGCACTGATCCTCGGATCCTGCGGCGGTAGTTCACCTCGCGAAATCCCCTCCGCCACAGCTATTTCGAACTTCTCGGTGAATGCGCGCCGGAAGCGTAACCGTTCACTTTCAACGGCGGCGTCGACGGGTTCAGCGAGCAGTACGTAGGCCAGATTCGGATTCTTCAGCGCACGACCAGCGAAGGTCTCTATCGCCGTGGTCACCCGTTCGATCACCGTTCCGTTCGCACCGGCCGCAGTGACCTCGGCGACTTCACGGGCAACCACCGTCCGGAAAACCGCGCGCACCAGATCGGCCTTACCCTCGAAGTTCTTGTAAACGGTCCCCGTGGCCACACCAGCCTCGGCCGCGACCGCGGCCATAGACAGCGCCGCGTACCCACCTCGGGAAAGCACCGTGGTCGCAGCCTGCACGATCAGCCCCGCCTGCGCATCCAGGCGGGCCTGCACAGCGGCAGTTCTGCGATAGGCCACACAAGAAGTGAATCATAGATTCATTTCTTCACACAAGGACACGACGACGCCGTATGGTCGAGCAGGTGAGCGTATCGATCGAACGCAATGGACCCGTAACCACTGTGATCCTGCACCGCCCCGAAGCCCGCAACGCTGTCGACGGGCCGACCGCTGCCGCACTGGCCGATGCCTTCCGCGCATTCGACGCCGACCCCGATGCCGCGGTCGCCGTCTTATGGGGCGACGGTGGCACGTTCTGCGCAGGCGCCGACTTGAAGGCGCTCGGCACCGAGCGCGCCAATCAGGTCGCCGAGGACGGCGACGGCCCGATGGGACCGACTCGTATGCGGCTGACCAAACCGGTGATCGCCGCAGTCTCCGGCTTTGCGGTGGCCGGTGGACTCGAACTCGCACTGTGGTGCGATCTGCGAGTCGCCGAGCGCGACAGCACCTTCGGCGTGTTCTGCCGCCGCTGGGGCGTCCCTCTGATCGACGGCGGCACTATCCGGCTGCCGCGCATCGTGGGTACCGGCCGCGCGATGGACATGGTGCTCACCGGCCGCGCGGTCGGCGCCGAAGAAGCATTACAGATGGGGTTGGTCAACCGCGTAGTGTCCACCGGCGAAGCCCGCGCAGCCGCGGAGGAACTCGCCGCGGAACTGGCCGCACTGCCACAGACTTGCCTGCGTTCGGACCGGATGTCGCTGCTGGAACAAGACGGGATGAGCGAGGAGTCCGCGCTGCGCAACGAGTTGCGGCACGGCCTGACGGCGCTGGCGGACGACGCACTGGAAGGCGCGGCACGCTTCACAGCAGGCGCGGGCAGGCACGGCGAGCGCGCCTGAACCCGATGGCCCGTCTGAACGTCCTCGACGAGATCTTTCTGCGCACCCACCGCGGGCTGGGCACCCCGATCGCGTTGCAGGGCCTATGGCGGACAACCGATCGAGTCGATCCCGCGCTGCTGGTACGAGTGCACGACGCCCTACGCCGCGGGCCATTGGGACGCAGAGTAGTACCGCCGCGAGTACCGGGAGCTCGACGAGCCTGGCAACCGAACATCCGCGCGCATCCTATTGCCCACGCCGTGAATATTCTCCCGGCCGCTGGATTACTCGACTGGGCCGATGCCCAGGGTGAGGGGCTCGATCCGGAATACGGCCCAGGGTGGCGGCTTTCGACCGCGATGCTCGACGATGGCGGATCAGTCATTTCACTTGTCTGCTCCCATGCCCTTACCGATGGACGCGCGCTGGTGCTCGCTGTGGACGACGCGCTGTCCGGTAGCGGGAGAGCGCAGCCGAGCCCCACTGCGCAAGAATCGGATTGGTCCGACGCGCGACGCCAGTGGTCGATTGTTCTGCGCGGTACCGCCGCCGCGCTGCGGCATGGGATACCCCCGCTGCCCAGCGCAGCGGGCCGCACGCAAGAACCACGGCCTACCGGCTCGACAACGACGCACAGCGCGATTCTGCAATGCCCCGCCACAGAGTGGGATCGCGCTGCCGCACGACACCGCGGCACCGTCAACAGCGTGTTCATCCAGCTTGTCGCAACCATGCTGTGGAACAGTGGATTTCCGGGCGAGACGATAGAAGCCTGTCTACCGGTCGATACTCGCGACGAGCCTCGGGTCGACAATGACCTCGCTATGACACAGATCGCGATCAGCCGGGTCGACACTCCCGCATCGATCCGTGCCCTGGCCCGCACGGCCTACACGCGCCGCATGTCCGCACCGGGTGGCATGCCCGAAGAACTGCTCCACCTGATCCCGGACCGCTGGGCATACGCTCTGGCTAGGGGAGCGGGTGAACGAGACATCCTGTGCTCCAATATCGGAACGCTGCCCGCTTCGGTGCGCATACTCGGCTCGCACCGCTGCACTGGTATCGCCGCCCGCGCCATCCATCCCGGCCTGTCCGGCGCACAACTGCCACGTACCAGGCTCTCGGGCTATCTGTGCCGCACCGGTGACGACTATGTGCTGAGTCTGGTGAGCCTGGACCCGACGCGAGTAACGTCCGCTGCCGCGCTCCGCGAGCTGGCGATGCGCACAGCGGCGGCCACCGGTCTGCGCACTCGCGCGTGGTGAGGCCGCCGCAGTCGAGCACCTGGCCTCCGCGGCACCCAGGGAGGTGAACTTCAGTGGCGCTCTCGGTATTCAGCGCGCCGGGACTCGTCCCGGTTCGGTACGCCGGAGCACATCGGCAGGGACCGCGATTCCAGGATCGAGGTCGGCGGAGTCGATCGGCGCGCCCCACACTTGGCGCACCGGAAGCACTCCGGCCCACACACCTCCCGTCTCGATATCGGCCTCGTCGTCCATGGGGCCACCCGTACGGATCTTCACCGACGCTTCGGTGAGATCGACAGCGAGCACTACCGTGGCGGCGAGTTCTTTCTTGTTCGGTGGTCGCACCCGGACCGAGGAGCCAGGAGCCGTGTGTTCGACGATCACACGCAGCCCATGCCCGCGCTCGGCGTGGCCGGTCACCTCGACCGCACGACCGAGCACGACCGCACTGCGGTAGTTCATGGAGAAATGCATCGCCGAACGCGCGTAGACCACTCCGTCGACCAGTGTCACGGCCACCGAGATATCCCTGGCAAGCGCGGCACGCAGGTTCCCGGCGCCGGTCGATCCGTGGACATAGAGCGTGTCACCGTCGCGCCCGTACACGGTCGGCAGTACGACCGGCGTGTCGCCGAGCAATACACCCAGATGGCAGATCAACGCGGCGTCGAGCACCGCGTCCAAATCGGCACGGTCGGTTCGCGCACGATCCCGCAATCGGGTCGGAGTGCTGCGCGCTGTCGGGGAGAGAGGAATCCGTGAACTGACTGGTCCGGTCATATACCCAGGTTCCGGCCACAGGTGGCATTATCACAGTGCCAATTCAGCTGAGTTTCAGCAGTCCACTTTGAGGAGGCACCCGTGCCGGACGAGCTTCCGCTCGAGCTGGATCGCGATTCACCGGACCCCCTCGCGGTACAGATCGCCGACCAGCTGCGGAACGCCGCGACCACCGGACCGCTCCATACCGGCGACCGGCTGCCTTCCACCCGCGCACTGGCCGTTCAGCTCGGTGTGAGCCGCACCGTGGTGGTCGCCGCCTATGACCAACTGCACGCCGAAGGCTGGATCAGTGGTAAACGCGGCTCCGGCACCTACCTGACCACCGCACCGATCGTCGTCCCGCCCGTATATTCCACCGCGTTCCCTATCGCAGCCACCGCACCGCGGCTTTACGACCTCACTCCTGGCGCCCCGTGCACTCAGACCATAGATCCGGCCGCATGGCGCCGCGCCTGGCGAGCCGCCGCTGACCCTGCTCCGCTGATACGCAAGAACCACGCTGGGGAGCCTGGGTTCCGCGCAGCGGTCATGGAACATCTGCTGCGCCACCGCGGGATCACCATCAACAGTGGCAGTGTATTGCTCGCCACCAATGGAACTAGTTCCGCCGTAACAGAATTGGCCACGGCCCTGCTGCGGCCCGGTACTGCCGTCGCTATCGAAGACCCCGGCTACCAGCGTGCCGCGTGGGCCTTCGAGGCAGCAGGAGTCGAGGTCGTACCGGTCCCGGTGGATGAATACGGGCTGCGCAACGACCTGCTTCCATCAGGGATCGAAGCGGTGTATTGCACTCCAGCACATCAATTTCCTCTCGGTGCGCGGATGCCCGCGTCCCGCAGGGTCGAGCTGATCGAGCGCGCACGACGATCCGGGTTCTTCATCATCGAAGATGACTATGACGGCGAACTGCGCTACGGCACCGCACCGCTGCCGTTGCTTGCCACCATGGCGCCTGATGTCGTCATCCATCTGGGCACGACGAGCAAGATCCTGTCGCCGAGCCTGGGCGTCGGCTGGCTGCTCGCCGTGCCGGAGATCACCGAGGCAATACTCACTCATCGGCAGCGCACCGGCACCTGCCCGAGCCCGGCCGGCCAGCGAGTCCTCGCGGCCTTCGCCGCACACGGAGATCTGGCCAGGCACCTGCGCAGATTGCGCCGCGCCTTGCCGTCGCGTCGCGCACTGACCATCACCGAGCTGCACCGCCGCGGCCTCGATGTACTCGGCGACGACGCAGGCTCACATATCGTGGTCCCGATGGATTCAGCCGAGGCCGAGCGGAAGGCGCTCGCGGCCGGACAGGAACGCGGGATAGCACTGGACGACTTGGCCAGACATTATCGCTGTCCGGACCGCGAACACTTCGGTATCGCACTCGGATACTCGGCACTGTCTTGGCCGGACCTGGTCACCGCGGTTCCGATCGCCGCCGAGTGCCTAGCGGACCTGTAGCATAGTCCGCATTAGCGAACAAGACATCTTGGCACGCATCGACCTGGGCCAGTCCCCGGACGGAGTCCAAGCCAACTCCGTCGCACAGGTCGAGAGCTACCTGCACTAAGCGCCGGATAGCCTCGGTTGCTCTGGGCGCGGCCACCGACGGACGCACCCAGCGTAGACAGAACCGACCAGACGAAGATCGGCCACGTGACTGCCACATCGTGCCCCGGCCTAACGGCATGCGGTGCCGCCACACCACGCGATAGTCGATTATTCATTGC
This sequence comes from Nocardia sp. TBRC8007, assembly GCF_056629435.1. Taxonomy (NCBI): domain Bacteria; kingdom Bacillati; phylum Actinomycetota; class Actinomycetes; order Mycobacteriales; family Nocardiaceae; genus Nocardia; species Nocardia sp. TBRC8007. The sequence goes on along the minus strand of NZ_JBWSOR010000011.1, from coordinate 16,646 downwards.
TGCACAAAAGCTTTCACAGCGCATCCGCTGACCGGGATAGACTCCTATACCATCGACAGATGGTGGCAACAACGGAGATCACGACCGTCGGCGGAGTCGTCCGCGGTCACCGTGGCCGCCGCGTACTTCGCTGGCGGTCCATTCCCTATGCGGCTGCTCCGGTAGGGGAATTACGATTCCGCGCTCCGCAACCGGTCCGGCCATGGTCCGGAATCAGAGAGGCTACGGAGTTCACCTCCGCCGCGATGCAGCACCGAACCGGTGCGCGGATCGGGCTACGCGCCTACCAACCGACCAGCGAAGACGCGCTGACACTGAATATCACCGCACCTGCGATGCCTGCCAGGAACCCACGACCGGTGCTGGTCTTCATCCACGGCGGCGGCTATCGCATCGGCACCTCCGCGCTGCCCCTGTATTCGGGCGAGCGGCTGGCGGCGCGCGGCGATGTAGTCGTGGTGTCTCTGAATTACCGACTGGGTATCTTCGGCTATGTCGACTTCGGCGAATTCGGCACACCGGACCACCCGTTCGACTCCAATCTGGGCCTGCGTGACCAGGTTGCCGCGCTGCAGTGGATACACGCCAATATCGCGGCCTTCAGTGGCGACCCGGACAATGTGACGGTCTTCGGTGAGTCGGCCGGGGCACACGCCGTGCTCAGCCTGCTGGCGACTCCAGCCGCAAAAGGCCTGTTCCGCCGAGCCATCGCCCAGAGCGCGCCTGCCGACTGGGCAATGACCAGAGAGGAGGCCCGCGCCTTCGCTCGCCGCTGTATCGCGGCTCTGGGCGCCACGCCGGACACGGCCCACGCCATATTGCGCACCGCGCCTGCCAACGACATCCGCCGTGCAGGCGATCGCACCATAAACCAGGTGGTGCGTGGACAGCCGGGCGTATTCCCGGCCTGTCCGGTCACGGATGGCGAGTTCCTGCCACGCGCTCCTATCGACGCGATCGTCGAGGGCTCAGCGCACCGGGTGCCACTGATCATCGGAACGAACCGAGACGAAGGCACACTGTTCGCCAAACCCGGCGATTGGCTACCCACCACACCGGACCGGCTCCGCGCAGCCCTCGCTCGCTCCGGCGCGGCCGCCGAATCGCGCATCGCCGGGGTCTACCCCGGCTACCCGCACGCGAAGGCCGCGATACGCGCGGGCGGCGACTTCACCTTCTGGCGACCTTCGCTGACTATCATGGAAGGCCACAGTCGACACGCACCGACTTACGCCTACCGGTACGACTTCGCCCCACGGACCTTGCGTATGGCCGGGCTCGGCGCCACGCACGCGAGCGACCTCATCCCGGTGTTCGGCGTCGACGGCTCCTTGTTCGGCCGAGCACTCACCGCAGCGGGTGGTCGACGAGGGCTGCGGGTGGTCACCGACCAGTTCCAGGACAACTGGCTCGCCTTCGCCCGCACCGGTGCTCCGCTGCCCTCTTGGCCCGCCTATACCGAAGCCAGGAAATCCACCTTGATCATCGACCTCCCCCTTCGTGTGGAACACGATCCGGATCAAGCGAAAAGGCTTGCCTGGCAAGGTGTCCGGGTACCCACATTGGTCTGTTAGCGCCGGACGACACGGCTACCCGAGGTTGGACGGTCTCGATCACGCTCTCTGATACCGACCTCGACCGAACAGCGGCACCGATAACCTGCCAGTTCGTCCCGGGCAAAGCGGCTCATACACCACGGCGCAAGAGATAGATGTCCATGATCCAGCCCTTGCGCGCACGCAACTCAGTACGACAGCGGACTATCTCGTCACCTACCGCAGGCAGTGGTCCTTCGATCAGTGTCTCGTCCGGCATGCCGAGATAGGCACCCCACCAGATGTACACATCGTCATCGGGAAGCGTGCTGAACGAACAGTCGCCATCCAGCATCACCAACGCGTTCTCGGCACCGAGTCCCTCCTGGCGCAAGCGACGACCAGTGGTGATCCACATCGGTTCCCCGATTCCGTGCAGTATGATGCGATGCCGCGCGGCCAGGGCCTGCGCGCTGGTGATGCCAGGAATCACCTCGTGGTCGAAGCTCACTACACCGCGATCGAGCACCCGCTCGATCATCCGCAGCGTGCTGTCATACAGCGCGGGGTCGCCCCAAACCAGAATGCCCCCGACCCCGTCGACTTCGGCAAAGGCCGATTCCAGCAATGCCGACCTGCGATCGTGCCAGTTCTCGACGACATCCAGATAGTCGGCGGGCGCCCGATCACGCGGGGGATCGGCGATCGGCACCATCCGGTACGACCGGTCCAGGTGTGCGTCCAGAATCGCGGTCCGCACATCGACCAGCTCCCGTGTGGCCTCGCCCTTGCCGATAACGAAGAACGTGTCCACCTGCCGCATGGCCTTGAGCGCCTGTACAGTGACCTGATCCGGATCACCGGCGCCGATCCCGATGACATAGAGCTTGCGCATGGAGCCGAGCTTGCCAGGTCGGCGCACGACTAGAGTTGTCAGGCGTGGCCTATGACCCGCACGAAACGGCTTGCCCATCCGATACTCAGTACGAGGACCTGCTGCGGCTGGTGCTGGCATCCGGCACGCGCAAAGCCGATCGCACCGGGACCGGGACTCGGAGCATCTTCGGTCATCAGTTGCGTTACGACCTCTCGGCCGGCTTTCCACTGATCACCACTAAAAAGGTCCATCTGAAGTCGATCGTCTACGAGTTGCTGTGGTTTCTGCGCGGCGACTCCAATATCGGCTGGCTCCGCGAGCACGGCGTCACCATCTGGGACGAATGGGCAGATACCGATGGCGAGCTCGGACCGGTCTACGGCGTGCAGTGGCGGTCATGGCCGACACCGAACGGTACCTATATCGATCAGATCACCCAAGTCTTGCAGACGCTGCGCACCGATCCGGATTCCCGCCGTATGATCGTATCCGCCTGGAATGTGGCCGAGTTGGACAAAATGGCGCTCGCCCCCTGCCATGCGTTCTTCCAGTTCTATGTGGCCGATGGCACCCTGTCCTGTCAGCTCTACCAACGCAGCGCCGATCTGTTCCTCGGTTTGCCATTCAATATCGCCAGCTATGCGCTGCTGACCCACATGGTCGCCCAGCAAGCTGGACTCGCACCCGGCGATTTCGTCTGGACCGGTGGCGACTGCCATATATACGATAATCACCTCGACCAGGTCACCGAGCAACTGACCCGCGACCCCTACCCGTTTCCGGCACTGCGTCTGCGGTCAGCGCCGACCCTATTCGACTACCACTACCCGGACGTGGAAGTGGTCGGCTACCGGCACCACCCGGCTATCAAGGCCCCGGTGGCAGTATGAGCCGCACCATCGGGCTGATCTGGGCGCAAACCCTGAATGGAGTGATCGGGTTCGGCAATGCCATCCCGTGGCGGCTACCCGAGGACATGCAGCATTTCAAGGACGTCACCTGGGGCCATCCCGTGGTGATGGGCAGGCGGACCTGGGATTCGCTGCCGCCGAGATTCCGGCCACTGGCCGGTCGACGCAATATCGTAGTGACCGGACAACCCGGCTGGTCTGCCGACGGCGCCGAGCGTGCCGGTTCAGTGCCGGAAGCGCTCGACCGGTGCTCCCCGGATACCGTCTGGGTGGCTGGTGGTGGTCAAATCTATCGCACCGCTCTGAATTCCGCGACCGACCTGTGCGTCACCGAGATCGATGCCACGATCGAAGGCGATGCCTTTGCCCCACCGATCGGACCGGAATGGGACCCCGATGCCCCGGAGCCTTGGCGCACGTCGACTACTGGACTGCGCTTCCGTATTCGGCGTTACCGCCGAGCGCGATTCTAGTGGCGATGGTCTCGAGATCGATCGTCGATACGCGGCACCAGACGGTGCGCGCCGGAATACGAACGGATCACCATGCGTGATTTCCAACTGCCCGGTCGTTCGGTCGCGCTGGGGCGCCATGGAGCCGCCGCCACATCGCACGGCCTCGCCACTGTCACCGCTATCGATATCTTGGGCCGTGGTGGCAACGCGGCCGACGCCGCGATCGCCGCATGCGCGGTGCAATGTGTGGTCGAGCCGGGTTCCACCGGTATCGGCGGCGACAACTTCGTTCTCTACGCCCCATCCGGAGCCGATACTGCCGAGGGCCGCAAGGTATACGGCCTGAACGGTTCTGGTCGTGCACCGAGCGGACTTGACGTCGACTTCCTGTTACGCCAAGGCATCAGGAAAATCGCGCGCACCTCACCCCATGCCGTCACCATTCCCGGAGCGGTCGACTCCTGGAGCAAGCTGAACCAACGTTTCGGCACTCTGCCGCTGGGCGAACTGCTGCGACCGGCCATCGACTACGCCGAGCAGGGCTTCCCCGTCACTGAGCGAGTCGCCTTCGACTGGCACTGTAACGCGGCGGCACTACAGGGCGATCCGAATACTGCCCGCATGTGGTTGGTCCGCGGCGCGGCACCCCGATACGGGGAGCTCTTCCGGCAACCCGAATACGCGAAGGTGCTTCGCCAGATCGCGACCAGAGGCCGTGATGGCTTCTACACCGGTTGGGTAGCCGAAGATATCGTCGATTACCTGCGCAGCATCGGAGGCACCCATACGCTGGAAGACTTCGCCACCCAGGAAGCCTTCTGGGTGGATCCGATCTCGTCCACCTATCGGGGGGTCGAGCTATTCGAGATCCCCCCCAGCGGCGCCGGCATCACCACACTGCTGATGCTCAACATTCTGAGCGGGTTCGATCTGACCAGATACGATCCAGTCGGAGTCGAGCGATTCCATCTCGAGGCCGAGGCCACACGCCTCGCCTTTCACGCACGCGACACCTTCGTCGCCGATCCTGCCTTCAGCGAGGTGCCGATCCAGAAACTTCTGTCGATGGGCTTCGCCGACGAGCTGCGGTCCCGAATCGAGATGAAGAAAACGCTGCGCATGCCATATCCGGCGCGAAGCACAACTGGTCGCGACACGGTGTATCTGACCGTGGTCGATACCGAGGGTAACGCGTGTTCCTTCGTCAACTCACTGTTCTGGCCATACGGAACCTGCTTGTGCAGCCCTGAGACCGGTGTGCTGCTGCACAATCGTGGCTGCGGCTTCAAGATCGAGCCCGGCCACAGGAACTGCGTCGAACCATTCAAACGGCCGCTGCACACCATCATCCCGGCCATGGTATTGAAAGACGGCGCACCATGGCTGTCGTACGGCGTCGTGGGCGGCGCATTCCAGCCGGTCGGCCAAACCCACGTACTGACCAATATCCTCGACTTCGGGATGAACGTGCAAGAAGCCCTCGACTGCGCACGTGGCTTCCACATCTCAGGCCATTTCGAAGCCGAGCGCGGTATACGCGAGGATGTACTGGCAGGTCTGGCCGATCTTGGGCACCGAGTCGAGCGGGCACAGATGCCACACGGAGGCGGCCAAGCCATCCTGATCGACCGCGGCAGTGGGGTACTGCAAGCCGGCTCGGACCCACGCAAAGACGGATGCGCCCTCGCCTACTGAGCATTCCATCTCGGTGCTGTCATTGTGTCGAGCCGTTACAGTCCGCCACACTGTGCCCGGATCGACCCGACCTGCGTGCGCTGTACGCCGGGCAGAGGTGGATTCCTTGCGCACTAGCTATAGTTCGAACACGGACCGCGTACACTTAGCGCAAAGGTAGGGTCGTGCAGCACTGCGCCGACCGCGGAACGCGACACTTGGTCGACTGGTGCGACCGCACGCCGCGGCGGTCTAGAGCATGTTCGCCATCGCACGATGGCCGAGCCTCTGCCATCCCCGCCTCGTGCATCGCGATCAGGTCGGCATAGGCTGCGGTGATCTGCGAAAGGCGGTCTCCCATGGACAAGAAATCCCTGACTGCGGTCGCGCGCCAACAGCTGAAACTGGCCGCCACCGCAACAAGCGGGCGTAGTTCGCAAACCATCCATGGCGGGCATACCCATGCCCTACGGCAAACGGTGGTCGCCTTGATCGCTGGACAGAGTCTCGCCGAGCACGACAATGCGGGCGAGGCCACCCTGCTGGTACTCAGCGGCACACTGACGCTGATCAGCGGCGTCAACGAATGGAAGGGGTCGGCGGGCGACCTGCTCGTGCTGCCCAGGGCCCGCCACAGTGTCGAAGCGCTCGATGATGTCGCGTTCCTGCTGACCGTAGTCAAGTACTGACAGGCAGCGTCTCTGTGGGCTTCCGATAAGACGATCACGCTGCTGCCGGAGAGAAACGCCATGGGGTGTTTCTACTCCAGGACGGTAACGTACTGGAGTAAAGCACCAGAGGCAGGTAGATGAATGACAACGGTGCGGGCAGGCGTGGTGCCGACACCGCGCGCGGCGCTTTACAGCGCGCTCGGCATTCTGGCGACCGTAACGATTTGCGGCGCGTTCGTCGCCACGTTCGGAGTGAACCGAGTGTTCACCGGACTGCTGGCCGGTGCGGTAGTCGGCGTCGCGGTGTCGGTCGCGCTGTTCACCAGGGACGCGGTGGTGCTCACCGAGCAAGTTATCTACCGGCGTACGCCATGGACTGTCGATAGCATCCCCTGGGATCGCGTGCTAGCCGGTCGCTTCACCCTCGACGAACGCGCCCGTTGGGCGTTGGCACTGGATCTGTCCAGTAGCGACGAAACACACGGCGAGCTGGTCTTACTCTCCATACCACCGGTAGTTCGTCCGGTCTCGGGTGCCTATGATCTGCGCAAACGCGATCAGATCGCAGAGATCCGGGCGATGTTGCGCGGTAAACGGATTCCAGTGACCGTGCTCCCGCAGATCGCGAGCGCGCTACAAGAACACTGGCAAATCGCACCGCCTGCCCGGTGAGGTATGTCGACACGTTACCCGCGCTCCGTGCACGCGAGCGACCGATCACGCCGAGCGCTCCAGGAACGCGATCACCCCCTGTGCTCATGCATTTTCCACCACAGTGAGTTGCCGTCTATCCCAGCGAGTGCAGCGACCAGGGCACCGTCTCCAACCGCGTCACCGCAACAGGTCCGTCCATCCGATTCGTCTTGGATCCGGTCGTGAATTCGGGATCGGTCCCTATGATGACCCGGCCTTCGCTGTTGACCAGCACCACCCGCTGACCAAATGCCTGGAATCGAGGAAGTAACGCTTCCTCGATCGCGGTGACCGGCACATCGGCACCTGCGATACCGAGAAAAGTTCCCGATCCGGTCATAACCGGTATCGTGAACGTGCAGACGTACTCATCAGTACATGCGTAATCGATATACGGCCCCTGTACCCATCGACGGCCCTGATCACGCGGGACCGCGAACCAGGCCTTGCGGGCGTAATCGTAGAAGTATTCAGTGCCAGGGTTCAATTCCAGCAGCAGACGTTGCAGTCCGCTCCGCACGTCTGGAAGCCACCACTCCGCGCACCGGAGACAATCCCGCAGAACCCCATGAGCCATGAATACGCCCGCGCCGTTGAACAGCTTCTCATGCCGTCCGAGCTCAACAGCAATGATCTCGCGTATAGGTACCAGATCGGTCGACCGAAGAGCGGACTGCGACCGCTCGGCGAGCCGATCCCACAGAGTCGTCAACTCGGTCCCGATATTCGCCAGCGAAAGGTATACCTCCTCGGCCAATTCTGTGACTGAGGAGACGAGTGCTCCGATTATCATCGGAGTGGAGAAATCGTCAGTGTCCCTCAACGATTGCGGAGCTCCAAACGTAGGGCGACGAGGCGTCGGATACGTGCCTCTATATGTGATTCTGCCAGCTTCCGCGCCCGGACCTCATCTTCCTGTTCGATCGCTTCCACCAGGTCACGATGAGCAGTTGCTTCGTACGCCGGGACCAGGCTCAGCTGCGGCAGCCAGAGCAGAGTGGAGAGTTCGATCTGCAAACCCACCTCGGCACGAGTCAGTCGAGTCGACTGTGCGCACACCGCCATTTCGATATGAAAGCGGCTGTCAGCCCGACGCGCCGAGGCGAGATCGACACTTTCCTTCAGTCGATCGGTCAGAGCACGAAGCCAGTGTACATCCTCCGGCAACCCGCGTCGCGCGGCGAAGACAACAGCTGCCCCGGTAACAGCGAAGTACTCATCCCCCAGATCGCGCAACTGCCGTATGCTCATTCGCCGCAACCGAGATAGCGATGTACCCTCCAGCACTCCCGCCGAACCGCTGATAAAGCTGCCGCCGCCGCGTCCACGTTTGGTGTGCACGATTCCTTGCTGTCGGAGCACAGCCAGCCCTTCTCTCAGGGTCATCGTCGAGACGCCCAGCTGATCAGCGAGAACGTTCTCGCTGGGCAACTGCTGGCCGTCGACCATCACACCGAGGCTGATCGCCGCGGACAGTCTCTGCACCACGGCCTCGGTTTTCGGACCGCCCCCATCGAGAGGGGACAACACCGCGCCGAGCGCGGTCAATCCGACGCTCTCCTGATGAGACAACACGACTCCTCGGAAGTGGGGCCGCCAATTCTGGCCTATAAAGAATTCAATTATGAAGATTTCAACTATGAACTATGAACTATGAACTTATATGAACAATACTCGCAGTCCAGCCGGAACCCGGAGCCAGGTCATTGCATTCGCAACCATCTAGTGATAACCGGTAAGCGCAGTGCACAAACGTCGACTTCCCTCCCAAGAGCGGCCGGATCGGCGATTTGCCTGGTTATGTCTCGCCTAACCACAGCTACCACGACACGATCGGATAAACTGAATTTAACGGGATCATTACGGAAGTAATTCTTGAACTATGAAATCTGATATCTTATGTTCAGAACAGCGGAAGTTGGTCTTATGTTCAGAACAACGGAAGCTGGTCTCCGAGCACTGCGTCGCCGCATCACAACCGAAGCGGGAACTCTCCGGGTCGAAGAACCTGATCAGCTCTAGGGAGCACCCACGAGGACATGTTCGCGACGATGTCGAGCCACGAGACGATGACAGATGACCGAGTACAGCCACTCGACCATGGCCGCGGCATGGGGCATGGCCGGGATGGAGATACGACGATGGAGTATCGGCAATGGGTGACACGCACCAGACGGAGGTCGACGGACTGCGTGCGACGTGGCACGTGGATCAACATCATCTGATCGCAATTGTCACTGTGGACAATGCATCCGATACCTCTCCCGTAGCATCCTTCGGTCCCGGAGACTACCCGGATCTCGCACAGGCGCGAGAACTGTTTCCGGAACTGAAAAGGCTATGGGATGCGGTCCGTCATGAATTCTGGACGAAACTCATCCCGCCTCCAACACCCAAAGGTCGAGCAGCATAACTCCGGAATCGGCTTTCTCCGGGCAATTCTCCGCACGTAATGTAACAGTCCGATAACAACACAAACTGAGGAGCCTCTCGTCGCGACAAGGCTCCCTATGCGGGCCCGCCGGTAGAAGGCATGCGGTCAGACCTGTGGCCGCATGCCCTCGTGCTACTACTCCGCGATCACGATCGTGATCTGCGCACCGACCGCGTCGGTCGGGTCACCAGGCGCGACGAACCAGTGGGTCACCTCGCCATCGACCAGATCGCTGCCGAGATCACCGCTCGGCAGAACCGAGACAGCGCCCGCGGTGGCCGAGACCAAGAACTCCAGCAATGCCGCGCGGCCGGATCCGGCGGCGGTGAACGTGGTCGACTCGTAGTCGATCTTGTACTCCTCGCATACCCGTTCGGACTGGTCGAGCGCCTCGGTCTGGGAAAGTACGACAACCTCACCCGCCGCGACGAAGATGAACGCCGGGTGCGTCTCGCCGAGCGGGCGTACCCGATCGGCGTAGGACACCGGGTGCGACGGCGTGGTGGCCAGATCCTGTTCCACCTGCGGGTCGCTGAGCGCTACCCAGCGGATCTCGCTGTCGGCTCTGGATGCCATCGTGATCCCATACGTGGCCCGCGCGGCGGACAGCTCATCCGCCGTGAGTCCGCCTGCGAGCAGGCACGCCGCACCGGCCTTCTGCACCGCCCACACCGCGACGACCTGATCCACCGAACGCGCGAGCGCGACCGCGACAACATCACCCGGTCCCGCACCGCGTTCGATCAGCAGCCTGGCCAACTGCGCGGACCGCCGATCCAATACGTGGTAGGCGATCTCCTCGTCTCCGGCCAGCAAAGCGAGCGCTTCCGGGTCCTCCTCGACGACCTCGGCGAGCACCTTGGCCACTGTGCGCGCACCTACCCGGCCGACCAGCTCCGGCGCTGAGGCCGATACGGCAACCCCGGATTCGGCCAGCAGCCGAGCCCGCTCCTCTGTATCCAGGATGTCGATATCCCCGACCAGGACATCCGGATCGCCGTACAGTGCCTCCAGCACCCGCGCCAGTCGCCGCGCGAGGGACTCGACCTCCTCCGCGGTGAACCGGCTATCCAGATACTTCAGGGTGAGTTCGATCTTCGTCTCCGCGGCCACCAGCAACGTCATCGGATAATGCGTGGCGTCGTTGACGCCGACACCAGTCACCGACATGCCGTCGATCGAGCTGGCGGCCGAAATCGCTTCCTTGTCGATCGGATACGACTCGAACACCAGCAATGTGTCGAACAGGGGCACAACACCTGTGGAGTGACCGCCCCCGGTATTCGATTGCCAAGCCCGCTGGATATCGGTGAGCCCGACATAGTGATGCTCCAGCAGACTTGCCTGGTCGCTTTGTAACCGTCGCAGCAATGTTCCGATGTTCTCGCGGTCATCGATCCGCAGTCGGACTGGCAGCGTATTGATGAACAGCCCTACCATCGACTCGACACCAGGCAGCTCGGCCGGACGGCCGGACACCGTCGCCCCGAACACCACATCGCCACGGCCGGTGATACGGCCGAGCAGGATTCCCCAAGCCGCCTGCACGATCGTGTTCACCGTGACGCCGAGTTCGGCAGCGTGCCTGGTGAGTCGACGAGTGCGGTCGGCGTCGATCTCGGTGATCAGCTTGCCGATCTGGTAATTCTCCGCGGTTCGTGGCTGTACGGCCAGCTGCGTGGGTTCGGTGACACCGTCCAGCGCCGCCGACCACGCACGTAAGGAGGCATCCTGATCGTGGCCGGCCAGCCAGCCCAAGAAGTTACGGTAGGAAGTCATCCGCGGCAGCGCAGTCTGATCACCACGTACCGCGTACAGTACGAGCAGGTCTCGCATGAGCAGCGGCATCGACCAACCATCCAGCAGGATGTGGTGGGTCGTAATGGCCAGATGCCACTGCGCCACACCGCTGCGGAACAGTGTGAACCGCAGCAATGGTGGGGTGGACATGTCGAAATGTGTCGCCTGGTCGGCTGCGACTCGCTTGCGCAGTTCCTCGGTCCGCTGCTCGGCAGGCAGGTCAGTGAGGTCGACTTCGTGCCACGGCACTTCGACCCGATCCAGCACCACTTGCACGGCTTGCCCCTCGGAGTCGGCGACGAACGCAGTACGCAAGTTCGGGTACCGGTCGAGGATGCCCTGCGCCGCCGACCGCAGCCGAGCCACCTCCAGCGTGCCATCCAGATCCAACACGGCCTGCATCGTGTACACGTCCACGGTCGACTGGGTCAGCAATGCGTGGAACAGCAGACCCGACTGCAGCGGCGAGAGCGGCCACACCTCGGCAAGCGCCGGATAGGTGCGTTCCCACTGCGTGATGTCGCGCTGGCGCACTTGGACCAACGGCAGGTCCGACGGGGTGAAACCACCCGCGTCCGGCCGCCGTACGTGCACGGCCAGTGCGGCGAGCGCCTCGACCCAGAGATCGGCGAACTCCTGAACCTGTTCCTTGGTCAACAGGCCCACTGGGAAGGCGAACGACGCGCCCAGCTGCGGTCCCTCCGCGCCCTCTGAGACGATCGCGTTGATGTCGATCGTCGCGTTGGCCGGCATGTCGAGGTCCATATCGACATCCAACGTGCCGAGGTCGGTCACCGGTACCCAGCCGATCTCGGAGAGCTGCTCCGGAATCTCTCCTGCCGACACCCGGCCCAGGTAGTTGAAGCTGATCTGGGCAGTATCCGCACCCGAACCGGCAAGGGTTGCCGCGGTCTCCGGGTTCAGCTGCCGCAGCAGCCCGTATCCGAGGCCCTTGTCCGGTACCGCGAGCAACTGCTCCTTGACCGTTTTCACGATCTCGCCCAGCGCGGTGCCGCCTGCGAAAGCGTCCACCAGGTCCACATCGGTCAGCTCGAGCCGAACCGGGTAAGCAGTGGTGAACCAGCCCACGGTGCGCGACAGGTCCGCGCCGGGTACCACGTCCTCTTCTCGGCCGTGGCCTTCCAGCTTGACCAATACCGCCCGCTGATCATCTGCGATATTCGTGGTGCCGTGCGCTGCCGTCTGCCTGCCCGACACCGAGTTTTCACCACGCCAGCGGACAACTGCCAGCGCCAGCGCGGACAGCAATCCATCGTTCACTCCGCCGCGGTAACGCGTAGGGACGGCGGTGAGCACCGCGTCGGTGACCTCGGCGGGCACCGTGACCTCGACTCGCTCGACAGTCGCGAAAGTGTCGACCTTCGGATCGAATGCCCGTGCGCCGAGCAGCGGGTCCGATGTAGCCAAAACTTTCTGCCAGAACGGCAGCTCCGCGACCCGTTCCGGTGCGCGCGCCGCTTCGACCAGGCTGTGCGCCCAGCGTCGCATCGAAGTACCGACCGCGGGCAATGCCACCGGCTGACCGGCGACCAACTGCGACCAGGCGAGCGCGAGATCAGGGATCAAGATGCGCCAGGACACGCCATCGACCACGAAGTGGTGCGCGACAATCATCAACACATCGCGCCGCGGGCCGCGCTGCCCTGCGACGGCCGCCGTTTCCTGGTTCGCCTGCGTCGTGCCGAAGGCGAACCAGACGAACTGCGCCATGACGGCGTTCGCCGGATCGAGCCGGCCCAGCGCCGCGTCCATCGCCTCGGTGGCGACCTCGGTCAGCTCCGCATCATCGGTGTCGGCAGCCAACTCGATCCGGTGCACTAAGGCGTCGACGTCGACCTCGGCATGTGCGTCGACCTCGGCATGTGGCAGTGCCTCGAACGCCCAATCGGCGTCGGTACGGCGCAGGCGCGAACGAAGCACGTCGTGGTGGCCGAATACCGCCACGATCGTGGCGACCAGGGTTTCCCGGTCGATGTTCTCCGGCAACCGCAGCGCCATACTCTGAGAGAAACGCTGGTAGGTGGAGCCGCCATCAAGGATCTGCCGCAGGATCGGAGTCAGCGGAATCTCACCGACGCCACCACCTGGCAACTCGGGCAATGTCACCTTCGCGTCGTCGGCACCGAGCACGGCGATCTCTGCTAGTGCGGCGACAGTTCTACGTTCGAAGACATCTCGTGGGGTGAGGAGGATGCCTCGTGTTTTGGCGCGGGAGACGAGTTGGATCGACAGGATGCTGTCGCCGCCGAGGGCGAAGAACGAGTCGTCGGTGCCGATGTGTTCGGTGCCGAGTACTTCGGTGAATATTTCGGCGAGGGCGGTTTCGATCTCGGTGGCCGGGGCGCGGAATTCGCGGGGGGCCAGTTGGGGTCGGGGTAGTGCCTTGCGGTCGAGTTTCCCGACGGGGGTGAGCGGAACCTTGTCGATGACCATGATGGCGGTCGGCACCATATGTGGTGGCAGGCCGCGGGCGGCGTACTCGGTGATGTGTGCGGTGTCGATGTGCCTGCCTGGTGTGGGCAGCAGGTAGGACACCAGGATCGTCGCGCCTGCTTCGGTTCGGTGGCCGAGGGTGATGGCGTAGTCGATGTCGTCATGGCGGGCAAGCACCGCATCGATTTCGCCGAGTTCGACCCGGAACCCGCGGATCTTGACTTGGAAGTCCGCACGCCCGACATAGTCCAACTCCCAGCGCGGCGACTCCATGGTGGCTTCTGCCCGTTCGCTGGGTTCGGCGTACCAGCGCACGATGTCGCCGGTGCGGTACATGCGGGCGCCTTCATTGCTCCAGGGGTTGGCGACGAACCGGTCGGCGGTCAGGTCGGGTCGGTTGTGGTAGCCGCGGGCGAGTGCGCCACCGGCCAGGTACAACTCGCCTGCCACCCCCGGAGGTACCGGATTGAGTCGTTGATCCAGCACCAATGCGGTCATTCCGCGGACCGGACGCCCGATGGTGATCTGTCTGCCGGGAGTCAGGTGGGCGTAGGAAGAGATGATGGTGGTCTCGGTGGGACCGTATCCGTTGAAGTAGGTGCGGCCGGGCGCCCATCTGGCCAGCAGTTCCTGGGTGGTGACATCGCCACCGACCGACACCACCTCCAACGCCGCCAGCCCGTCGGGATCGACCGTGCCCAACACCGCGGGAGTGATGATCGTGTGGGTCACCGCCTCGCTGTGCAACAGCTGCGCCAGTTCCGGGCCACCGATAACGCTCGCGGGCACGATCACCAACGTCGCACCGGTGTAGGCGGTGCACAGCCATTCCAGCACCGACGGATCGAAGCTGGGAGAACAGATGTGCAGGAACCGGTGCTGCGGCCGCAGTTGATACAGATCGGTGGCTACACCGAGCAGTCCACCCATACCGGCGTGGGTGACAGTGACCCCCTTGGGCAGACCGGTCGACCCGGAGGTGTAGATCATGTACGCCGGATGCCGCATACACAGCGCGGTAACCCGGTCGGCGTCGGTGACCGGCGCGGCGGACTGGTCCGCGACCTGTTCGGCGAACCCGACCGCGTCGATACGCAACCACTCGACCTCGCTGGGCAACCGGTCGGTGTACTGCCCGGCGGTGATACCGAGCATCGCCCCTGAATCGGTGACCATGTGACGGATCCGGTCCAACGGGTAGGTCGGGTCGACCGGCACATGCGCACCACCGGCCTTCGCCACCGCCCAGAACGCAGCGACCGTCTCATACGAACGCGGCAACGCCAACGCCACAACCCGTTCCGGCCCCACCCCACGCGCGATGAGCACCCGCGCCAACCGCGAGGAATATTCATCCAACTCTCGATAGGTGATCGACCTGCCCGCATAACGCACCGCGACCTGCTGCGGATCCACACCCACACCACGCCGCAACAAATCCGGCAACAAACCAGTGGCCATCACCTGCTCACCATGCACATGAGTCAACTGCTGATACTCGACCGCATCCAGCAACAGCAGATCCCCCACCGGCATCGCCGGATCAGCCACGACCGCGGTCAACAACCGAGTGAACCGCTCAGCGAACACCCGCACCGTGTCCTCGTCGAACAAATCCCGCGCGAAGGAGAACTCCGCATACATCCCCCCCGCACCCGGATCCACCGCCGGGTCACCACCGAGTTCACGCACGGTCAGCGATAGATCGAACTTCGCGGTATCGACCTCGAAACCCACCCCATCGACCCGCAACCCGGGCAACTCGAAACCAGTCTCCGGCAGATTCTCGAACGACAACGCCACCTGGAACAACGGATGCCGCGCAGTGGAACGCTCCAGATCCAGCACCTCCACCAACCGCTCGAACGGCACATCCGCATGCGCGAACGCACGCAGATCAACATCCTTGGCCCCGGCCAGCAACTCCGTAAACGACGCACCCCCATCCACCCGCAACCGCAACACCAACATATTGACGAACATGCCGATCACGTCATCGAGCTCGGCCTCCCCACGCCCGGCCACCGGCGTACCGATCGCGATATCGTCGGTGCCCGACATCCGCGCCAAAAACACCGCCAACGCGGTATGCACCACCATGAACAACGTCGCGTTGTACTGCTTGGCCAACCCGACCAACGCCGCATGCACCTCGGCCTCGATCGGGAATGCCACACGCCCACCCGCGAACGACTGCGATACTGGACGCGGCCGATCAGCAGGCAAATTCAACTCATCCGGCAACCCAGCCAACGCCGCACGCCAATACCCGACCTGCTGAGAGAGCACACTGTCGGGATCGGTTTCGGCACCGAGTACCGCTCGCTGCCATACCGCGTAATCGGCGTACTGCACCGGCAACGGCGCCCATCCCGGTGCCTGCCCCATCGATCGTGCCGCGTACGCCACCATCACATCCCGAGTCAACGGCCCCATCGACCAACCATCCGCACTGATGTGATGCGCCACGAACACCAGGACGTACTCCCCCTCCCCCACCACAAACAACACAGCCCGCAACGGGACCTCGACAGTCACATCGAACCCAGCCGAAACCACCTCGACGATCCGCTCCCGCAACTGCCCGGCCGTCACCGGCCGCGGAGTCAGATCCGGCACCGCCCGCTCCACCGACACCACCAACTGATACGCCGCCCCACCCGACTGCGGATAAACAGTACGCAACACCTCATGCCTACCAACCACATCCACCACCGCCGCCTGCAACGCCACCACATCCAACACACCCGTCAACCGCACCGCGACCGGCACGTTATACACCGACGACGCCGTATCGAACTGATTCAAAAACCACATCCGCTGCTGCGCCAACGACAACGGCACCCGCTCCGGACGCGGCCCCGCCACCAACCCACGACGACCGCTCCCCACCTGCGACTGCACCCGCGCAGCCAACCCCACCACCGTCGACGCCTCGAACACCACCCGCACCGCGACCCGCGCATCCAACCCCGCACCGACCCGCGCAGCGACCTGCGTAGCCAACAACGAATTACCACCCAAATCGAAGAAATCATCATCCAACCCGACCCGCTCCACCCCCAACACCTCAACAAAAGCATCAGCCACAACCTGCTCGACCAACGTCGACGGCGCCCGAAACGCCCGCACCTCGAACTCC
>NZ_JBWSOR010000010.1:0-120598 GCF_056629435.1 Nocardia sp. TBRC8007 | reverse complement strand
AACCAGTCTGACCGGAACTACGAGAACTATTATCTAGCAATAATATTCGCTGAATTCAGCGCACCGATATGAATCTGTCGAGAGTCAAACAGTGTGAGTGCTCCCATGGCGCCGGATCGAGCGGTTCCATTCGCAGGGGACCGGCTGGGTTCGCGAATCGGGACGCCGACAACAGTTATTTAACTGAATGGTTGCTATGAATATTGACATGGCCGATGTGGCGTCGGAATGGTGTATGAGCGACTCTGGCTGATGGAGTGAAGTGTGAGTGGGGTGAACGATGGCAGTGTTGTGGCATCTAGGGGTATGTCATGTCTGCTGCGGGCTTTTGGCAGATAAAAGACATGCCGAGGAAGTGGAGTGGGTGACGTGTCGGGTGGGATTCACCGAGGTCAGAGGCTGTGTCCTGGGCATTTCACGGCCATTGCTAAATTGTTGCTGCAAAGTTGCTGCATGCTGGCGATGCTTCGGCAAGAATGGGTCCGGTCCAACGAGTCTGTCCACTCAACCAATTGAAGGGAAGCTCAAATGGCTCAAGATACGCTGACCGACTCGAAGCGCGACGAGATCCAGGAAATCCGGGATATCGATATGTTGCGGTTCGCTGTCGACGAGGCGCGACAGGAAGCCCAGAATGCCCGGCAGTACGCCCAGCAGGCGCAGAACCTTGCCCGGCAGGCGCAGCAGCAGACGCGGCAGGTCCATCATCAGGCGCAGCTGGCGCAGCATGAAGCCAATCAGGCCAACCAGCAGGCGCAGCAGGCTCGCCAGCAGGCCATTGTGGCGCAGAACCAGGCTCAGCAGGCGCAGAGCGAGGCCGACCGGGCGCAGAACCAGGCTCAGCAGGCACAGAGCGAGGCCAGCCAGTCCAACCAGCGTGCACAGTCCGCGCAGGACCAGGCCGACCAGGCTACTCAGCTGGCCCAGCAGGCCGAGGATCAGGCTTCGCGCAGCCAGGACCGGTCCATTCAGTGGGAAATGCAGCTGCATCAGCTTCGCCAGCAGGCTCGCCATATGCAGTCGCGGTAGCGACTGGGTTTCCGTCACTGAACAATGTCGGCGAAAGGGGCCATCGCGCATGCTGGTGTCCCCTTTCGCCGACCGGTGAAAGGTCGTCGCTCGTGAGTGAACCGGCCCTGCCTCAACCTGACGTCGAGGTGATCGTGCCGGAGATGCTGAGCGCAGGCACTTATGCCAATGGGTTCACCTGCTGGTACAACCGCACCGACTTCACTCTCGACTTTCTGGTGTACTTGCCGACCGAGCAGGGGGCGGACCAGGCAGGTCGATTGGTGGTGCGGCAACCCGCGCAGGTGGTCGCACGGGTGAAATTTCCACCGGCGCTGATCTTCCGGTTGATGCAGATCTTGAACGACAGCATGGGTAACTATGAGCACCAGTTCGGCTCGATTGTCCATCTCGGGGAATAGTTCGGACAGGACTCTCAATGATCGTATTCAGCCCCATCACCATTCTGGTAAGCCCTCATGATCGAACCGTCATGATCGACTCTGCGGTCTGTTACCGGCCCGACCGGATCAGTGGCCACCGATACCACCCTATTGTCACGATTACGCAGGAGACGGAGAAAACCGTCACCGAGTGATCGCCGCCGCAGAACATTCGCACCAGTGGAGTCATGGACGTCGGAGTCATGGACGTCGCGGGGCTCATCGCAAGTGCGCTAGCGGCTGGAAGCTGGGCCGTCGCGAGCTGCGAGCGCACTCGCTGATTCCGAGTTGGACGCCATTGGCCAACTCTTACTTACTCCCGAGCTGGGCACCGTCGACCGGCTCAGGAGAAGATCCGGTGGATTAGCCTGCGGCCGTGGAGTGTGAGTGGGCGCGTCCGGCTACGTTGGCAAGTGCCGTGTTGAAGCGTTCCTCGGCTTCGATATTGCCCAGATGGCCGGTGGGCCATATGTGGTACGCGGTCAGGTATCCCGTATCGGCGAGCGTGTCGGCGATACCGCGTGACATGCGTTCGGGCAACAAGCGATCGTGCTCGCCCGCGATCACCGTGGTGGGCACGGTGAGGGATGCGGCGGCTTCGGTGAGATCTATATCAGCGAGCGCCGCGGCGTGTCTGCCTCGAGTGAGGGGCCGACAAGATCGCAGGATGCCCAGTGCGAAGTCCACCTGATCCGCTGTCGCTTGCTCGGACATCACGCGCGCCTTGAGCAGCGTACCCGCCGGCCACCCGCCCGGTAGTGGTACCGGAGCGGTGAGCAGCGTCTCTGTGATGATCATCGGCATTCGCACGGTGTTGCCGAGTACGGTGATCGGCCGATCCGCCAAGGCCAGCGGCTTGTTCAGTAGTGGGATCAGATCACTGCCGTAGCGGATGTCGCCCGAACTGCTATTCGACAGGATGGCTGCGGTGGCCTGCTGTCGAACTTGCTCCGGATATCGCCCCGCCCACGCCTGTATGGTGATTCCGCCCATGCTGTGTCCCACCAGCACCGCACGCTGCCCTGGGCGCAGCGTGGCGTCCAGGACAGCCGCCAGATCTTCGGCCAGTGTTTCTTTGCCCAACTTCGCTTTACCGAGTTCACTGGCGCCATGGCCGCGCTGGTCGTAGCAGACCACCCGATACCGGTCGGCGAAGGCGTTGATCTGCGGGTTCCAGTATTCGATACTGCAGCTCCAGCCGTGGATCAGCACAATGACATCGCCATCGGCCGGACCGTATGAATACACCCGGAGGCGCGCTCCGTCCTCTGCGGTGACCGGGATGACCTCGAATGGGTGGGTGGGAGCATTCAGCGATGCGGTTCGGAAGGTGCGGGACCGCAGTCCAGCACGGTAGGGGGCGGTGAGCGCGCCATTGCGCGCGTCCGCCAGAGTCTTCATCGACTTCGCCAGCATCGCGCACTCCTTTGTGTCTAACACCACAATACCCTGCAAACAAAGTGCTTGCTAGTGCAAGCGCTGTGGGCCGGTATCTCCGACTTGTACTGTGGGGTACTCATCATGCGCGTTGGGTGAAGAATATGTTCGGGAAACCGAGAATTTGCCCCTCATATCGTGCGGGCTCGGAGATCGGCCGGTGGTTTCGGCGGGCGATCACTGTCTGGCTGTGTTGCGCTCTACCTCCCGTTGTGTTCCGCTCTGCTCGGAATCGGTTCAATCCGCTGGCGCATCGGTTCAATCCGCTGGCGCCTCGGGGCATCTCACAGTTACGGTTGATCTCGTGGATACCGCGTACACTGCCTCCGGGCCCGAATCAGGATCTGCCCGGAAAAGCGAGTTGGGGGCAGGGTGGCGGGGTATGGTGCCGCCCCTATTGGTGGCAGGTGTTGGGGTGGGTGTAGGTGTGCTGCTGCATCTGCGTGATCCCCACGTCGAGGGCTCCTATGGCAGCTGTCCGTTGTATGTGTTTACCGGCTGGTATTGCCCAGGCTGCGGCGGTATGCGCGCGATAAACAACCTTACCGACGGGCGGGTCATCGATGCCCTGCACAGCAACCTGCTAGCGATCCCGCTGGTGCTCGCATTCGTGGTGTGGGTGGCAGACTGGACCGTTCGGGCTCGCCGCGGTCAGCCAATGCGGCTGCCATCGATGAGCCCGGTCGCCGTGTGGTCATTCCTCGCGGCATTGGCGGCCTACACGGTATTACGCAATACGCCATGGGGTACCGCGCTCACCCCGGTATAGCGGCTCACCCGCAGTAGCAACTGTGGGTGCGGGCAAGCTGGAGGCATGAGTGATTCGCTGAAGAATCGGATACGGATGAAGTTGCTACGTCAACTCGCCGCGGACGGACCACGCGACGCCGAACATGACGACCCGCGACAGATCGCTATGGAAACCGATCTCGATGCACTCGTCAACCTGGCAGAAGACGATCCACTGGTCGAAGAACTCGCCGCACGCTACTTGGTGTTCTGATCAGGAGGTCGAGCCGCCGAAGCGAGGTGGCAGCTGCGGCAGGGGCGCGGCGAACAGCCAGCCGTCCCAAAGCGCTCGTAGCGGTGTCGAGCTGTAGCGGTCTGCCAGGTTGGTGAATTTTTCAGTGGTCACCGAGGCGTGGCGGTAGCGGGTCGTCCACTCGCGCAGGAGATCGAAGAACATCGCATCGCCGAGTTCCAGGCGCAGTGCGTGCAAAGTCAGTGCGCCGCGTTTGTAGACGCGATCATCGAACATGTGCTGCGGCCCTGGATCGCTGATCACGATGTTTTGCGACTCACGAGACAGATTGTGCCGCGCGGCCCGAGCCAGCTGGTCGGTGGTGGGCCCGCCCGCCGCTTCCGACCAGATCCATTCCGCGTAGCAGGCGAAGCCTTCGTGCAGCCAGATATCTCGCCACTGCCGGATGGTCAGACTGTTGCCGAACCACTGATGAGCCAGTTCATGCGCGACCAATCGTTCGGTGCCGCGGCGACCATCGCAGTGGTTGGCCCCGAAGATGGACAGGCCCTGCGCTTCGATCGGGATCTCCAGCTCGTCGTCGGTGACGACCACGGTGTATTCCCCGAAAGGGTAGGGGCCGAACGCCGCGGTGAAGACTTCGAGCATTTTCGGCTGTCTGGCGAAATCGTAGTCGAAGTTGGCGCGCAGCCTAGGCGGCAGAACAGCGTGCATCGGCACTGGGGCGTGTGCGGAGCTGATGCGGTGCTTGCGGTAGGGGCCGATCTGAATGGTGGCCAGATAGCTCGACATCGGTTCGGATTGCTCGTACACCCACGTGGTCTGGCTGGCTTTCGTCTGTCTGCGTAGCAGGGTGCCATTAGCCACCGTGTAGTACGGAGAATTGGTGGTGATCGAAATGCGGTAGCTCGCTTTGGAGCCAGGGTGGTCATCACACGGAAACCACGATGCCGCCCCATTGGGCTGGCCGGCTACCAATGCGCCCTCGGTAAGTTCCTCCCAGCCGACTTCGCCCCATGGTCCGCGCGTGGGTTTCGGGGTGCCGCTGTAGTGCACTACCAGCGATAGCACGCCGCCGACCGGAATCCGTTGCTGCGGCGTGATCACTAATTTTCCTTGCTGATGGCGATATTTTGCGGCTTTCGCCGCATTGACGAATACTTTTGAGACGCTCAGAGCCTGGGTGAGGTCGAGCGAGAATTGTGTGCGTGTCGCGGTGGTCACCGCAGTGATCGTGGCGCGTCCGGTGAGTCGGTTGCTTGCCATCCGGTAGGTCAGTTCGAGTTCGTACCGGGAGACTCGGTAGCCCCGATTGCCATTCTGCGGTAGATAGTCGTCGATGGGGGCTTCATAAAACTTGTCCGGCATCAACATGCTCCGGGATCGCCCGTGAACCAGGGTGCGATCGGGTTGCCCCACCAGCGCGTCGAGGCAGGCACGGTATCGCCGCGCATGACCAGCGAGGCCGGGCCGACGGTCGAGCCGTCGCCGATCACCGAGGCGGGCAGGGCGACGCAGTGCGGGCCGAGGGTAGCGCCAGCGCTGAGGGTGACAGCGTCCATGGCCATGATCCGATCGTGGAACAGGTGGGTCTGCACTACACAGCCACGTTCCACAGTCGCGCCGTCACCCAGGGTCACCAAGTCGGCCTCCGGGAGCCAGTAGGACTCGCACCATACTCCGCGGCCGATCTTCGCGCCGAGTGCGCGAAGCCATAGGTTCAGTAGGGGCGTTCCGGTTGCCGCGCGCGCGAACCAAGGCGCGGCGACGGTTTCCACGAAGGTGTCGGATACTTCGTTACGCCATACGAACCAACTCCACAGCGGGTGCTCCTCGTGCCGGATCCGCCCTACCAGTATCCATTTGGCGGCCACCGTTCCTGCCCCGGCAACCGCGCCCGCGGCCAGCAGTACGACACCACTGAGCAGCCCAGCGACCAGGTGGCCGAAGTTTCGCGCGAGCCATGCGAGGGCGAGCAGCACACCGAGTCCGATGGCGAAGGTCGCCATAACTGGGAACAACCGGCAGGTTTCGACGAGGCCGCGCGCGATACGCAGTCGGGTGGGCGGGTAGAAGGTGCGTGTGGTGTCGGAGTTTCCTGCGACACGGCGCAGCCGGACCGGAGGACTGCCCAGCCAGGATGAGCCGGCCTTTGCCTTGGACGGTGCCGCGGAAAGGACGGCCACCAGGCCGTTTTTCGGAACACGGCGACCGGGCGCGGTCATCCCGGAGTTGCCGAGAAACGCGCGCTTGCCGACCTTGGCCGCACCGATACGCAGCCAGCCGCCGCCGAGTTCGTAGCCGGCGATCATGGTGTCGTCGGCGAGAAACGCGCCATCGGCCACTGTGGTGAATTTCGGCAACAGCAGCACCGTGGATGCCTCGACGCTTTTACCGACCTTCGCGCCTAGTAGACGCAGCCATACCGGCGTGAGCAAGCTCGCGTAAAGTGGGAACAAGAAGGTGCGTGCGGAATCCAGGAGTCGCTCGGTAGCCCAGGCCTGCCAGCCGATACGGCTGCGCACCGGGTGATAGCCCTCGGTCAGACCGATGCTCAGTAGCCGAACCGCGGCGACAATCGCCGCGGCGTACGCGCCGAGGCTGAGCAGGACGGCTACAGGAAGGACCGCGAAGGCGCGGCCTACAGCTTGCACCGGTGCGCTGGTGTCGCGGATGAACCAGGCGATGAACGCACCGCCCATACCGAGGGCGAGCACGGGCAAGGCGGCCGATACTATCGACGTGACCCCGAAAACGGCGACCCAGCGCCTGGCTCGGGCGGGCGTACGCGCAGGCCAGCGGCGCTGAGCCTTGCCGACCTTCACTGCGGGCGAGCCTGCCCACGCCTGCTCGGCCTTTACCCTGCCCGATACCGCGGAGCCGGGTGCCACCTCGGCATTCTTGCCGATCTCCGTGCCTGGCAGCAGGATCGAGCGCGAGCCGACGACCGCGCCGGGACCGATGCTGATCGGACCGAGATGCACTCTATCGCCGTCGATCCAGTAACCGGACAGGTCCACCTCCGGCTCTACGCTGCACCCGTCACCTAGTTCGAGCATGCCGGTCACCGGCGGCAGGGAGTGCAGGTCGACGCCTTTGCCGATCCGCGCGCCAAGGGCCCGGGCGAACGGAACCATCCATGGGGCGCTGGAGAGATTTTCGGCGCCGCTGGCCTCGGACAGGCGGATGGCAGCCCAGAGTCGCAAGTGCACGGAGCCGCCACGCGGATAACATCCTGGTCGGACACCACGCAAGAGCAAGCGCGCCCCCGCCACACAGAGCGTCATACGTCCAGGTGGCGAGAGGAACAGCACGAATGCGGCCATTGTCCACCACCAGGACAGGTGCGGTAACCATGACAGCGAGCCGAACCCGGCCGTGATATTTCCTGCGATCACCAGCCAGGTAAACCACTGCAGGCCGGTGAGCGTGGCCAGCGGCACGGTGGCCAGTACCTGCACTGTCTGCGCGATTAGTGGTGTCGGGCGCACGATTCGTTCAGTGGCGGCGACCTCGGGTGTGGTCTGCTCCAGCAGTTCGACCAAGGCGCCCAGCCTGGGGTGGTCGTAGAGATCGGCGACGGTGAACTGGGGACAGCGTTCACGCAGGGCGGCGACCAGCAGGGCTGCCGCGAGCGAGTTGCCGCCGAGATCGAAGAAGTCGGCGGTGAGATCGCGGACTTTCGTGCCCAGAATCGAATCCCACAGTCCGGCAACCCATTGCGCCGTGCCGGTCAGATCGTTGTCATCATCCTCCGTAGTATCGGCCAGTGGCCAGGGCAGCGCGTCTCGGTCGATCTTGCCCGAGGTCCGGGCGGGGAGTTCGGCGACCACTACGAGTCGCGGAATCAGTGCGGCTGGGAGGCGTTCGATGAGAACGGTTCGCGCCGCCTCGGCATCGAAGTCGAGCTTCGGCCCGGTCAGATAGCCGACCAGAACTTTATTGCCCGCCTTCGTGGTCTGGATCGCGGCAGCGGCGCCGGTGACTCCGGGGAGTTGCCGTAGCGCGTTGTCGATTTCGCCGAGTTCGATACGTCTGCCACCGAGTTTGATCTGGTCGTCGGCGCGGCCGAGGAAGATCAGGCCCGCGCGGTCGTTGCGAACGAGGTCACCGCTGCGATAGGCACGGTTCCAGCCGACGGAGGGCAGTGGCGCGTACTGTTGCGCGTCCTTCACCGGGTCAAGATAACGAGCCAGACCGACGCCGCCGATCACCAATTCGCCGGATTCGCCCTCGCCCACAGGGTTTCCCCTTTGGTCCACCACGACGAGATCCCAGCCGTTGAGTGGAAGGCCGATCCGGATCGGTTTCTGGCCATCCAGTCGCGCTGCACATGCGACGACCGTCGCCTCGGTAGGGCCGTAAGTGTTCCATACCTCGCGTCCCTCTCCGGCAAGGCGTTCGGCGAGTTCCGGTGGGACGGCCTCGCCGCCGAAAATCAGTAAACGTACTGCTTCCAGCGCCTCGACCGGCCAGGTCGCTGCCAGAGTAGGCACGGTCGAGATGATGGTGATCCCGCGTTGTACCAGCCAGGGGCCGAGGTCGGCGCCAGTACGTACCAGTTCCCGAGGAGCAGGCACCAGACAGGCGCCATGGCGCCACGCCAGCCACATTTCCTCGCAGGAGGCGTCGAAGGCGATCGAGAGGCCTGCCAGGACCCGGTCGCCGGGGCCGATCGGAGCCTCGCGGAGGAACAGGTCGGCTTCGGCGTCGACGAAGGCGGCGGCGTTGCGGTGTGTGACGGCGACACCTTTCGGAGTTCCGGTCGAGCCGGAGGTGAAGATTATCCAGGCGTCGTCGTTGGGGGTGGGTAGTTCTGGGCAGGTGTCCGCACGCTGGTGCTGTCCTATGGCGCGGATGTCGGTGGCTGTGTTTTCGATACCCGCGGCAGTCACGATCGCGGTGACGCGCGCCGCGCCGAAGACCAGTAAGGCGCGCTCGTTCGGGTCGTCGGCGTCAACTGGTACATAAGCGGCACCGGCATAGAGGATGGCGAGGATTGTGGCGTAGAGCTCGCGAGTGCCCGATGGCATGCGTACGCCGATCCGATCGCCTCGGCGTACGCCTGCCGCCGCGAGACGGTTCGCGATCTTCTCGATCTCAGCGACCAGTTCGAGGTAGGACAGGACTGTTCGGCCGTCATCGATAGCAGGGGCGTTGGGGTGTGTGGATGCTGTCGTGGTCAGGATGTCGACGAGTGTCCTTGCCTCGGAAGCGTACTCGCCGCGCAGTAAGGGGTTTGCCTGCGCGTCGAGTGCTGCCCGGAGTAGGGTGCTCTGCGCACCTCCCATCGACCTGCCTCACACTTCCTTTTGTCCGTCATACAGGGCTGCCACGGTACAAACGCTACGATGGCCGACGGTTCACGGTACCCGGAGCCGTTTTCGTCGGGCTTATTTGTCGACGGAAGGTTGTCCGTGCCCCCGATAAGCGTGGTTGTCCATCCCGGTATGGGCCCAGGCCTCAGCTTGTCGGTCGACCGAGGCACGGACCACTGAGAGAGTCCGGATCAACGGCGGATATGTCAATCTCCCAGCTCAGTGGGGCGGTAATAGCGACCGTTGTAGTAGAGCAGTGGAGCTGCGGCGGGTTTCTCGTCAGTGTTGTCGTGCACGCGGGTGACCAGACCGGCGACCACAGTGTGGTCGCCGACGGGGATGAGCCGGTGCACGGTGGCGCGCAGCCAGATGGGGGTGCCGTGCAGCACCGGCTCGCCGGTTTCCAGGGTGGTCCACAGGGATTGGTTGGTGAATCGTTCCGTGGCGGTTCGGGAAAACCGATGTGCCAGGTGCTGTTGGTGCTCACCGAGGAAGTGGATGACCACGGACTCGGCGTCCAACAAGGCGGACAGACTGGAGGAGGTGTGCGCGATATTGAACGAGACCAATGGCGGGTCCAGCGACAGCGAGGCGAAAGAGGTCGCGGTGAAGCCGACCGGTCCGCGCGGTGAACTCGACGTGACGACAGTGACGCCTGCGGGATAGTGGCGCATAGAGGCGCGATACTGCTCAGCGGTGATACCGCTGAGATCATCGGGGATCGTAAAGTCCGCCGCCTCGGGCCGGGGTATTTCGGTCACATGACGAAACTACGCTCGAATTCTCGCAGTGGCACGGCGAGTCGCTCTTCTGTTGAGGATGGGGCACGATAGCGTATGTTCACGCTGTCTCGATACGCTGTATAAATGACAGATTGGCAGGCTTTCACGGTCGAAACCAAGGACAACGTCACTCAGGTGACACTGACCGGTCCCGGTAAGGGCAACGCGATGGGGCCGGATTTCTGGCGCGAGTTGCCAGAGATCTTCCAGACGCTGGACGCCGACCCCGAGGTGCGTGCGATTGTGCTGACGGGCTCGGGAAAGCATTTTTCCTATGGACTCGACCTGCCCGCGATGAGCAGTACATTCGGCCCGTTGCTCGCCGATCGCGCCCTGGCTGCGCCGCGTACCGAATTTCTGAATGAGGTACGCAGATTGCAGGCCTCGGTAACAGCGGTGGCGGACTGTCGCAAGCCGGTGATCGCCGCGGTGTCCGGTTGGTGCATCGGCGGCGGACTGGATCTGATTGCAGCCACCGACATTCGTTACGCCAGCACGGACGCCAAGTTCAGCCTGCGTGAGGCCAAAGTCGCGATTGTCGCCGACATCGGGTCGCTGCACCGGTTGCCCGGCATCATCGGCGAGGGACACCTGCGAGAGCTCGCCTACACCGCCAAAGACATCGATGCCGCGCGCGCGGAGAAGATCGGCTTGGTAAACGATGTCTTCGCAGATCAGGAGACGATGCTCGACGCGGCGCACGCCACCGCACGGGAGATCGCCGTAAACCCGCCACTGGTGGTGCAGGGCGTGAAGGATGTGCTGGATCAGCGCCGTAAGGATGAGGTCGCCGCAGGTCTGCGTTATGTCTCCGCGTGGAATGCCGCATTCTTGCCTTCGGAGGATCTCACCGAGGCGATACAGGCTGTCTTCGAAAAGCGCGCGCCCGAGTTCCGCGGCAAGTAAGCCAGCTACGTTCGAATCGTCTTCGGTATTGCCAGGAAGGCGTTGCCGGATAACCGGGGAGTCCGGACTTGTCGGACTCCCCGGCTCCTCTGGATTTCAGTGCCCGCCCTGGTCCTTCAGACGTTGGATGGATGCCTCGATCTCGGCTTCGGCTTCGGCGCGCCCGACCCATTCGGAGCCCTTGACGTACTTGCCGGGTTCGAGGTCCTTGTAGCGCTCGAAGAAATGCTTGATCGAGGAAAGCTCGGACTCCGGGACATCTTTCAGATCCAGGATGTGGTTCCACCGTGGGTCGCCGGCAGGCACACACAGGATCTTGTCGTCGCCACCTGCCTCATCGGTCATTTTGTACATCGCGACCGGGCGAGCTTCCACGACGACACCAGGGAATACCGGATCCGGCAACAGGACCAGCGCGTCCAGTGGGTCGCCATCCTCACCGAGGGTGTTCTCGATGTAGCCATAGTCGGCGGGATAGACCATGGAGGTATAAAGGAAGCGGTCGAGTCGGACCCGGCCGGTCTTGTGGTCGACCTCGTATTTGTTCCGAGAACCCTTGGGGATCTCGATGGTGACATCGAACTCCACGCTATCTCCTTCGGTGCTTCGGTGCCGAGCCGGAACCCGGCTTTTGCGGTGACTGTCGACTCGGCCATAGCAGAAGCGCCGACTCGCCAGGTTATGCATAGGAACAGTTGCGCAACGAGGATAGTGTGATCGGCGAAGGCACGGATGCGGCAGGCGGCTGCTGCGGGAATCGGTCAGGAGCGCGGCGGCGACGTGTTTGGTAACAACGGAAACATGGGTGTGCTGGCTGCCAGGCGGCGCCGCAACAGGTGGATCTGGGGATCGGTCACTCTGGTGGCGTTGCTCGTGGTCGTCGTAGCGGCGGTGGTCACGGTGCGGCCGTGGACTGCGGAGTTCCGGCACGGTGGGCTGATTGTCGCCGCTCCACCCGCACTGGTCGATCCCACCTTACAGATCAGTCCGGTCAGGCCGAACGCGCCCGCACCGAGCCCTGCGGGGATCGCCGCCGCGCTGGCTCCGGTAATCAAGAACCCGAATCTCGGTGTTTTCGCAGGCCAGGTAACCGATGCCAGCAGTGCCACAGTGTTGTGGAGCAATGGGGCGGACAAGCCGATGATTCCCTCGTCCACCGCCAAGATCCTCACTGCGGCGGCTGCCTTGCTCACGTTGCCTGCTGAGCACCGGGTGAGCACCACGGTGGTCACCGGTGCGGCACCGAACGAACTGGTTCTGGTCGGCGGAGGTGACCCGACGCTCACCGCACAGCCGGACGGCAAGGGCTATTACCCGAATGGGCCGCGCCTGGCCGACTTGGTAGCACAGATCAAAGCAGCGGGCCGTCCAGTGGACAGGATCATTGTCGATACTTCCGCTTATACGGGATCGGCCATGGCGCGGGGTTGGGATCAGGTCGACATCGCCGGGGGCTCGATCGCCCCGATCGAGCCGGTGATGCTCGACGGTGGACGCCTGCGACCGCTCGTGGAGTACTCGCCGCGCACCCCGGCTCCCGCGCTGGCCGCAGGACAGCGCCTGGCTACCGATCTCGGGCTCGACCCGGCTCTGGTCCGGATGGGCAAAGCGCCCGCTGATGCGGTCGAGGTCGCCGCCGTACAGTCGGCGCCGTTGCGGGATCGTCTGCACGATATGCTGGTCCATTCCGATAACGTGCTGGCCGAGGCGGTCGGGCGGGAGATTGCGATGGCGACCGGTGGCGAGGCATCTTTCAATGGTGCCGTCACCGCGGTGCGTGGGGCGCTGAGCGCGGCCGGTTTCGATCTCACCGGCGTGGATATGCACGACAGCAGCGGGCTTTCAGTGGACGATCGAATCCCGGCACAGCTTCTCGACCGAGTGATGGCAACCGCGGCTGAGCCCACCGACACCACCGCGGCACAGCCGACGGGCACCAGGGCCATACCTGGACAAGGCCGGATCGCCGCTACCTTGGCGGCGATGCTCGATGATCTGCCGGTCGCGGGCGCTACTGGTTCGTTGAGTAGCCGTTATGTCGTTCAAGATCGGCAGGCGGCGGGCTGGGTACGAGCTAAGACCGGAACTTTGTCGGTGTCGAGTGCGTTGGTCGGATATGTGCTGGACGCGGATGGTCGGGTACTGACCTTCGCTCTGATGTCGAATGAGCGACCACCGGAGGTGAGCAGGCCCGCATTGGATGCGATCGTAGGCACGCTGCGAAACTGTGGATGCTCATGACGGGTGGTTGACCATGACCCAGCAAGGTTCTGACACAGCCGGATTCGGTCCCGCACTTGTGCCAGAGCGGCACAAGGGTCGCTCTGGTCTTTCCGGACTGGTCGATTGGCGTTTGGCCGCGCGAACCGGCTCGGTTCTGGTCCCCGCGGGCCCACGCACTTCGCGTTACTCGGCCGAGCAGGTCGTTGCTGAACTCGCCATTGCCTCCGAACGTGCCGAAGGGCCGGTTCGCGAGGTCAGCGGGCTGTTGGACGGCAGACCGGTGCCCGAAGCCAGGATTGTCGACCGGCCGGGCTGGATCACGGCCGCCGCAGACTCCATGGCCCAGCTCACCGGCACCGGTGTAGCGCAAGAGGAGTGGAAGCTGCTCGCAGGAAAGCCCGCAGGCGTGCAGGCAGGGGCGATGCTGGCCTTCTTGTCCACCGCGGTCCTCGGTCAGTACGACCCGTTCACCGGAACGGACGGAGCTTTGCTGCTGGTCGCGCCGAACATCGTAGCGGTGGAACGCGCACTAGGAGTGTCGCCGACTGATTTCCGGCTCTGGGTTTGTCTGCACGAGGTGACGCATCGGGTGCAGTTCTCCTCCGCTCCATGGCTCGCGGAGTACATGCGCACCAATGTCGGTGTACTCAGTGAATCTGGTGATGAGCCGCTGGCCGATATGCTTTCCCGATTGGTCGAGGAGATTCGCGACC
This sequence comes from Nocardia sp. TBRC8007, assembly GCF_056629435.1. Classification (NCBI taxonomy): domain Bacteria; kingdom Bacillati; phylum Actinomycetota; class Actinomycetes; order Mycobacteriales; family Nocardiaceae; genus Nocardia; species Nocardia sp. TBRC8007. Next base: position 106,786 of record NZ_JBWSOR010000010.1, on the reverse strand, counting down.
ACCGCCGTGGCGCGGTCTCCAGCGATCCCGCCGCACGTGGTGTGGTCGGACTGTTGCGTGCCATCCAGACGCCGCCGCAGCGTGAGGCGTTGGACCGGCTGCTCATGCTCGGCACCTTGTTGGAGGGACATGCCGATCACGTCATGGACGCGGTCGGTTCCGCGGTTGTCCCGACGGTCCAGCAGATCCGCACTGCCTTCGATCAGCGGCGCAGACGTCCGACGAATCCGGTGCAACGTCTGCTGCGTGCCCTGCTCGGCGTGGATTCGAAGGTGGCGCAATATGTGCGCGGAAAGAAGTTTGTGGACGAGGTGGTCGACAGGGTGGGCATGGTGCAGTTCAACATGGTGTGGGCTGAGGCTGCCGCTCTGCCACATGTCGATGAGATCGACAATCCGCAGCGCTGGATCGAGCGAGTACTCGGCTGAACGCGCCGAGGCGGTTTCGGCCGGTCGGCCATGGTGGGATCGTTCGGTGAACGTGGTCGGTAGGCTGCGGCGCATGGGGCGCGCACCGGAAACGACATCAGGACGCCTCGGGTCGGCAGGTAAGAGGCCTGATGGCGGACGGCTGCCAGAAACCGCTGCTGTGCTCGCCGTCCGCAGGGCGGTGCGAGATTGGCTGGCTCGGTATGCACCTTCCGAAACCGAGGGATGCGCGGTGACGGTGGGATTGTCCGGCGGCGCCGATTCGCTGGCGCTTACCGCGGCAGCGGTGGCCGAGACGACTGCGGTCGACGCGCTGGTGATCGACCACCGACTGCAGCCGGGGTCCGGTGCGGTCGCCGCGGAGGCGGCGGCTAGGGCGCTCGCGCTCGGCTGCAGGTCCACACGAGTGCTCGAGGTCGAAGTCGGCACCGAGGGAGGGCTGGAGGCGGCCGCACGCCGGGCCAGGTATGCCGCATTGGACGCGGCGCGCGACGGCCTTCCGGTGTTGCTCGGGCACACTCTCGACGACCAAGCGGAAACTGTGCTGCTCGGACTAGCGCGTGGGTCGGGAGGCCGTTCTATCCAAGGAATGGCCGAGTACGTCGAGCCATGGGGTAGGCCGTTGCTCGGTGTGCGTAGGGAAACGACTCGTCAGCTGTGCGCAGACCTCGGCATGCCGCCGCACGACGACCCGCACAACGTGACACCGGATTTCACCAGGGTCCGGCTGCGGCTGGAGGCGCTGCCGCTGCTGGAGCGGATTCTCGGAGGTGGGGTGGCCTCGGCGTTGGCTCGCACGGCCGAACAGTTGCGGGAAGACGGCGCGGTGCTGGATGTGCTCGCCACCGAATTACTGCACCGCGCGAGTGATGGGCGAACGCTCATGATCGAGACCCTCGCCACCGCTCCCGCAGCTCTGCGAAAACGGGCAATTCGATTATGGCTGTTGGCTAATGGCGGGAAAGCCTTGACCGCCAAGCATTTACAGGCCGTCGACGAACTGGTGGTCGCGTGGCGCGGTCAGGGCGGCGTAGCGGTCGGCGGTGGAAGTCCGGAGAACAGGTTGGTTGCCGGACGGGAACATGGCAGGCTGACACTGCGGCCGGACAAGAATGGCCATCGGAGGCGATGAGACAGATTGAACCGGTTCAACGAGCTCACTCACCACGGAAGGGAATCCAACTGACGTGTACGAGGACGACATCGCGTCGGTACTGATCACCCAGGAACAGATCACAGCCAAGACCGAAGAGCTGGCCGGGCTCATCGCCGAGCGGTATCCGGTCGACACCCCAGAGGGGGACCTGCTACTGGTCGGTGTGCTCAAGGGTGCGATCTTCTTCATGACCGACCTGGCCAAGGCGCTGCCGATCCCGACCCAGATGGAGTTCATGGCCGTCTCGTCCTATGGATCGTCCACTTCGTCTTCCGGCGTGGTGCGCATCATGAAGGACTTGGACAAGGACATCGCGGGCCGCAATGTCCTGATCGTCGAGGACATCATCGATTCCGGACTCACTCTGTCTTGGCTGCAGCGCAACCTGTCCACTCGTAATCCGGCTTCGCTCGAGGTGGTCACTCTGCTGCGTAAGCCCGACGCACTACGCACGCATGTGGATGTCGCGCATGTGGGCTTCGATATCCCGAACGAATTCGTCGTCGGCTACGGTCTCGACTACGCGGAACGCTACCGTGACCTGCCCTACATCGGCACTTTGAACCCAAAAGTCTACGGCGGCTGATCGTTATCGGGAAGGATCCCGAAAATTGTCGCGGGAGAACCGGATCCACGGCGATAGATCGGACCGCCCACTAGCACCCACGCCCCCGTCTCCGGCAGTACGGCGAGGTTGGCCAGGCATTCCAAACTGATCCGGTGTTCGCCGTAGACCAGCTTGGACACCGCATAGGTTGTGTCGGTGCCTACATCCGGGCCGAAGGTGTCGATCCCGAGTGCACCGCGGCGACCGAGCCTGCCGGTACGCAGTAGCCACGCCACAGTCGCTACTGCGAAACCAGGTTGATGCCCCGCCGCTTCCCCGGTGCCGACGAATTCCGGCGTACCCCACTTGGCGTCCCAGCCGGTCCAGGCGATTATCGCGGCACCGTCCGGGATCCGGCCGTATTCGGCTTCCCAGTGCCGCAAGTCGTCGACGGTGATCGTGTAGTCGCGATCCTGCGCGCAGCGCTGCCGGAGGTCGATCTTCACCGCGGGCAACAGCAGGTCGACCAACTCCAGCTCGTCCGAGGCGAGGCCGCCGGGATCGAAATGGATCGGCGCGCCCCAGTGAGTTCCTGTGTGTTCACCGTGTTGAAGATAGCGCAGGTAGTAGCCGTCCTCGGCAATCGTGGCCACGGTATCGGCGCGGAATTCCGGGTCGCCCGGATATAGCGGCGTGGTGGCTGGATCGTGTACGTGTGACAAGCTCACAATCCGGCCCAGTGGGCACGATGCGCTCATCGGGCCCGCTGCGGAATCGCTTTGGCCAGGGCGAGCAGGTCGGCCTCTAGGACACGGAACAGCCGGTAGGTGAGCACGAATGCCAGGATGCCACTCACACTGAGTGCGCGCACCGGAACGATGATGTAGGGCAGGTCATCGGCGGCGACGAAGGTCGCGCTCGCCACTGCGAGCAGGGGAACTGACGCCGCGACACCGAGGTAGAAATTGCCGCGCCTGGCCAGCGCGCGCAGCTGGCGTTCGTCATCGGGGCCGATCTCGCCGTGTACCAGAAGCTGTGGATAGATCGAGCGCAGTGCGTAGACCATGATCGGAAAGAACGGATAGGCCAGTGCGATGGTCGCACACACCACCTGCGCGGTGAAGAAGTGCGCGAATGTCCGCTGCGGCAGGTCGACGCCGGACAGTGCCAGTCCAAAGGGCCAGGCAATGCCGGCGACCACCCAGAATCCGAATGGCACCCATACCGCCCAATCGCCCATCAACAGTGTGTCGCGGCGCCCTTTCGCGAGCGTGCGAGCGGAGTACTCGCGTCCGCGGGCGAGTAGATGTGTGATGGCGAGGGGACGCCAGGTCAGCAACAGTAAAAACAGCGCAGCCAGCGGAAAGGCGATCAGATTGTTGATCAAGCCGACTGTCTCGAATTTCTCCTGGTCGACTGACGACATTCGCTCGACGATCAGGTTCTGGTTCAGCCGGATGTTATAGATGCTCGCCAGCATGCTGGGCACGCCGACGCACAGCGCTGCTAGCGGAAGTAGCCAGCCCCTGGCTCGGTAGGCAAAGCTGTCCGGTGCGGGGTCGACCAGATCGCGCGCGTGCGCGTCGAGGCACAATTGAAGTTGTGCGGCGAGTTCGGCGCCGCTGCGCCAGCGGCGCTTGGGGTCTGCATGCAGACAATCCAACAGCACGCGGCGTAGCGCAGCCGGGGTCTCCTCGGGCAGGCGCGACAGCGCTTTCGCGTGGACACCCGCGTAGCGTGCCGTCAGCATCCTCGCGTACATTTCGGTGGCGGTGTCGTACTGTTCGGGCGGCGGGTCCTCGAATGGGCTTGCACCGGTCAGCAACTCCCAGAGCAATACTCCAAGGGAATAGATGTCGCTTCGGTTGTCCGGTGTGGGGGCGTCGTGATCGAGGCAACGAGCCAGCTGCTCCGGGGAACGGTAGGCCAGTGTATCCGCAGTGGCGGTCTGCTGCATTGTGGCTGTGCGATAGCCAGGTTCGTCGAGCGCGAAATCCGCGAGCTTCGGGATGCCTTCAGCAGTGAACAGGATATTCGCCGGCTTGATGTCGTGATGCAGCACACCGTGGTGCTCGGCGTATTCCAGTGCGTCGGCGAGCCGTATGCCTATCCACGCTATGGTTTCCGGCCAGCTGAGCTGCGCGATCTCGACACGAACGCTCGAGTCCGATGGCCGGATCTCGCCTTTGGCCTCCATGGCGGTATCCACTGCGCGAAGTAGCAGCCGACCGCCGTCGGAGACCGGGCCTTGACGACGTTGTTCGAGCAGAGCGTCCGCAGTGCCGCCGGGGAGGTACTGCATATAAACCAGGTGCGGGAAAACAGTGGTCGCCGCGGGGGCTTCCGAGACAGTCGAGGTGGGTGAAGAATCCGGTTGCGCGGCAGATACGGAGTCGGTGTGATCCGGCGGACTGAGAACTGTCGTGTCGGTGTCGGTCGATCGAGCACTGTGTGTTTCCCGGTGTATGCGCATGGGAATTTTTTCGCCGGATTCGACAGATAGTTCGGTGGTTCGAGGATCGGGTGGCTTCGCGCTGCCGCTGGACGGACCGTGACCATGGAGAGTGTAGGACCTGGCTGCCATCGTGGTGTCGTCGGCGTCGAGCCGATCTAGGCCTGCTGGGCCACCCGCATGGAGGAGTTCGGTATCGGTCGCTGTGCCGGGAGACACTGGCCCGGCAACGGTCAGATTTCTGGCGGCGTCGATGCTGAGCACCCGTTGGTCGCAGATACGCACGATATGCGGGTGGTCGAGCTGGGCCATCGTCAGCGGCATATCCACTCGTCCCACCGAAAACCGCACGGCAACGAGCCTTTGCATAGACCGTTGTCTAGCGAGGAAGACCCGGCCGAGTGGACCGGTGCCGAGATCAGTGAGCAGATCGAAGTCATCGACACGCTGACCTGGCGTGAGATCGGCCAGCGCAACAATGGCTTCGCTCGCTTCGTCGCCGACTATGGTCTCGGCGCTGTCGGCGAAGCCGGTAAGTCGTTCGCTGATCTGGTCAGCCAGGTCTGGATATTCGGCGAGGAAATCGGCCACCGTCAGTGGCGTATATGTGCGGCGCGCCAAGAACTCCGCACACACCAGATCTACGAGCTGGGGGCTGTCGTCTATCTCGGGGAACTCTTCGCGGTACTCGGCTATTCGTTTACTGAGCCCTTCCCGCTCCCGGCGTTGTTGTATATCGATCCGCACCAGCTCGGTGAGTACGCGCACGCGGATCTGCCTGCCATCAGGCACATAGTCGCAGATCTGTGGTGTCGACCGATCGCCGTGGAGGCTGTGCCGCCAATCGTCGCCGAACCGGACGATGGCCTCGTCAATCGAGGAGGTCACGTGCCGTTCTCCGCAGTCTTCGTGGCATCTTGTTCGATTCGCGGTTGCTTGCCTGCGATGTCCAGTACGGCGGAGTCGGGGTCGACTACCCGTTCCAGTGCCCGCAGGTCTGCCTCCAGCGCCCGGAACAGGAGGTAGGTGCCCACGAATGCGATGATGCCACCGAGACATAGCAACCGCACCGCGGAGAGCACTGAAGGGATGTCGTCGGGACGCAGGAAGGTGATCCCCGCAACCGCGAGCAGCGGCACAGAGGCGGCGACCGCGAGATACCAGTTGCACCGTCGATCCAGGCCACGCAGCCATACCGCGTCTTCCGGACTGATGTCCCCGTGCCGGAGAAACAACGGATAGATGCACCGCATCATATAGAACGTCAGCAGGAAGAACGGATAGGCGACCGCGATCGCACCACACACCATCAGTGAGACCAGGAAGTGCACCACGGCCCGTGCCGGCATGGCCCCGGTGGACAGCTGTAGCGCGATCGGGAAAATGATCCCCGCCAGGACCCACAGGGAGAATGCCACAGCGACGGCGCGGTCGCCGATCAGCAGAGAGTCCCGTCTGGCTCGCCGCAGAGTGCTCGGATCGTATCGGCGTCCTCTGCGCAACCCGGAAGGCACTTTCAGTACATATCTGGACATGTACAGCACGATCGCGATGCCGGCCGGGAAGAAGATCGCGTTCACCGTGCCGGTGATGATGAAGAAGATTTCCTGGGCTTCACTGTTCATCCGGTCGACGATCAGGCTCTGGTTGTGCTTGATGTTGTACAACGAGGCAAGCACATTCGGTAACGCCACCGAGAGCAGGGCTACCGGCAAGAAGTAGGGGCGTAGGCGCCGCCGCCAGCTGTGTGGCGCTGGGTCGACCAGCTCCCGTGCGCGGTGATCCAGACACATCTCCAACTGCCTGGCCAGGATGGCGCCGCTGGACCAACGGTCGGTTCGCTCCGGTGCGAGACAGGTCAGCAGTACGCGACGCAGTGCGGCCGGGCAGTCCGGTGGAACCCGCTGCAGTGCGGCTGCATTTACGCCAGCGCTGCGTCGCTCCAGCATGGCCTCCAAGGTGGTGTCATCGCCTTGATCGTCCACATTCGCTGTGGTGTCGTCGAACGGCTTGGCGCCGGTGAGCAGCTCCCACAGCACAACACCGAGTGAGTAGATGTCAGCGCGGGTATCCAAATCGATGGCACCACGGTCGAAGCCGGGATGGCAGGCCTCCAGCTGTTCCGGTGACATATAGGCCAGCGATCCGCCGAAATAGGCCACCGGACTGGCACCAGCCACATTACGGCTGAAGCTGATGTTGAAGTCGGCCAGTTTCGGCACCGCCTCGGTAGTGAGCAGAACATTGGCCGGCTTCACATCACGGTGCAGTACGCCATGCGTTGATGCGTAGTCCAAGGCTTCGGCCAGCCGCTTGCCCAGCCAAGCCACGGTTTCCGGCCAGCTGAGCTGCGCGATCTCGGCACGCACGCTGGAGTCGGTCGGCCGGATCTCCCCTTTTTCTTCCATTGCCGCATCGACGGCGTCCAGCAGCAGTTGACCGTTGCGCTCATGCGGTGGTGTGGCCCGCACCCAGCGCAGCACTCCCAGTAGTGTGCCGCCGGGCAGAAACTGCATATAGAGCAGCCGTAACCGACGCGTGGCTCCCGCTGCGTCGTCCAGGAGCCGTTGGTCGAAGACCCGAACGATGTAGTCGTGGTCGAGCTGGGCGAGCGTCTGTGGCTCGGTGCCGTGATCAGTGGAGATCTTGACCGCGACCAGCCGCTGTAGCGAGCGCTGCCGCGCAAGGAAGACTCGGGCGAACGCTCCGCTGCCCAGAGCGGTCAGCAGATCGAAGTCATCTATCCGATGGCCGATGTCGATGCGATCGAGCGTGATGTCACGTTCCGGTGCGGACCCGATCGTGGGGGAGACCGCGGTGGCTGTGTCGGTCGGCTCTGTGACGGTCGTGCTGGACATATCCGAACCACTAGTGGATTGGGTGGTTTGGTTCGAATTGGTGTCGGTGAGGGCAGTGCGGGTGCGGTCGAAAACGTTCTGCGTGGAATCTTCCAGTACCACGCGGCGGGTGCTCTGGTCCAACTCATCGGCATTCAACAGAGTGCGCAGTTCCTCCGCTTGGTATGGGTATTCGCGCAGGAATTCGCGCGGATCGATTCGTTCCCCGCTGTGGCGGCGGATGACGAACTCCTCATATACCAGACCGGCTGGTATCTCTTGGGGAGTTAGTTCGGGAAATTCGGCGCAGTAATCGGCCAAGCGTTTACGTGCGGTCGGTTGCGGTAGGGTGCCCATTGCTGTCGAGGCGCGCCGCAACCAGCGATTTCGCAGGTCGACGCGAATCAGCTCGAGCAGTGCCTCGCGCCGCAAGGTGCTCGCGTCGGGCAGATAAGCGGCGATCAGCGGTGGGCGCCACGTGGTTTTCCAGGCCGCGGTGAACGCGGCCACCGCGTCGAATTCAGCGTGGGGCAGATCGCTATGCCCAGCGTCGGTGCTCGCACCTGTGTCGGAATCGAATCTTCTTTCGGAGTTCGCATTCATGCTCGGACCTATCGGCTCGGCGGACGCCGCGGAATCCTCAGTGGCTGCTCGTTGGATGTGCTGGAAAAATTACGCCACACCCAACACCATCATCCCCCGCGCCGTATTCGAAATGATAACTTGCGGCTCATCAGCAGATCACCCGATTTCGATAAGCGAGCGACGGGGGACGACCAGTACATATCTGACGAGGCCGCGGCGGCGGACGGTTCGATCTCGACCGGCTCGATCAAGACGACCGTAGCGCGAGCAATCCGGAATGTATCTGCCGTTGAGTCGATGGACGCCTCTCCGCTTTCCGCGGCTGCCGGAATCCGGCGCCCACGTGGTCGTGCCCTCGCACCAGTTATCGAGCGTCGCCCGGCATCGATAATCGCGGCGAGCGTGCGTGATGGTTTGTTGTTTCCCAGCCGGGTAGCGGTGGACGCTTTGGCGCGGAACTCGATAGTGAGCCGGGAATCGAATGCGTTCGGGGCAGGCTCTGGCAGCATCCGGGCTACGCATCGGGCCATGGCCGAGGCCGCCGCAGTAGAACTGCGTGATGACCTCGATGTGTTGCCGTTGGCCGGTGTGCCTGTCGCAGTCGAGCCACTGTCGTGGGACTCGGCGACCGCCGTGGATCATCCCGCCCAGACTAGGCTGCGTGCTGCGGGGCGGTGATCGTCGGTCGCGTCGCCTCGGCGTGCTGTGGAGTCTTCGGCATCGCGCCGGGGCGTTTCCCCCTTGTCGATGCTCGCGTCTGTTCCAGCCAGGTCGAAAACGGTGTACTCGCGACGACGGTCGACGATGCGGCGCTGGCTCTGGCGGCCCTCGCGGCACGGCCTGATCTGACCGAGGTCGATCCGCCCGGCAGGCTCCGTATCGGGTTGGCTCTTGATCTGCCATCGCGGCTGGTCCAGCTCGACTGGCATTGGGTAGCCGCTGCCAGGAGAGCGACTTCGCTCACCGCGGCAGCAGGTCATCTCGTCGCGCCCGCTGTACTGCCCTATGGCAACGCTATGCGGGTGGTTGTCCTACACAGGCAGGTCGTAGGCGCCTGCGCCGATTCGGTGCAGGCGCAGCCGACGTGTTCGCCGCATCGTGTCCGAAGCCGACCGGCCTTCAACCAGTCGATGCCCGGGGTGCTGCGCGCGCACCCAGCCCAGCTAGAGCGGGTGGAGGCACTTCAGACGCTGACTGGGGACCGTTGTGCGGCGAATCCGCCCTCGATGGCACGACCAGCGAATTCCAGGATGGTCGGTCGATGGTCGTCGGACCGCCATGCCACAGCGAGCTCACACGGCGCGAGCCCGGAAACTGGGCGTGCAGTCAGGCCGGGCCAGCGGTACATAGGTACATTGTTCTCGGCGAGCAGGCAGACGCCGAGGCCGAGGCTTACGGCTTCCAGCCGGTCCTCGGGGGTCGCGGCCTCGGCACCGATCCTGGGTGGGCGGCCGCCGCGCCCGTCATTGCCGAGCCAGAAATCGCGCACCGCACCGGCTTCGGTAGGCAGCGCGATGAACGGTTCGTCGAGCAGATCGGCGAACTCGACAGTCGACGAGACAGCCAGCGGATGGTTTTCCGGAAGCAATACCCAGCGCGGTTCGGTGCGTAGCACTTGCCAGCGGTAGCGATTCAGCTCCGGTAGCGGCAGCCAGACCATGGCGAGGTCGGCTTGGCGGCTGGAGAGTCCGCTGGACGGGTCGGTCCATGCTGCCGAGTGCAGTGCGAGGCGATGTCCGCTCGCGCTCTCCAAATCGCTGAGCAGTCCGCGGCCGAGTGTGGCCTGGATGCCGACACGCAGCACTTCCCCCGCTTCTTTCAGCGAGATGTTGGTGCTTTCCCACAGTTCCAAGATCTTGCGGGCGCCTTCGAGTAGTTCTTTGCCCGCGACGGTCAATGCGACACTGCGCTGGTTGCGGTCGAAAAGGACTACGTCGAGCTGGCGTTCCAGCTGCCGGATCTGACGTGACAGGGTGGGTTGAGCGATGTGCAGCCGCTGAGCGGCGTTGGTGAAGTGTAGTTCCTCAGCGACGGCGACAAAATACCGCAGGTCGCGCAAGTGCGGGTCCATAGCCTCTTGCTATCAGAATCGGTCTCGATTTTCCAGCTTTATCGGGCTGAGAAGTTCATATGAAGCAGATAAACAGCCGACAGGTTTGTTAAACACAGCATATTGCTTATCGTGCCGCAGTGCACCATGTGGTTCGCCCGTGCCTCGACGTGCGCCGAGCTGCTCTGGCCGTGATTGTGTGGCCAGTCGCCTGACCAGCATTGATGGAGCTATGGTTCAAGTAGCTACGGCAGGTCGTGGTCTTTGTGTCCGCTGTGGTGGGCGGGCTGAAGATGCCTTGTGGACCAGCGGTCGCCGATGTCCGAGAAAAGATGTTAGTTTGATCACAATCGGGTCGGTACTGCTGATGGATCGCCCGCACGGCGCCGTCGCCGGATTTCAGCAGCAGCACCCTATCGTCGCGACTATCACACGTTGCGGGCGCGTTCCTCGTATGTTTTGCGTTTCTCATCTTCGGCGGCACCGAGGAACAGATGATCCGTACCGAGTGCCCGGCCGATGCGGTCGGCGAGCGGCTGTGGCAGCAAGCCTATGGTCTGGGCGATGAATCCGGCCAGAGCGGTCACCCTGACCTTGGCCTTCGGCGTGGCTATCAGCTTTGCGATGGCGTCGGCGATTTCCTCTGGTTCGGCCGCGCGCACCGGGGTGGTGAGACCGGAGCCGAGTTCGGTGTTGGTCAATGTGGGCAGCACCGAAGAGAAGTGCAGGCCGGTGCCCCGGTACTCCTCGCGGAGGGTATCAGTGAACCCGAGTACCGCGTGCTTGCTGGCGTTGTAGGTAGCCAAGCCAGGGATGTGCGACTCGCCTGCGAGCGAGGCGATATTGATGATGTGCCCGTGGTCGCGCGGCAGCATCCGGCGTAACCCCGACTTGGAGCCGAGAATCACCCCGTAGACGTTGATGTCGAGGATACGGCGGGTAACCCGATCCGGTTCGTCCACCAGCTTGCCGATCGGCATTATGCCCGCGTTGTTGATCAGTACATCGATCGGGCCTAGGGTGCGCTCCACCTCGTCGAGGAAACCTTCGAATGAGGCCTGATCGGTCACGTCGAGCTTGCCGTAGAACTCGAATTCGCGCGCCGAGCCGGATTCTTTGGCAGCGGCCTCGTCGATATCGCCGATGACGATCCGCGCACCGAGGGCCTGCAGTGCGGTAGCGGTGGCCAATCCGATCCCGCGGGCGCCGCCGGTGATAACGACTATCTTGCCTTGGACCTGCTCCGCGACGCTCATTTGTCTTCTCCCCTGAGCCTCAGGACGGCTGGAAAGTTCAGCCTACGAAGCCCGCGCGCACCGGCCGCGCGCATGGCGCTGATTGCGAGTAGGAGTTTTGGCATCGAATACGGTTGCCAGAACAATTCCTTCTGCGGGGTCGGCAGGATCGGCATGGTGATCGCCTGCTGGCGGCAGTACTTGCGTACTCCTTCGGCCCCGCCCCAGCGCGCACCGACGCCGGACAGCCTCCAGCCGCCCATCGGTAGTGCGTAGCTGAACAGGTTGGCGAATATATCGTTGATATTGACCGCACCGACGTCCAATTGCCGGGCGATTCGCGCGCCACGTTCCTTGTCGCTCGTCCAGACTGAGGCCGACAGACCGTAGACCGAGTCATTGGCCAGCTGGATCGCCTCCGCCTCATCGGCCACCTTTATGACTGGCAGCGTCGGGCCGAAAGTCTCCTCAGTGATACAGGACATGGTGTGGTCGACGTCGACAAGCACGGTCGGCTCGAACGCGGTGCCGAACCCGGCGCGCTTGCCGCCGGTCAGCACCTTCGCGCCTGCCGCGACGGCTTCCTCGACATGGCGTTGCACAGTGGCCATCTGTTGCTCATTGGCCAGCGCGCCCACGTCGTATTTCGAGTCGCGCCCATCGAGGCCTTGGCGTAGGGCCTTGACATTGGCGGTCAGTTTGGCAACGAACTCGTCGTACACCGGCGCTTCCACATATACTCGCTCAACCGAGAGGCAGACTTGTCCGGAGTTGAACATGCCGCCGAAGGTGATGCCGTGCGCGGCGCGGTCGAGGTCGGCGTCGGCCAGAACGATGGCGGGGTCCTTGCCGCCCAGTTCGAGGCTGTAGGGGATCATGCGTTCCGCACAGGCGACGGCGATCTTGCGTCCGGTCGCGGTGGAACCAGTGAACTGGAGATAGTCGACATTGTCGACTACAGCCGCTCCGGTCGCGCCGGCCCCGGTGACTACGGAGAGGACCGGTGGGGCGCCGATTTCCGTCCAGCCCGCGGCCAATTCCAGTGCCGAGAGCGGGGTCACCTCCGAAGGTTTGAGCAACACAGCCGCACCTGCGGCGAGAGCGGGGAAGGTGTCCATTACCGGCATGGCTAGCGGGAAGTTCCACGGTGTGATCACACCGACCACCGGATAGGGCCGGTAGATCGTGCTCAGCCGCTTGGCTTTGGCCAGCGGGCTATGTGGTGTGGGGTGCTCGTCTGCGAGGAATTCGCCTGCGTGGCGCGCGTAGTAGCCGATCAGATCGGCTGAGAAGCTCGGATCGATCAGGGCTTCTGCTCGGGGCTTCGCGGTCTCTGATTGCAGTACGGTGGCCAGTCGGTCGGTGTTGTCGAACAACCAATCCTGGAACTTCAGCAGCCAAGCCTTACGGCCGTCGGGACCGATCTCCCGCCATTCCGGCTGGTAGAGCCGTAGCTCACGGACTTTTGCCGCGACGACGTCAGCGGTTTCATCCGGTATCGCGCCGACGATCTTTCCGGTGCCGGGGTTACGCACTTCGATGCTGGAGGGGCCTGCGGCCTTCGTGTGGGCTGATGCTTTCTTGATCGGACCTGGGGCTGGTTCGGTATTGGTCACTGCTGCTCTCCCACTGACATGTTTTGGTCCGCGGTCTGCTGACTGCAGTGAGCCAGACCACTGAAATATGATCGTGACACAATAAGAGCGGACGTTCTTGGCCTGATTTATCAAGTGTATCGAGAATATTTATATCCAAAGTACAAATTCGGCCTGAGTAAGACGCTCGAGCAGAAGGAGGGGGCGATGGCTGTTCCGGTTTCTGATACTTCGGCGGCGACTGCGGCTGTTCCGCTGGATAGCGTGTCTCGGCCGAGCCCGGCGCCCGGTGAGGTTCGCGATTGGCTGACCGACTATGTCTATGCGACCATGCGCGTCGAGACGCTCGAACAGATCGTCACCCGGCTCGACGACGTCGTTATCGAGCGCATCCCAGAACTGACTGATCGCGATATGCGCCGCGACCTCGCGGCGAGTACCCGGGCCCATGCGCGGACCGTGCTCAGCCGCTTGGCTAGCGACACTTTCGAGTTCTCGCTCCCGGAAGAGGCACACGCGTTCGCGCGCAGTGTGGCTCGACGCGGTTTCGAGCTGCGGTTGCTCTTACGGGTCTATCACGTGGGCATGGAGGCGGTGCTCGGCTACCTGACCGAAATGATCGAGCAGCAGCAGGTACCGCCCGAGTTGGAGCGGATGGTGCTGCTGCGGCTGTTCGAGCGGGCTACCAAATGGATGAGCGCCTCGGTCGAGTTGCTCACCGACACATATATGGAAGAGCGCGAGCAAGTTCTGCGCGCCGCACTCAACCGGCGCACCGAGACCGTCCGCGCTCTGCTCGCCGGCGATGAAGTGGATGTCGGGCAGGCGTCGGTACGGTTGGGCTACCGGTTGCTGCAGAAGCATCTGGCCTTCGTATTGTGGACCGATGAACTGACCGGAGAGCCAGGATGTGCTGACGCGGAAGCGACCGGTCTGCTCGACCAGGTCGCGGCGCGGTTGGCCTCGGCCTTGGGCAGCAGCAGGATGCTCACCATCCCAATTGGAGCCAGTGCGGTGTGGGCGTGGGCGGGATTGGACGCCAGGCACGATGCGGGACTCGCGGTGCCGGGGCAGTTGGAGCGGCTGTTGGCGGCTAGGGTCGAGGCCCCGGTCCGAGTCGCCTTCGGGGTACCCGCCGGTGGGGTCGAGGGTTTTCGGCAAAGCCATCGTGAGGCTGTTGCCGCGCGGCATGTCGCTGAGCGCATGCCAGGGGGTGGCCAACGGGTCACCGGGTACCGCACAGTAGAGATCGTCTATTTGGCGGGTGCGGACGACGCGGCTATGCGTGGGCTGGTGCGGCGTGAATTGGGCGCGTTGGCGGGCCAGGATGCGAACATTGTGCGATTGCGTGAGACATTGCACGCCTACCTGCGCAGCCACCGCAGCCCGGAGGCTACAGCGAAGTTGCTCCGCGTACATAAGAACACGATCCGCTACCGCGTTCAGCAGATCGAACACCTTCTGGGATTTCCGATCGAAGAGCGCAGTCTGCCTCTGGAGATCGCATTGGATTGCGCCGCTGTCTACGGAGCCGATGCTCTGTCGTGAACCGGATCGGTTATTCCCCCGCGGCGGTTTCGCGGGCGGCGATCCGGCGAAGCGGTGGTTCGGTGGTCGGTGCGACCTTGCGGGTGGGCAGTTCGGCGAGCAATGTGGTAGTCGCCGCCGCGATGGCCGCGACAGCCCTGTCCATAGCGGGCTTGGTGGCCGAACTCAGGCCGGACACGCCACCGACCTTACGCGCGTACTGAAGTGCGGCGGCATATATCTCCTGCTCGGTCGCGGCAGGTTCCAGGCCACGCAGGACGGTGATATTTCTACACATGTCAGCACACTAGCTCCGGACTACCACAGGTGTCAGTGCGAACGGAAACCGCTGGAAAAATCGTTCACACGGTGGCCGCGTCCCCCTTGCGTCGGTGGGCGAGTCCGCAGTGGCATCCTACGAATATCGAATATCTATTGCGTGTGATAGGGGACAATCAGGACATGGCTTCACGCGGAGTGCCCACCTTGACGACGTTTTCTTATCCGGAGCTGGATGAACGGGAAGAAGACCATTGGTCCGGTGCCGCGGTCTCCGGCGATGAGCTGCGGGCACTGGCACTCGGCGCCTTCTACTCGGCGCGTTGGGATGCCTTCCATGATGCTTTGCTGCTCGGACCGGAACGCACGCATCCGCTCGGCGATCGTCGTGAGTTGGCCATTGATACGTTGACCGGTGCGTGGGGCATTACCGACGGTACTGAGGCGCAGGCATCGATGGAACAGCTGCTGGACGGCATGCACGCTCCGCTCTACGCGCTGGTGCATCCGCTTGTCATGGCTTCGATCAACGCCAGCGAACGCGACCGTTTCGGCGAGCGAGCCGATCGGCACCGAGCGTTCCTACGGCAGGTCGGTGCGTTCCGTGGCATGGACAATCCCGAGGCGCTGGTTCGTGATTACGATATCTGGGCGCAGGCGATCAAGATCGGTTTCACCGACCACCTGGTCCGGCCGCTACCCGGCGATATCCATGCCTGGGATCTGGCCAGGGTGGTCGCAGTGGCCAGGATGGCCTACACCGCAGGCTACCTGGATGCCGAGGCGGCCTGGGGCTATCTTCAGCGCGCCCTGCCGCTGGCGCAGCGCAAATACCGCAACTGGCGTCAGTTCGGGGACGCTTATCTCACCGGTTGGACCTACTGGCAGGCTTGCGAGGATTTGGCCGAGCTGAAGAACGGCGGTGTCGATCGTCGCAAGGAGCTGCTGCGGTTGTGGCTACGCCCCACCAGCCCGTGGCGGCGGATCGCATTGAACTCAGCTCCGATCGGGGAGTGAGCGCAGAATGCCGCGCCCGTAGCGTTGGAACTGCGCGTCGTCGACCATACCGAGGGAGTGGCGCTCCACCAGCAACTCCCATTCCGAATACAACTGGGCGACCCCGGGATCCGCAGGCCTGATGGCGCCATCGGCGGATTCGCGATGTACTGCGAAGTTCACCGCGCAGGTGATCCGTTCGGTGTCGGTGCTATCAGTGCCTGCGAAGCACAGGGTCCGGCTGCCGTCGTACACCTCGATACTCGTCATGCCATGTTCGGTGTCGATCTCGCCGGAGCCCGCGGCGGGTGTGTCAATGGTATTCGTCCACATGATCAACGAAATGGGCAGTTCGTGGGCATAGCGGGTTGCGCAGGTAGAGATGAACAGCAGCCGTCTTGTCGTCACTGCCAAGAGGCCGGGACCGGTGCCGGCTGGTGGCAGCGCGTTCACGACGGTGGCCTCCAGCACGTACTCATCCGGCATCACGTAGTGGTGCAGGGCCGCTATCGCCTGTTTCGTGTCGCGTCGTGATGTCATCTTGCGCGCGGCCCGGTCCACGTCCGCGCGGTTGGGACCGCCTTTACCCCAAGTGGGGGTGGGGGGACATAGATCGGGGGCTGTCACGTCGATGCGTTGGGTCGCCGTAATGTGCGTATTGATCCGGTCGACGATCTCGGTGGCCGCGTGGACGTCATGCTCGGCGATCAAGACTGGCAACGGCGTGCGATCAGCGGGTACGCCGGTGAGCACAGGCTTCGGGTACCGCAGGTAGATCTCGATGACAACTGCGTCGTCCGCCCGCCGGTTCAAACGGACCTTGAGCAGGTCCGAAACCGGAACATCGAGCACACGCTCGCCGCCGGATCCGGGTCGCAGAACGATCAACCTGCCGTGACCGTGCCGCAGTATCGCTGTGGGTGTCCTTAACTCGACTATGTCCATACCCCCTGCGTTCGTGTCCGATTCGCAGTGCTCCAGGGCGCTTTCGTGGTCACGTGAGCTACCGCTTCCGTGACTGTTGTTCGCGCCGCGATATTGTGTCGTCGCTCACGATAGGCGGAACATGTCATGATTGTTGCCACTTGGAGATTGTTGCCACTTGGAGGAAGTCGGACAGGAGATGTCGGGAACCACCTACGTTCCCTGCTCGTTTACCTCTTCAACTGCACCTGCAGCCGAACTATGCGATGTATCGAATAGACCGTACGCGGTAACGTGGCATGTCCGCATCCGGACCCTCGCGGAACCGGATACGCCAGACGCATCGCTAGGCAAGAACCGGAGACACCGGAAAGGACTGGCCGCCCCGGCCGACGCTCTATGAACCGCAAGACTGTGTTTCGCACCCTGGCCGTAGTCTCGGGCATTCTGCTCGTGATCTATGCGTTCAGCTACTTCGGCAACGACACGCGGGGCTGGAAGAGCGTCGATACGTCGGTCGCCCTGAGCCAGCTGGAGAACAAGAGCAACGTCAAGAACGTTCAGATCGACGACCGCGAACAGCAACTGCGCATCGAGCTGAAGAACGGCAACGACGCCACCGGCGGTCAAACCAAGATCATCGCCAAGTACCCGGGCGGTAGCGAGACTTCCGCGCAGATATTCCAGGCTGTGAAGAACTCCGGCGCCGACTACAACACCGTGGTCAAGCAGGAGAGCTGGTTCACTCAGATCTTGCTGTTCGTGCTGCCGATGGTGATCCTGCTCGGTCTGTTCATCTTCGTAATGGCCCGTATGCAGGGCGGTGGCCGCGGCGGCATGATGGGCTTCGGTAAATCGAAAGCCAAACAGCTGTCCAAGGACATGCCCAAGACCACGTTCGCCGACGTGGCCGGGGCCGATGAGGCGGTCGAGGAACTCTACGAGATCAAGGACTTCCTGCAGAACCCCGTCCGTTATCAGGCGCTCGGGGCCAAAATTCCCAAGGGCGTCCTGCTCTACGGCCCACCGGGCACGGGTAAGACCCTGCTGGCTCGCGCTGTCGCGGGTGAGGCTGGTGTGCCGTTCTTCACCATCTCCGGCTCGGACTTCGTCGAGATGTTCGTCGGTGTGGGTGCCTCCCGAGTACGGGATCTGTTCGAGCAGGCCAAGCAGAACAGCCCCTGCATTATCTTCGTCGACGAGATCGACGCGGTCGGTCGTCAACGCGGCGCCGGCCTCGGCGGCGGTCACGACGAGCGTGAGCAAACCCTCAACCAGCTCTTGGTCGAGATGGACGGCTTCGGCGATCGCACCGGCATCATCTTGATCGCCGCGACCAACCGCCCTGACATCCTCGATCCAGCACTGCTGCGCCCGGGGCGATTCGACCGACAGATTCCGGTCAGCAATCCCGATCTCGCCGGGCGTCGCGCCATCCTCCGGGTGCACTCGCAAGGTAAGCCGATTGCACCGGAGACCGATTTGGACGGGCTGGCCAAGCGCACCGTTGGTATGTCCGGCGCGGATCTGGCCAATGTGATCAATGAGGCCGCATTACTCACCGCTCGCGAGAACGGCGCGGTGATCACCGGTGAATCGCTGGAGGAATCGGTCGATCGGGTGATCGGCGGCCCGCGCCGCAAGAGCCGGATCATCAGCGAGCACGAAAAGAAGATCACCGCATACCATGAAGGTGGCCATACCCTGGCCGCGTGGGCCATGCCGGATATCGAGCCGGTGTATAAGGTCACCATCTTGGCGCGCGGCCGCACCGGCGGACATGCCATGACGGTGCCCGAAGACGACAAGGGGCTGATGACCCGTTCGGAGATGATCGCCCGCCTGGTCATGGCGATGGGCGGTCGTGCGGCCGAGGAGCTGGTGTTCCATGAGCCGACCACCGGCGCGTCCTCAGATATCGACCAGGCCACCAAGATCGCTCGTGCGATGGTCACCGAGTACGGCATGAGCGCTCGGCTCGGCGCGGTCAGGTACGGCCAGGAGCAGGGAGATCCGTTCCTCGGCCGTTCGATGGGGATGGGTTCGGAATATTCGCATGAAGTGGCGGGCGCGATCGATGAAGAGGTGCGCAATCTGATCGAGGCCGCGCATACCGAGGCGTGGTCGATTCTCAACGAGTACCGCGATGTGCTCGACGAACTAGCCACTGCGCTGCTGGAGCGGGAGACCTTGCATCGCAAGGACCTCGAGCAGATCCTTGCCTCGGTGCATAAGCGTCCGCGGATCACTGCGTTCAACGACTTCGGCGACCGTGTCCCCTCGGACAAACCGCCGGTGAAGACCCCGGGAGAGTTGGCTGCCGAGCGTGGTGAGACATGGCCGCCGGAACCGATGACGAAACCCGTGCCCGCGGCCGCGCAGCGTGAGCAGCAGGTAGCCAATGGCTATCCGCCGGGAGGCAGTTACGGTGCGCCGCCACAGTACGGTCGCTCGCCCGCGCCCGGCTATCCCCTGCCGCAAGCGTCTGCCCCGGGCTATCCACGCCAGGGCACGCATGGTTCGCGCCCGGACTATGGCGCTCCCGCAGGGTGGTCCGCTCCCGGCTGGCCACCGCGGGACGAGTCGCAGGGACAGCCGGCCGGCTGGGGCGACCCGCAGCAGCCCGGTTACCCGCAGCAACCCAGTTACCCACAGTGGGGTCCTCCACAAGAGGGGCCGCAGCAGAGTGCGCCTGCGGAGGGCTACGGCCAGGGTGGGTATGGCGATCATGGTGGCAATAAAGAGCAGCACCACGCCAATCCGAATGGTGAAGGGCAAAACGGCGAGTGGGATGGACCAAACGGTCGACACTGACGAGCGCCGATTAGGCTCGACTCGGGGGTGCCCAGCAATGACAGGCACCCCGAGATTTTGGAGGTGTCCTCGATTGTCGGCCAACAACCACGATGGTGGTTACATCCTCGCTCAGGCGGATAACCTCGCCTCGGCGGATAACGCCGAATCCCGCGGCATGGGTGCGGGCATCGTCGAGCCGGGGCAGGTCGCATTGGAAACTGGCAGGTCATTCGATCAGAGACGCGCCGAAGCCGCAGTACGGGAGTTGCTGATAGCCGTTGGCGAGGATCCCGATCGGCCCGGCTTGCGTGAGACACCCGCCCGTGTCGCGCGCGCGTACCGTGAGACCTTCGCCGGGCTCTACGTGGAACCGGACTCGGTGCTCGACACCGTATTCGACGAAGGACATCAGGAGCTCGTGCTGGTCCGGGACATTCCGATGTATTCAACCTGCGAGCATCACCTCGTGTCGTTCCATGGTGTCGCCCACGTCGGTTACATCCCCGGCCCGCACGGCCGGGTCACCGGTCTGTCCAAGCTGGCCAGGCTGGTCGATCTCTACGCCAAGCGGCCCCAGGTACAAGAGCGTCTGACCAGCCAGATTGCCGAAGCGGTTATGCGCAAGCTCGATCCGCGCGGCGCGATCGTGGTAGTCGAAGCCGAACACCTCTGTATGGCGATGCGTGGTATTCGCAAGCCGGGCGCGAGCACTACCACTTCCGCCGTGCGCGGACTACTCCAGTCCAACGCCGCCTCGCGTGCCGAGGCGCTCGATCTCATCCTGCGGAAGTGAGCGAGGCCAGCGCGCGCGGGCTTGCGAGCGTGAGCGTACGCGGCGGTCGTTGCTGTGCGGTGCTGGGGGTAGTGAACGTCACCAGCGATTCGTTCTCTGATGGCGGTAGATATCTAGCTCCCGAAGCGGCTATCGCGCATGGTGTGCGGCTCTACGCGGCGGGCGCGGACATCATCGATGTCGGTGGGGAGTCGACTAGACCAGGTGCTATGCGTGTTGACGCGGCTACCGAGGTCGCACGGGTGCTACCGGTTATCCGCGGCCTGGTCGAGGCCGGCGTGCCGACCAGCGTTGATACTATGCGGGCCGTTGTAGCCGAGGCCGCGATCGAAGCCGGGGTATCGGTGGTGAACGATGTTTCCGGTGGCCGCGCCGATCCCGACATGGTTCGGGTGATCGCCTCCGCTCAGGTCCCGTGGATTCTTATGCACTGGCGGGCGGGTGCCGACTACCGGCATACCGGTCCCGCGGACCACTATGACGACGTTGTTGCCGAGGTACTCGCCGAATTGATCACCCAGGTCGACCTGGCTGTGGCGGCGGGGGTGGACTCCTCTCGGCTGATCCTCGACCCTGGGTTGGGTTTCGCGAAGAACGCCCAGCACAATTGGGCACTGCTGGGCGCGTTGCCCGAACTGGTCGCCGCCGGGCTGCCGATCCTGATAGGTGCCTCGCGTAAGCGCTTCCTCGGCACGTTGCTCGCAGGCGATGTGGGGCCGCGTCCACCAGAGGGTCGCGAGACAGCCACTGCGACTATTTCCGCGCTCGCCGCCCTACACGGCGCGTGGGGAGTGCGCGTGCACGATGTGCGTTCTTCGCTGGACGCGATCACTGTCGCCACCGCGTGGCAGAACGCCGTACGACAGCGTGCCGCACGATATGACATCACTCGACCGATCGTTGAAGGAGCGTACCGATGAACCGGTCCCCGGTTCGTACCGAAGATGATGCGCTGTCGCGAAGTTCGTCACTCCGGTTTGGCGACGATCGAATCGAGCTGCGTGGCCTGCGTGTTTATGGGCAGCACGGCGTATTCGAGCATGAGCGCCGCGACGGTCAGGAATTCGTAATCGACCTGACAGTGTGGGTAGATCTCACCGCTGCCGCGGCATCCGACGATTTGGCGGCTACCGTCGACTACGGCGCGCTGGCCGAGCGCGCGGTGCGTATCGTGCAGGGCAGGCCGCGCAACCTCATCGAGACGGTGGCAGCGGAGATTGCCGACGACATGATGACCGATCCACGAATCGGGGCGGTCGAGGTGGTTGTGCATAAGCCCGCCGCGCCGATCCCGCACGCTTTCGCCGATGTTCGTGTAGTCACCTCGCGTTACCGGGATAAGGCCGTTGAATGAGTAGACGAAATCTTGACGCAGCTTCTCCTCGGACTGGGCCGAGCTCTGTGGGAGACCGTCGATGACCCGTGCGGTGCTGTCTATCGGCTCGAACCTGGGTGATCGGCTTGCTCATCTGCGAAGTGTTCTGGATGGACTGGGACATCGGGTGCTAGCCGTTTCCCCAGTGTATTCAACCCCGCCTTGGGGGGGTGTTCCGCAGGGGGACTATCTCAACGCCGCAGTGCTGGTAACAGACCAGGCCTTTGACTGTATGGACTGGCTGCGTCGTGGCCAAGAGCTGGAGGAGGCCGCGGGGCGAGTCCGTGATGAGCGATGGGGAGCGCGGACGCTCGACGTGGATGTCGTGTGGTGCGCGCGGCTACGCGACGGCGTGTCGGTCGCTTGCCGTAGTACCGATCCAGAGCTGATCCTGCCGCATCCGCAGGCGCATCGTCGGGCCTTCGTCCTGGTGCCGTGGTTGGATGTGGCGCCGGACGCGGTGTTAGAGGTCGATGGCGGAGCACACACTGTCGCGGATCTGTTGGCGCGGCTCGATCCGGCCGAGCGGGCCGGTGTGCGCCGAACCGAGTTCTCGCTGACGGGTGCGACATCGTGAAGCTGAAGCCGACTCGCGTCCTAGACCTGGTGGCGAACGTACTTGTCGCTGCGATTGTCGCGTGGATCGCCACCAGAATGGCCTACGACAATTTTCCGCCGATCTCGATTTTCGCGGGTGCCTCACTCTATCCGGTGGCCGTCATCGAAGTTGTACTCGCTTTCGTGATTCGAGCCAGAGTCAACGATCACCAGATCGGTGATGGTCGCCACCAACTGCATCCGATCACCGCCGCTCGCGCCGTCGCGTTGGCCAAGGCATCGGTGCAGGTGGGATCTATCGCAGGCGGTGTTTGGCTCGGCTTCTTATGCTGGATTCTTCCGCAGCGTGGTACTGTGCGCGCGGCGGCTGCCGACAGTCCGGGTGCGATTGTCGGGATGTTGGCGGGGGTGGCTTTGGTTGTCGCGGCTCTATGGCTGGAGTACTGTTGTCGCGCTCCGGACGAGCCCACCGATGATGCGGCAACTACGTAGCTAGTTTTTCGAGCAGACTTACGCAATCGGAATCTGCGCATGGCGCGTTGTTTTGGATACTCTGGCTGACATGGTCTCACCTTCCCGGAGCAGCACCTCTCGCCGACAGCGGGATGACGTGGGAAGATTTTTCATTGGCGTCTTGATCGCCTTGGGACTGGTTGCCAGTATTTTCCTGGTATTCAGTGACAATGTGCACTTCGTTCGGGTAGGTCTGATCGCAGCATTATGGGCCGCGACCATCGGTGCGCTGGCCGCGACAAGGTATCGCAAGGAAGCGACGATCGACAAGGCCAAGGTCCGCGATATGCAGACGGTCTATGAGTTGCAACTGGAGCGGGAGGTCACCGCGCGGCGCGAGTACGAACTCGGTATCGAGGCCAGGATCCGAGAAGAAGTGGGAGCCGACGTGGCCGAACTCGTGGCGCTGCGCGCGGAGCTCACCGTGCTTCGGCAGAGCCTGCAACGGCTGTTCGACGGGGAGCTGCCGATGGATCGCCCAGCATTGCGGGCCGATGCGACCAGAATCCAAGAGCTGACCAGCCCGAGTGGAGAATCGGCCGACAATGGCGCCGAAAACGCCGAGATCTGGTCTGTCTTCGCTGATAAACAACAGGGCAGCGGCTCTATGCCGATCTTCGCCGGTCCTTTCGATGAGCCGGTCACCGCCGAGACCACCATCCTCTCCTCCGAAAGTGACGACTCCGGACCCGCTGATGTCGAGCAGACCGGGTTCACTCAGACGGGTGGCTGGGAAGAGGTGCTCGCTGGGACTGTGGACGAGTCACCCGACGAACCCCGGTCGCAGCAGGACAGGCAGCCCGAGCCGCGCCAAAAAACTGTGCGACAACAACCTTCCGCGCCCATAGTGGGCACGTCGAGCAGGCGGAACAGGCGCAGGGCCGACGACGAGATGCCGGAGCATCGGCTCTCCGTCGCGGAGATTATGGCCAACCTGCAGTCCGAAGGACGGCAATAGCCCTGCAGTCAGCGTGTCCGACGGCAGTGCGGCCTATATCACGTGCCCCCCGGTGGCATCGGCCTGCGGCGTGCCGATATCCTCGCACCGTACCGTCCGGTACCCGCATGGCGGGACTGGAACGAGATCGAGAGGACGCCGTTGACCTCGAGAAGTGTCAATTCCGACGACATGATGTCGGACTGTGACCTGGCCCCCGCCCGTTTGACTGTGGGCATCGTTTCGGCGGGACGTGTCGGCTCGGCACTGGGTGCCGCGCTGGAGCGTGCCGGCCATGTGGTGTTCGGTGTGTGTGCGGTCTCCGATGCCTCGGTGTGCCGCGCCAGGACCCGGCTGCCGGATTCGGAGATCTTGCCGATCGAAGAGGTGGCCGCGCACAGCGAGCTGCTGCTGCTCGCAGTACCAGATGTCGAACTCGCTGGTCTGGTACGGGGCCTGGCCGGTGCCGGCGTCGTCCGGCCGAGCGCTATCGTGGCGCACACTTCCGGCGCGAACGGTATCGGGGTACTCGACCCGCTTACCGAGATCGGCGCGCTTCCGCTGGCGATCCACCCTGCCATGACCTTCACCGGTCACGAGGAGGACCTGGCCCGGCTGGGCAATGCCTGTTTCGGCATCACCGCGGCCGATGAGGTCGGTTATGCCATCGCGCAATCGTTGGTGATCGAGATGGGCGGCGAGCCGGTCCGGGTGCCGGAGGAACACCGACCGCTGTATCACGCCGCGCTTGTGCACGGCTGCGGAAACCTGCTGACAGTGGTTCTCGATGCACTGACCATGCTACGGACCGCGTTGGCAGGCCAAGGACTGCTCGGTCAGCAGGTGGTCGACGATCAGCCGGGTGGTTTGGCCGAACGCTTGCTCGCTCCTTTGGCCTCGGCCGCGCTGGACAACGCGTTACGCCGGGGACAAGCTGGTCTGACTGGACCCGTCGCCCGTGACGACGCTGACGCGGTGGCCGCGCATCTGGCGGCATTGGCACCGGTGGACCCTCGGCTGACCGAGGGGTATCGGGCATTGTCGCTGCGCACTGCGGAAAGGGCGGGTACGGCCCCCGCTGTCATCGAGCTCTTGGAAGGACGTTGATGTTCGATCCGAAATTGCACGGCGCATACCGACCCGGTGAGCTGACCGTGCACAATGATCCCGCGGTGATCGGCGCCGTATCCCGCGCCCTGCGCGGCGTCGGTCGCACGGTAGCTCTGGTTCCGACGATGGGCGCGCTACATGAGGGCCACCTGGAGATCGTGCGGGCGGCGAAGCGGACCAACCAGGTGGTCATCGTCTCGATCTTTGTCAACCCTTTGCAGTTCAGCGCGAACGAGGATTTGGACAATTACCCTCGCACCTTGGACTCCGATGTCGAGCTGTTGCGCGCGGAGGGAGTCGATCTGGTATTCGCGCCGAGTGTGTCCGATATGTATCCAGACGGTCCGCGCACTGCGGTGCACCCAGGTCCGCTCGGGACCGAATTGGAAGGGGCCAGCCGTTCGACCCATTTCGCCGGCGTGCTCACTGTGATCGCCAAACTGCTACAGATCGCATGCCCCACCGAGGCCCTTTTCGGTGAGAAGGACTACCAGCAGCTCACACTGATCCGGCAACTGGTTCGCGATCTGAACTTCGACGTGAAGATCACCCCCGTGGTCACTGTACGCGAACCCGATGGCCTGGCGATGTCCTCGCGTAATCGCTATCTCGATGCGGCGCAGCGCGAATCGGCGCTTGCGTTGTCGGCAGCACTGGTGGCGGGCAAGCACGCGGGTGGTCTGGGCCCTGATGCGGTGCGCGCCGCCGCCAAGCAGGTGCTCGATGCTGCTCGAGGTATCGAGCTCGACTATCTGGAGTTGCGTTCGGCAGACCTCGGGCCCGCGCCGATGAGTGGGAACGCCAGATTATTGATCGCGGCGAGGGTCGGCACCACCCGGCTCATCGACAATATCGCCGTCGCACTCGGTGTTCCGAGCGATAACCACTCTCATGCCCGCGGTTCGTATTCCGACGCGGACACTGCCCACCCTGCCCCGACGGTGCCAGTTCCCGCCCCGCTCCCTCCCACGAACTAGAAAGGGCGCCACCATGCTGCGCACCATGATGAAATCGAAAATCCACCGCGCCACCGTGACACACGCCGATCTGCATTATGTGGGATCAGTCACCGTGGACCAGGATCTGCTCGATGCGGCAGACCTGTTGGAAGGTGAACAGGTCTGCATCGTCGACATCGATAACGGCGCCCGGTTGGAGACCTACATCATCGCGGGAGAGCGGGGTTCCGGCGTGATCGGCATCAACGGCGCTGCTGCCCATCTGGTCCATCCAGGCGATCTGGTGATTTTGATCGCCTATGGTCAGCTGAACGAGCAGGAACTGATGGGGTACAACCCAAGGGTTGTGTTCGTCGATGAGCGAAATCGCCTGGTCGAGCTGGGTTCGGACCCGGCGCACGCACCAGAGAGCTCGGGTTTGGCCTCGCCGCGCGGTCTGTCCTTCGTCTGAGGACCGGCGGCCGGAGCATGCTACTGACTATCGATGTTCGCAATACCAGTATTGAACTCGGTCTGTTCTCGGGCACCGGAGCACATTCGACATTGGTGCGGCACTGGCGCATGCACACCAACCCGTTGCTGACTGCTGACGAATTCGCCATGCAGGTGCGTGGGCTGGTCGGTAAGCAGCTGGACGAGGTGATCGGCGTCAGTGCGCTCTCGACCGTACCGCCGGTACTGCGCGAGTTGCGCGGCATGCTCAGTCAGTACTGGGGGCATGTGCCGCACGTGTTGGTGGAACCTGGTGTGCGCACGGGCATTCCGCTGCTGGTCGACAACCCGAAAGAAATCGGCGCGGATCGTATCGTCAATTGTCTTGCTGCCTATCAGCGATATTCCTCTCCCGCGATTGTTGTCGACTTCGGCACTGCGATCTGTGTGGATCTGGTATCCGAGAAGGGTGAGTTCCTCGGCGGGATTATCGCTCCTGGCGTGGAGATTTCCACCGAAGCGCTGGTGGAACGTAGTGCGTTGCGACGAGCCGAGTTGACCAAGCCGCGTTCGGTGCTGGGGAAGAACAGTATGGAATGCATGCAGTCCGGTGCGGTATTCGGTTTCGCCGGATTGGTGGATGGGCTGATCGATCGAATTCGCGACGAGTTCGATGCTTTCTCCGGCGACGATGTCGCGGTGGTGGCGACCGGTACGACCGCGCCGTTGATCGTCCCGGAATCGGAGACGATCGACCAGCACGATCCGTATCTCACGTTGACTGGTCTGCGGCTAGTGTACGAGCGTAACCAGCGCCGCAAGGGAAATTTGTGGCCCATGTGATGTGGGACTCACCGCAGGTCGAACATACCGCGCTGCGGCCTGCTATCCTGTCGCTCGTGTCTTCTAGCGTGAGTGCCCAGGAGTGTTGTCGAGGCTGACACGCCTCGACCGATCGAGGCTGAGTATCTGCCCTCGACCGATTTAATTTTCCTGGAGCTCCCCTCATGCGCTCTTCTGTTTCCGTCATCTCCCACGTCCGTAATTCCTTTTCGGCTGTCCTGTCGCTGGAGCGATCGGTCGGTCTCGTGTCTCCGAATCGGCTTCGCCCGTCCGGTCTGCTGAAGTCGACCGATGAATGCACCGAAAGTGTGTTGGCCGGCCGCTATGGACACCTGCTTGCCTCGAGTGGTCATCGGCCGCTGGAGGAGCGCTGGGCAACTAGGTTACCGGTCGACGATGAGGCCGACTTCTGGCTGATCAGTTGGGTGCCGGGCAAGTCAACCGGGTTACACGACCATGTCGGATCGCTCGAGGCACTGACTGTGCTCAGAGGCGCGTTGTCGGAATATCGATGGGGCGGAACGGAATTGCATTACCGCACGCTGATGGTGAGTGGTCGGGCGGCATTCCGGATCGGTTGGTCACACAACATTGTGCGCGCATCCGCAGGTGTTTCCGGTGCTGCCGAATCCGCCTACCCCCTTGATCGGACACTGAGCGTGCCTGCCCATTCCCCGCCGCTCATCGCAATGTCGCATTACGAGGTGACCTGTCACGGCACCCCGCTATCTACTCATATTATCCGTACTGAACAGCCCTAAGGTGATAGGTGATGACCCGTTCGACTATCGATCGGATGTTGGAGAACACACGGGCCCGGTCGGCCCGGACCCACATCTTCGAATTACCGGAAGCGATCGCGCGTGGCGCCGTTCTGGTAGATATCCGGCCTCAGGCGCAACGGGAGTGCGAGGGCATCCTACCTGGTGCCTTGGTGATCGAGCGCAATGTGCTGGAATGGCGTCTGGACCCATCCAGCGCTGCTCGGCTGGCGCTGGCCACCGACCACAGGATGGAGTGGATCGTTGTTTGCTCCGAGGGGTACACCTCCAGTTCGGCCGCTGCCGCACTGCGACAGCTCGGATTGCGTCGGGCGACTGATCTAGTCGGTGGCTATCAGGCATTGAAGGCAGCGGGATTGCTGAACGTCGCCATGCATGCGTCGCACTTCGTGCGCGAGGTCGCCGCGCTCGTCTCATTGTAATTCTCCTCCCAGCTTTCCCGAACCGAATTATTCGGGTGCGCAGGTGCTTTCGGCTTCGCAAGATCCACAGCCGATTTCTTCTCCCTGGTCAGTAGCCGGGTTGTCCGAACAAGTGATGGAATCGAGACCGTTTCGTTACGCTATGCGCTAAAGCCTGGGTGGCTCGCAAAACGATTTCTGGTGCACGCTAGGGTTGCTCGTCGTGAGCACTCCCAACTCCGCATTCTCCAGCGTATCGTCATCGGATTCGAGGCCCACTGCGGCGACCGGCTCCGACGACGCTCCGGAGCAGGTACGGATTCGCAGGGAGAAGCGGGAACGGCTGCTTGCGGCTGGTAGCGATGCATATCCGGCCGTTGTGCCGCGGACGCACACTCTTGCCGAAATTCGGGCCGCATACCCGGACCTGGCCGCAGACATTGCCACCGGACAGGAGGTCGGTGTAGCAGGTCGCGTCATTTTCCTGCGTAATACCGGCAAGTTGTGTTTTACGACGTTGCAGGAGGGTGATGGCACCAAGCTGCAGGCGATGGTCAGTCTGAAGGGGGTCGGCGCCGACTCGCTCGCTGCGTGGAAGGCCGACGTCGATCTCGGTGACTTTGTTTTTGTGCGCGGTGAGGTCATCTCGTCGCGGACCGGAGAGTTGAGCGTCTTGGCCGATTCCTGGTTCATGGCGGCCAAGGCCCTACGGCCGTTGCCTGTGGCGCATAAAGAGATGAACGAGGAGACTCGTGTCCGGCAACGTTATGTCGACCTGATTGTGCGTCCAGAGGCCAGAGAAATGGCGCGAACGCGTATCACAGTTGTGCGTGCGTTGCGTAACGCGCTCGAACGGCGGGGATTTCTAGAAGTAGAGACTCCGATGTTGCAGACGCTACACGGCGGCGCCGCAGCCCGGCCGTTCATCACCCATTCGAATGCTCTCGATATGGATCTCTACCTGCGTATAGCACCCGAGTTGTTCTTGAAGCGCTGTGTGGTCGGTGGCTTGGAGCAGGTTTTCGAGATCAACCGGAACTTCCGCAACGAAGGCGCGGACTCTACGCATTCTCCTGAGTTCGCCATGTTGGAGACATACCAAGCATACGGAACCTACGATGACTCGGCGCTGATGATCCGGGAATTGGTGCAGGAAGTGGCCCAGGATGTGTTCGGCACGCAGACGGTGACTCTGGCCGACGGAACCGAATATGACCTGAGTGGCGAGTGGGCAACCATCGAGATGTATCCTTCGCTATCGGATGCGCTGGGTGTCCGCGTCACTCCGGAAACATCGGTCGCGGAATTGCACGCACTCGCAGATCGGGTCGGATTGGAAATTCCCGCGGATAAGGGCTATGGCCACGGGAAACTTGTCGAGGAACTATGGGAACACCAGTACGGTGACAAGCTGTACGCGCCGACTTTCGTTCGCGACTTCCCGGTCGAGACATCACCGTTGACAAGGCAACATCGCAGTACGGCAGGCGTCACGGAGAAGTGGGATCTCTATGTGCGCGGCTTCGAGTTGGCCACGGGCTATTCGGAGTTGGTCGATCCGGTGATCCAGCGCGAGCGATTCGCCGACCAGGCGCGGATGGCCGCGCAGGGTGATGATGAGGCGATGATCCTGGATGAGGACTTCCTCGCCGCGATGGAACACGGTATGCCGCCTACCACTGGCACTGGCATGGGAATCGATCGGTTGCTGATGGCGCTGACAGGATTGGGAATCCGGGAAACGATACTGTTCCCAATTGTGCGTCCGGTCACCAGGTGATCGCTGGATTACAAAGCAGCGGCTCCAGTCTTGGAATTTCCGGAATTCAAGGTATTCTTGCCTCGTATAATCGGCCTAGCATGCGGGTCGCACGATTTCGAGAGGACGTTCATCTCATGGCAAAGAAGGTCACCGTTAGCCTGATCGACGATGTCGACGGTGAGTCCATCGCAGACGAGACCATAGAGTTTGCGATCGACGGTGTGTCGTACGAGATCGACCTGTCGTCGGCAAATGCTATGAAGCTACGCGATGGATTGGAAGAGTGGGTTTCGAGTGCACGGCGGGTCAGTGGCCGACGCAGGGTCAAGACTACTTCTGCTGCTGCGGGCGCTCCTAAGAACCGGGTCTCCATCGACCGAGAACAAAGTGCCGCAATTCGCGAATGGGCGCGGCGGAATGGGCACAAGGTATCTGCGCGTGGTCGTATCTCCGCCGACATCACCGACGCATACAACAAGGCCGCGAAGGGATAGTTCAATTTTGTCCGTCGCCCCGTCGAATCGTGCGGCGCCGGGGCGGCGGTCTTGTTTTGTGATAGGACTTCGTTATAGCGACGAGACCGGATGGCGTAATCATCCGAGGAATCATCGATCACCTCGGTATCGGTCGAATCGATCTTGCTCGGAGTACCCGGACGCGGCACCATGGAAACGTGCGACGGTCACTGGCGGTATGGAGAAGCGAGGTATCAGCGCAGTGACAAGATTCGTCGGATCGTTTTTGCGATTCACCGATGACGCGGGAAGGCAGCGGGAGCTTATGCTCACGCCCGACCACAGTCGTGTCACGATCGGGCGCTCTGCTCATGCCGATCTTGCCCTGAGCTGGGACGCAGAAGTCTCCCGGCTGCACGCGGCGGTCGAATATCTGGGCGCGCACTGGACCATCGTCGATGACGGTCTTTCCCGCAACGGAACCTTCGTCAATGGTGACCGGCTCGCAGGAAGGCGCAGGCTGAAGGGCGGCGATGTCATCCGAATGGGTACCTCGCGGGTTTCTTTCCATGATTTCAGCGGTGTGGCCGACGACATAACCCGCACCTCCACCGGATCGTTTCCCACCGCCCGTTCGCTCACCGCAACTCAACGCTCGGTGTTGATCGCGCTGTGTCGCCCGTACAAGCACGGTGCGGGTTTCGCCACGCCTGCATCCAATCAGCAGATCGCCGAAGAGTTGTTCCTCAGCGTCGACGCGGTCAAGACCCATCTGCGCGCGCTGTTCGCCAAGTTCGGTGTGGAAGATCTGCCCCAGAACCAGAAACGGGTGCGGTTGGCCGGACTGGCTATGCAGAGCGGGCTCATTTCCGATCGGGATCTGTGAGTTCTCCACCGCGGACACTCGCTCAGTAGATGGAGCTTGCGGACATGGAAAGTGTCTGCGGCGGTTCGGCTCGCTGAATATGCACGCGGTACGGTCGCCTTCACTCTGTTGGCGACAGTGTCGCACCTCGGCAGGGAATATCGGGGCATGCTGGACTGGCTCGTGTTCGCGTTGGCGCTGGCGTGTTCACTTTTCGCAATGTCTACTTTTCGCAATGTCTTCCGACGGGAACGTCCGCCCGACAACCAGCTGCCTGTTGCCGGAGACCCAATGGTCATCGCGGAGCCCGTTGTACTGCGCATTGACGACGAACCGCTTGGTTTCGTTGGAATATCGTGCGTGGTGTGCGCTACACGCTCGTCTTGCTGATATCGGCCGCTGCTACGGCCTCGAGCGGGCGCACCGCGCCGGTCCGGCCAAGTGTTGTTCTTCGGTAGAACTTGTATCACTAGGATTAGCCTTTTCGGGGTCCTCCGGTGCGGTAGCGTTCTAGAACTGGTTCTATAACAGGAGGCTGTCGTGCGGCGTGTCTCGGGCTTCTCTTTGTTCATGGTGTTGCTTGCCGCGATGGGTGTCGTCACGGCGGGCTCGGCGCATGCGCAGCAGTATCCGGTTGTCTACAACTTCTTCTCGGGTATCCCGGCTGAGTTGACGAATCCGGGTGGCTCGCTGCCTGGTTCCAACGATTGGTCTTGTCGGCCGAGCGCTGCGCATCCGAATCCGGTGGTGCTCGCGCACGGGACGGGCGGTGGCGCGCAGACGAACTGGGGTGTGTATGTGCCGTTGCTGGCCAATGAAGGCTACTGCGTGTATGCGGGCACCTTCGGTAACTATGACTTGCCGTGGCCTGGATCATCCGTCGGCGGAATGCTTCCGATCGAACGTAGCGCCGCGCAGTTCGGCGCTTTGGTGGATCGGGTGCTGGCCGCGACCGGCGCCGCCAAGGTCGATATCGTCGCCCACTCCCAGGGCAACTTCTTCGCCAACTATTTCATCAAGCGGCTCGGTGGGGCGGCGAAGGTGGACAAGTTGGTCGCGCTGGCTCCACCATGGCTCGGCTCGAACGCCTTTGGAGCGGGGGAACTGGGTGAATACAGTGCGCGACTGGGGCTGGGATCGGCTTTCGATACGCTTGCCGGGGCGCTGTGTCAGGCCTGCCGCCAAGTTCTGCGTGGCTCGGATTTTCTGCGCGCGTTGAATGCGGATGGCGTCTATCACCCGGACGTGGTGTACACCAATATTGCGACCGCGCTGGATGAATTGGTTGTTCCGTACACTTCGGGGCTGGTGCCTGGGCCGGGCGTGACGAACATCGTGGTGCAGGACGGCTGTTCTACGGACTATTCCGAGCACGCTGGTATCGCGGGCAGTCCGCGGGCTGCGGCTTATGTGCTCAATGCGCTCGATCCCGCGCATCCACGCCCGGTACCTTGCCAGTTCATCCCCCCGTTCACCGGGTAGCCGGATACGGGTTCGCCGGGTGCTCGGCGGTGCACGCCGACTGGGCACACTGCGTCGCACTGACTTGGCGCAGTATCGAGATGATGCATGCCGCGCTCGTCGTACGCCGAAATCCGCCATCCCGAGAGGCTCTGTGCGATAGCATTCCAGAATTGATTTCAGATCCGGCGGAGTGTTCTAGAGCTATTTCTGGTTTTGGAGGCTATCGTGCGGCGTGTCTCGGGCTTCTCCCTGTTCATCGTGTTGCTTGCCGCGATGTCTGCCATCACGGCGAGCTCGGCGCATGCGCAACAGTATCCGGTTGTCTACAACTTTTTGGTCGGGGTCCCGGCCGAGTGGGCGAATCCGGGTGGCTCGCTGCCTGGTTCCAACGATTGGTCTTGTCGGCCGAGCGCTGCGCATCCGAATCCGGTGGTGCTCGCGCACGGGACGGGCGGTGGCGCGCAGACGAACTGGGGTGTGTATGTGCCGTTGCTGGCCAATGAAGGCTACTGCGTGTATGCGGGCACCTTCGGTAACTATGACTTGCCGTGGCCTGGATCATCCGTCGGCGGAATGCTTCCGATCGAACGTAGCGCCGCGCAGTTCGGCGCCTTGGTGGATCGGGTGCTGGCCGCGACCGGCGCCGCCAAGGTCGATATCGTCGCCCACTCCCAGGGCAATGTCTACGGTAATTACTTCATCAAGCGGCTCGGTGGAGCGTCGCAGGTGGACAAGTTCGTCGGACTGGCTCCGCCGTGGCTCGGCTCGAACGCCGCGAGTTTGGGGGAGTTGAGTGAGTACAGCACGCGATCGGGTCTGAAAGCAGCCTTCGACGGGCTCTTCGGGCCGTGTCAGGCGTGCCGTCAAGTTCTGCATGGCTCGGATTTCCTGCGCGCGTTGAACGCGGATGGCGTCTATCACCCGGACGTGACGTACACCAATATCGCGACCATGCTGGATGAATTGGTTGTTCCGTACACTTCGGGGCTGGTGCCTGGGCCGGGCGTGACGAACATCGTGGTGCAGGACGGCTGCTCGATGGATTACTCCGCACATGCGGTTCTCGCGGGCAGTCCGCGGGCTGCGGCTTATGTGCTCAATGCGCTCGATCCCGCGCATCCACGCCCGGTGCCTTGCCAGTTCATCCCCCCGTCCACGAGGTAGACCGGTATAGGTTCGGCGGAGTGTTCTAGAGCTATTTCTGGTTTTGGAGGCTATCGTGCAGCGTGTCCCGGGCTTCTCCTTGTTCATCGTGCTGCTCGCCGCGATGGGTGTTGTCACGGCGAGCTCGGCGCATGCGCAGCAGTATCCGGTTGACTACAACTTCTTGGTCGGCATCCCGGCCGAGTTGACAAATCCGGGTGGCTCGCTGCCTGGTTCCAACGATTGGTCTTGTCGGCCGATCGCCGCGCATCCGAATCCGGTGGTACTCGCGCACGGAACAGGCACAAACAAGCAGACGAACTGGGGTGTGTATGTGCCGCTGCTGGCCAATGAAGGCTACTGCGTGTACGCGGGCACCTTCGGTAACTACGCCGACTCGCCATGGCCGAATTCGGCGATGGGTGGCATGCTTCCGATCGAGCGCAGTGCCGCGCAGCTCGGCGCCTTCGTGGATCGGGTGTTGGCCGCGACCGGCGCCGCCAAGGTCGATATCGTCGCCCACTCCCAGGGCAATGTCTACGGTAATTACTTCATCAAGCGTCTCGGTGGAGCGTCGCAGGTGGACAAATTCGTCGGGCTGGCTCCGTTGTGGCTCGGTTCGAACGTCCTGGGACTAGGGGATTTGGGCGTGTACAGCATGCGGGTGGGTCTGAAAGCGGCCTTCGATGGGCTTTTCGGGGAGTGTCAAGCTTGTCCGCAAGTCGGACAGGGCTCGGATTTTCTGCGCGCGTTGAACGCGGATGGCGTCTATCACCCGGACGTGGCGTACACCAATATCGCGACCATGTTGGATGAATTGGTTGTTCCGTACACTTCGGGGCTGGTGCCTGGGCCGGGCGTGACGAACATCGTGGTGCAGGACGGCTGCCCTACGGACTACTCCGAGCACGCGGCTCTCGGCGGCAGTCCGCGGGCTGCGGCTTATGTGCTCAATGCGCTCGATCCTGCGCATCCACGCCCGGTGCCTTGCGAGTTCATCCCCCCGATCACTGGGTAGGCCGCCACTTGGGTTCGGTGGAGTGTTCTAGAGCTATTTCTGGTTTTGGAGGCTATCGTGCAGCGTGTCCCGAGCTTCTCCTTGTTCATCGTGCTGCTCGCCGCGATGGGTGTCGTCACGGCGGGCTCGGTGCATGCGCAGCAGTATCCGGTTGTCTACAACTTCTTCTCGGGTATCCCGGCTGAGTTGACGAATCCGGGTGGCTCGCTGCCTGGTTCCAACGATTGGTCTTGTCGGCCGAGCGCTGCGCATCCGAATCCGGTGGTGCTCGCGCACGGGACGGGCGGTGGCGCGCAGACGAACTGGGGTGTGTATGTGCCGTTGCTGGCCAATGAAGGCTACTGCGTGTATGCGGGCACCTTCGGTAACTATGACTTGCCGTGGCCTGGATCATCCGTCGGCGGAATGCTTCCGATCGAACGTAGCGCCGCGCAGTTCGGCGCTTTGGTGGATCGGGTGCTGGCCGCGACCGGCGCCGCCAAGGTCGATATCGTCTCCCATTCTCAGGGCAATGTCTACGGTAATTACTTCATCAAGCGGCTCGGTGGGGCGGCCAAGGTGGACAAGCTGGTCGGACTGGCTCCGCTATGGCTCGGCTCGAATGCCGCGGGTTTGGGGGAGCTGAGCGAATACAGTAAGCGGTTGGGGTTGGGCCAGGCCATAGACGGGCTTTTCGGGCCGTGTCAGGCCTGCCCGCAAGGCCTGCGTGGCTCGGATTTTCTGCGCGCGTTGAATGCGGATGGCGTCTATCACCCGGACGTGGTGTACACCAATATTGCGACCGCGCTGGATGAATTGGTTGTTCCGTACACTTCGGGGCTGGTGCCTGGGCCGGGCGTGACGAACATCGTGGTGCAGGACGGCTGTTCTACGGACTATTCCGAGCACGCTGGTATCGCGGGCAGTCCGCGGGCTGCGGCTTATGTGCTCAATGCGCTCGATCCCGCGCATCCACGCCCGGTACCTTGCCAGTTCATCCCCCCGTTCGCCGGGTAGGCAGTCGCCTTCGACCGTCAAGCGCTCTGTTCGCTGAGGGCAAAACCGAGCCGGAAACGAATGCCCCGACGCTTGCGTTATGGGTCAATGACGGTGCTGTCGCGGGTCGGCAATAGGGTGGACTGGCGACGGCGGCATCCTCCGCCAACTAGAGTGGAGGTTGGGGGCCGCAACCCCCGGGCTTCATGGCAGGTTGACGCCCAAGGTTGTAGACAGCGCAGGTGGCGTCTGTTGCCAGAATGTCGGAGCAGGAGAGTGAGGGAGCGATGTTCGAGAGGTTCACCGACCGCGCGAGGCGCGTCGTCGTCCTGGCCCAGGAAGAGGCCCGGATGCTCAACCACAACTACATCGGCACCGAGCACATCCTGCTGGGGCTGATCCACGAGGGCGAGGGCGTCGCGGCCAAGTCGTTGGAGTCGCTCGGTATCTCGCTGGAAGGCGTGCGCAGCCAGGTGGAGGAGATCATCGGCCAGGGGCAGCAGGCCCCTTCCGGACATATCCCGTTCACCCCGCGCGCCAAGAAGGTGCTGGAGCTGAGCCTCCGTGAGGCACTGCAGCTAGGCCACAACTACATCGGCACCGAGCACATCTTGCTCGGTCTCATCCGCGAGGGCGAGGGCGTGGCGGCGCAGGTGCTGGTGAAGCTGGGCGCTGATCTCAACCGGGTGCGTCAGCAGGTCATCCAACTGTTGTCCGGGTATCAGGGCAAGGAGCCGGTCGAGTCCGGTTCGCGCGGTGAGGCGGGTACTCCGTCCACTTCACTGGTGCTCGACCAGTTCGGCCGTAATCTGACTCAGGCCGCGCTGGAGGGCAAGCTCGACCCGGTCATCGGCCGATCCAAGGAGATCGAGCGTGTTATGCAGGTGCTCAGCCGCCGCACCAAGAATAATCCGGTGCTGATCGGCGAGCCTGGTGTCGGCAAGACCGCTGTAGTCGAGGGGCTCGCGCAGGCCATTGTCAATGGCGAAGTGCCCGAGACGCTGAAGGACAAGCAGCTTTATACCCTCGACCTGGGTTCTCTGGTCGCGGGCAGCCGCTATCGCGGCGACTTCGAAGAGCGGCTGAAGAAGGTGCTCAAGGAGATCAACACCCGCGGCGACATCATCCTGTTCATCGACGAGTTGCACACGCTGGTCGGCGCGGGTGCTGCCGAGGGTGCCATCGACGCGGCTTCGATCCTGAAGCCCAAGCTGGCCCGCGGTGAGCTGCAGACCATTGGTGCGACCACCCTCGACGAGTACCGCAAGTACATCGAGAAGGACGCTGCCCTGGAGCGCCGGTTCCAGCCGGTTCAGGTGGGTGAGCCGACTGTCGAACACACCATCAATATCCTCAAGGGCCTGCGTGACCGCTACGAGGCGCACCACAGGGTCTCCATCACCGACGGCGCTCTGGTAGCCGCCGCGACGCTGGCCGATCGCTACATCAACGACCGGTTCCTGCCGGACAAAGCGATCGACTTGATCGACGAGGCGGGCGCCCGGATGCGCATCCGTCGGATGACCGCTCCGCCGGATCTGCGCGAATTCGATGACAAGATCGCCGAGGCACGACGGGAGAAGGAGTCCGCGATCGATGCGCAGGACTTCGAGAAGGCCGCACGGTTGCGTGACAAGGAGAAGCAGCTCGTCGCTAAGCGAGCTGAGCGGGAGAAGCAGTGGCGATCGGGTGACCTGGATGTCGTGGCCGAGGTCGATGACGAGCAGATCGCCGAGGTACTGGCGAATTGGACCGGTATCCCGGTGTTCAAGCTCACCGAGGAGGAGACCACTCGACTGCTCCGCATGGAGGAGGAGCTGCACAAGCGGATCATCGGCCAGGAGGACGCGGTCAAGGCTGTCTCCAAGGCGATCCGTCGTACCAGGGCCGGTCTGAAGGACCCGAAGCGTCCTTCCGGCTCGTTCATCTTCGCCGGTCCATCCGGAGTGGGTAAGACCGAGCTGTCCAAGGCGCTGGCGAACTTCCTGTTCGGTGATGACGATGCGCTCATCCAGATCGACATGGGCGAGTTCCACGACAGGTTCACCGCCTCACGGCTGTTCGGTGCCCCTCCCGGCTATGTCGGTTACGAGGAAGGCGGCCAGCTCACCGAGAAGGTGCGTCGCAAGCCGTTCTCGGTGGTGCTGTTCGACGAGATCGAGAAGGCCCATCAGGAGATCTACAACACCCTGTTGCAGGTTCTGGAGGATGGGCGTCTTACCGATGGCCAAGGCCGGACGGTGGATTTCAAGAACACCGTGCTGATCTTCACCTCGAACCTCGGTACCGCGGATATCTCGAAGGCGGTCGGTCTGGGCTTCTCGCAGTCCAACAGCGAGGGGTCGAACTACGAGCGGATGAAGCTCAAGGTCAACGATGAGCTCAAGAAGCACTTCAGGCCGGAGTTCCTCAACCGTATCGACGACGTTATCGTCTTCCACCAGCTCACCAACGAGCAGATCGTCGAGATGGTGGACTTGATGATCGGCCGAGTCGCCACGCAGCTGAGGAACAAGGACATGGCGATCGAACTTACCCCGACCGCCAAGAGCCTGCTGGCCAAGCGTGGTTTCGACCCCGTGCTCGGTGCTCGGCCGCTGCGCCGCACCATCCAGCGCGAGATCGAGGACCAGCTGTCGGAGAAGATTCTCTTCGGTGAAATCGGGCCCGGACAGACCATTTCCGTGGATGTGGAAGGTTGGGACGGCGAAGGCACTGGCGAAGATGCCAAGTTCACCTTCACTGGTAAGACGAAGCTGACCAAGGCGACCGAGGAAAAGCCCGAGGTTGTGCTGACCGGAGCTTCCGAAGGCGCTACCGACGCAGTCTCCGGCGAGTAAGTCGCGAACCCGAAGGAGCCCGTATCACCAACTGATGATACGGGCTTTCTTCGCGAGTGTCGGCGACTCCGGTGTGCTGATCAGCGCAGTACTCAAGCAGCCTGTGATGGCTGTACGGGATTTGCCGCAAGATGCGTTGCGGTCAAGTGAGCGCCCAGTGGTGTGTGGTGAATTCTGCTGCTGTCGTGGTAATCGTGTATCGCAGCCTCCGCTGCCGTCGATGTGTTCGCGGTGTGTATTGTTCCGCGGGTCCGGTGGATGTGCCTGGCGCCGTACCGGTAGATGTTATGGCGATATCCGCTTCGACTGCTTCCGGCTCGGAAGCATGCGTGGGAAGGCAGGCCGCGACTCGGAATCCGCCACTGGGACGTGGGCCTGCCGTAAGCGCACCGCTAAGCGCATGTGCCCGCTCGCGTATGCCTGTGATGCCGTTGCCACCGTTGTGGTGGGTGCGGGAGGAGACAGTGGTCGGGCGAGTGTTATCGATAGTGATATCGACCGACTCCGCACGGACACGGCGAGCACGACCCCCAGTCCGAGCCGACCAAGCTCCGGTTCGCCATCGCTACCACCCGCACTCACGTAGCTTATGCGGCGGGGTCGAGATTTGCTGTCCGCCTGCAGTTGTTGCGAAAGTTGCTCGCACAGTACGTTTGTCAGCTG
The DNA here is from genome assembly GCF_056629435.1 of Nocardia sp. TBRC8007. NCBI lineage: Bacteria > Bacillati > Actinomycetota > Actinomycetes > Mycobacteriales > Nocardiaceae > Nocardia > Nocardia sp. TBRC8007. The sequence continues at coordinate 67,491 of NZ_JBWSOR010000010.1, read as the reverse complement.
CTTTCGCACGTGCGCGCACCAGAATCCGTACGTACCGGTCGCGAAGCGGACACCACCGATTTCGGCTTCGAGCACTGTAGGAGCGTGCGCGTCCAGCACTGGCGAATCGGCGAACCAGTGGGCCAGGGGAGACTACCGGGGTAGGTTCGTGCTGAATCATCGAATGATTTTCGGCGAAAGGATCGTAATGCCCACACGTACCGCGCGTACCGCCTGGTCCGGCACTCTGCAAGAGGGTTCGGGACAGGTCGAGCTGACCAGCTCTGGAGTCGGTAAATATGATGTGTCTTTCCCCAAACGTTCTGCTGAGTCGGCCGACGGTACCACCAGTCCGGAAGAGTTGATCGCGGCCGCGCATTCCTCTTGCTATGCGATGGCGCTTTCGGCGCAGATCGGCAATGCGGGCGGCACTCCGGAAAGCCTGGACGTCACCGCGGAGGTCACTCTCGGCCCGGATCCAGCAGGAGGTTTCCGGATCACCGCGAGCAAACTCATCGTTCGCGGTCGTGTCTCCGGCATTGATGCCGACGCATTCCAAGCCGCCGCCGAGGCAGCCAAGGCGGGTTGTCCCCTCAGCAAGGCGCTGGCAGGCGTCGACCACATCACCCTCGACGCGGCCCTCGGGTAGGGATCCACTGCTCTGTTCCCCACACACCGCATGGATAGCGGGGAACAGAGCTCGGTATGTGAGTGATCACGACACACAGTGCGTCGAACGCGACACGGTGGACATCGGATACGAATCAGCCCCCGCTAGCGGCTGCCGCTCGAATCGGAGTATCGGTGCGTGTCGCGAACTCGGTGAGTGCCGCGAAGCCCACTGCGAGGCAGACCCATAGCGTTGTGGTCTCGGCCAGCGAAGCCACCCGAAACTGCCATAGTAGGGTGGCCGGGAAATCCGTCCCCACTTCGTTCACTCCAGGTAACAGAATGTAGCCGAGTGTGGTCACCAGGACGAACGTCGCGATACCGCCGATCAACCGGACTGTGGGCAATTGCGCTCGCAGCACTATAGCCACTGCGATCGCTGTGGCCACGGCCACGACACCGAGCAGTACTGCGGCCAACCACAGCAGGGTGCGCTCGTTGATGGTATCTGGGTCGCCTACTGCCGGTGGGTTGGCCGGGTACTTGAAGAATGGCACCGCGACGATCGCGGCCCAGCCTGCGACACCTATCGCCAGCGCGAGTCGTGGCCCTGGCAGCGTGGTGTAGCCTCGTGCGATATGTGCGACCGCAGCGTAGATGGCGCCGAACGCGAGCCCGGCCAACCCTAGTGCGAGGAAATGCCCGAATTTCTGGCCGGTGCGGCTCACCAACGGTTCTTCGCCACCGTGGGAGTGTCCGCCCGACGATGCCTGAGCATCGTGGGAATGCCCGCCCGTGGATACGGCGTGCTCGGCGGTTTCGGTAGCCGAGCCCGCTTCTTCGATAGCGATGGCGGCCTCCACCTGAGGTTCGCCGATGAAGAAACCGACCGTCGCGGCCAGCACACCAGCGATCAGGCCGGCCAGCAGTCCGCGCAGCAGTAATGTTGTGAGCGAACCGTTCAGTGGCACGGAAGCCCCAGCAGGTGGCGTCCGTCGTGCATCAGCTCATGCAGGTACATCCCGCTGCGCGAGATGGTGCCCTGGTCGAATCCGACCAGGTAAAGCGTGAGCAGTGCGAGAAGAACGACACCGACCGTGGTGAGCACGGTGGCCAGGGAGTCAGTTGCCCTGCTGGGCGAGTACGCGATAGCCATTCGAGTCCTCCTTGGGATACGCGTCCCGTCGGGTGGTGGTGCGACGGTGCCGGTGTCTGGCTTTCCGGCACCGGACTCGATGCATGGAACACAGTGGCGCGACCGCTCCGGAATCTCACCGGAATTACCGCATCACCCTCGCGTTTGTCCTTCGAACTGTGACATCCACATGTACCCGGCGTCAATAAGTCGGTACGGACGGTGCGCCACCGTCCCGGGCGAGTCGCCACTGGGTGCCGACCAGCCCGGTCGGGATACGAGCTGGTCGGCCGGTTTCGCACAGTCAGTTCGCCGGCTTCGCCGCGACATCGAGTACTACTTCGAACTCGAGTAGCGATGCCCCGGTCGCGACCGGTTTGCGACGCTCGCCCGCGTGTGCCTCGCGTGCGGGTCCATCGCGCCAGGCCGCAAAAGAATCTTCCGAATCCCACTGGGTAACAACGAAATACCGATTGTCTCCAGCAACCGGGCGCAGCAGTTGAAAGCCGAGGAAGCCGGGTGACCCCTCGACCGCGTGCGCGCGGTGGGCGAACCGCTTCTCCAGCTCGGGCCCCGCGCCCTCGGGAACCTCGATCGCGTTGATCTTCACAACAGCCATGTCTCCACGCTAGCGGTTGGCGTCGAGCGATTGCGCAGTATCTCCTATGGCCGAAATCTCGCTATTGTCGAATCGATGTTGCATGACGAAGGCGGAGCAGGCGTGCCGATACTCCTGCTGCATGGCTTGATGGGGAGTGCTCGCACCTGGTGCGAGCAACTGGACTGGCTGCGTGACTTCGGCCATGTCTATACCTTCGATGCCGCAGGGCATGGCAGGCCGGCACCCGAAGAACTGACCACCGAGGCATTCGTCGCGGATCTGGCCGCGCACATCCGCGAGATCACCGAGCCGATGGTGGTGATCGGGCATTCGATGGGTGCGCTGCACGGCTGGGTGCTCGCGGCGAGCTATCCGCAGCGGGTGCGGGCACTGGTAGTCGAGGATCTCGCGCCGGACTTCACCGGTCGCACTGCCGCGCACTGGGCCGCGATGATCGAGGCATGGCCGCAGCCGTTTCCCGATGCCGAGGCCGTGCTCACGTACTTCGGGCCGGTGGCGGGGCGGTATTTCTTGAACTCGTTCGAGTCCGGGCCGGACGGATACCGGCTGCACGGCTCGGTCACCACCTTCCGGGATATATCCGAGGAGTGGGGAAGACGTGATTTCTGGCGGCAGTGGCGTGCTGTGCGGGTGCCCGCGTTACTGCTGGAGGGCGAGTACAGCATCACCCCGCCGGGGCAGATGCGGCAGATGGCCGAGGTGCATCCAGCCGCTGACTACGTTGTGGTCCCCGGAGCGGGACACCTCGTACATGACGATCGGCCCGAGCATTACCGGACTGAGGTCGAGCGCTTCCTAAGGTACGTGCTCCACGATTGAATCGCCCGGCCCGAGGATTCGAGGTCGGCTCAAGGGGTGTGTGCGTTGTGGCCGCCTTCGCCCGCGAGCGCGAACAGCCCGTCCGGAGTCTGTTCGACCAGGCCGTCTACCAGCAGTGAGTCCAGAGCGCGGTCACGTTGGCCCGGGTCGCGGGTCCAAGCCAGATCCAGGTGTACCCGCTCGACTGGACCGCTGGCGCAGCGAAGGACGTCCAGTAGGCGACCTCGGGCTTGGCGGTCGGTGCCCTCGTATTTCTGGATGCGGCGGACCACCTCGGTCGCTGGTCGGCCCGCAGCGACCCACGCGCAGTGCGCGAGTGGACAGCGCGGGCAGTCCGGGGTGCGCGCAGTGCACACGGTCGCCCCGAGTTCCATCAGGGCCGCGGAGAATACGGTGGCGTTGTCGGCCTGGCTCGGCAGCAGGGCTTCGGTCTCAGGGAGGTCGCGCGCGGTCGGATTGCCCGCTTCTGCCCGCCCGTGTACTGCTCTGGCGACCACCCGGCGAACATTGGTGTCCACCACTGGAACTCGCTGACCGTAGGCGAAGCACGCGACAGCGCGCGCGGTATACGCGCCGATGCCCGGTAGGCCGAGCAGTACATCCACATCGGCGGGGACCTCGTTGTTGTGCTCGGTTGCCAGCACTCTGGCGCACTCGTGCAGTCGTAGCGCGCGGCGCGGATAACCGAGTTTGCCCCAGGCGCGTAGGAGTTCGGCGGGCGAGGACGCGGCCAACGCCGAAGGGACCGGCCAGCGTGCTACCCACTCCCGCCAGATCGGCTCAACCCGTGCGACTGGTGTTTGCTGCAGCATGACCTCGCTCAGCAGGATCTGCCATGCGGTGCTGCTCGGCTCTCGCCACGGCAGATCACGCGCGTTTTCCCGGTACCAGTTCAGCAGTGTGTCCTGGTCGATGCTCTTCGCTGTACTGTTTCGCACTACCCTCACTATTCCCGTTCTCTAACTATGCGGTGATATTTGCTCGCTTATAACCAGTAGAACTCGCCAGTAGCGCAAGCCTTGTGCACAATGGTCGGTATGCCTGGTTACACACCGATCAGTGCTTGGAAGTCCCTTCGAGAAGGCAACGAGCGCTTCGTCAACGGCGCGCTACTGCACCCTGGTCAGGGTGCGGCAGACCGGGCCAAGCTCGTCGGCGGCCAGCACCCACAAGCGATCGTGTTCGGTTGCGGTGATTCCAGAGTCGCCGCCGAGCTGATTTTCGATCAGGGACTTGGAGACATGTTCGTGGTGCGTACCGCGGGACATGTGGTCGATAGCTCAGTGCTCGGCTCGATCGAGTACGGGGTGCATGTGCTCAACGTACCGCTCATCGTGGTACTCGGACATGACAGCTGTGGTGCGGTGCAGGCGACCATCGACGCGCTCGACGGCGGCGAGGTCCCCGGCGGATTCATCCGGAGCGTGGTGGAGCGAGTCACGCCGTCCATCCTGATCGGTCGTCGCGAAGGTCTTTCCACCGTCGACGAGATAGAGGCTAGGCACGTAGTGGAGACCAGCCACTTGCTCGTGCAGCGATCGATGGTTATTTCGCAGCGGGTCGCGGCCGGTGAGTGCGCGATCGCCTGCGTGACCTACAAACTGGCCGAGGGGCGGGTGCAACTGCACCGGGTTGTCGGCAATATCGGCGAAGTGGCCTGAACAGGGCGCGATGGCATCGTGCCCTGGGCCGTGAGGTGTATGGCACCGAGGTATACGGTCAAGGGTATTGCGCTCGGAGTGCTGACGGAACCTACCCGTTGCCGATGAGCGTGAGCGGCCGACACGCCGCGCCCCTGAGGCGCTATGCCCAATCGTGCCCTTACCGTTGATGCGTGCTGGAACCGAATGGACCGCTGCCACCGGAGATCTATTGGCGTCGCCGCGCGTTCGCCATCGGAATTCTGGTCATCATCCTCGCTCTGGTGGTTTGGGTCGTATTCGTCATCGTGCGTGGCGGTGATTCGCCCGATGACGCCGCCTCCGCCGGCTCCACCCAGGCTCCGGAGATCGAGAAATCGGCCACAGTCGGTTCCGAAGCGCCGAACCCGCCTGCGGCGGCCGCCGGTATTGTGGCGGCCGGGCCGTGCCCAGACCAGTCGCTTGCGATCAAAGTGACAGTCGAGCAGCCTACCTACCGGCTCGGCGAGCAGCCAGTGTTCGGGATCGTCATCACCAATATCTCGACCGTGACGTGTACTCGTGACATGGGTTCTGGTCTGCAACAGGTTTCGGTGTACACGCTCGACGGAAGGCAGCGACTGTGGTCGAGCGCGGACTGTTATCCGGACGGTAGGCCCGATATACGAACGATGAATCGTGGTGAGCAGGCGGCGTTCACGGTGACTTGGTCGGGTTCCACGTCGCAGCCTGATTGCGCCGGCGAACGTGTACAGGTGCCTCCGGGGGCATACAACGTTGTGGCGCAACTAGGTACGGTGCGTAGTGCGGCTGAGCCGTTCAACCTTGCCTGAGCGGGGTTCGTTTCATCGGTCATTGAGCGCTGTGCCGGGTGCGGCGCAGCGGTGATAACCACCCAGGTCTGTGGGATGAATGCCGAGCATGGCGCTCGGCGGATCAGCCTCAGCCGACTGCTTCTGCTGGGGTGGCACGTAGTCTGCGGATACCCGCCATACGGATCGCGGAGCGGATATCGCTGACTTCGCGGATCTTCATGGTGCTTTTCGCCGGTGCTGGACCAGGAGGAACCAGGGCGGTAGTGAAGCCGAGGCGTTCGGCCTCGGCCAGTCTGCGGGCAAGGCCGGTTACCTTACGAACTTCGCCCGCCAGTCCGACTTCGCCGAGAATCACCCAGCCCGGGGGGATCGCGATATCGGCTTCGGCACTGGCGATGGCCAGTGCGATGGCCAAATCGGCAGCAGGCTCGACCAGCCGCATACCGCCGACCGTCGCGGCGTATACGTCGTTCTTACCGAGGAACACTCGGCCGCGGCTCTGCAGGACGGCCAGCACCATGGCCACTCGGTGGTAATCCAATCCGCTTACCGCGCGGCGGGGCTGCGGGATCTCGGTTTTCACTGTCAGGCCCTGCACCTCACCGACCAGCGGCCGCTTGCCGTCCATGGCAACGGTCACTGCGGTGCCTGGTACCGAATCGGTCCGGTGGTGCAGGAACAGGCCGGAAGGATCGTCGACACCGGAGATCCCGTCTTCATGCAGTTCGAAACAGCCCACCTCATCGGCACTGCCGAAGCGGTTCTTGATACCGCGCACCATCCGTAGCGTGGAGTTCTTGTCGCCCTCGAATTGCAGGACCACGTCAACCAGGTGTTCGAGCGTGCGTGGGCCCGCGACATTGCCGTCTTTGGTGACATGCCCGACCACGAGCACTGCGACCCCGCTTGCTTTCGCAAGCGAAGTCAGCGCAGTGGTTACCGAGCGCACCTGGGTGACGCCGCCGATCACGCCGTCGGTCTCCGGAGCGAGCATGGTCTGCACCGAGTCGACCACGAGCAAGCTGGGGCGTACCTGCTCGACATGCCCGAACACGATCGATAAGTCCGATTCCGAGGCTAGATAGACCCGGTCGTGCACCGCTCTGGTGCGGTCGGCGCGCAGCCGGACCTGTCCCGCCGACTCCTCTGCGGTGACATACAGCGATTTCTCGTCCCGCTGTGCTGCCCATCGGTGCGCTACTTCGAGCAGTAGCGTTGATTTGCCCACGCCGGGCTCGCCGGACAGTAGCACCACTGAGCCGGGCACTACGCCGCCGCCGAGCACTCGGTCGAGTTCGCTGACCCCGGTCGGCCTGGCTTTGGTGACCTGAGAATCGATCTGCGAAATCGGTGCGGCTGCTGTGCTCGGCAGCATCGCCTTACGGCCGCCCGCGCCAGCCGTATTCGGCTCGGCGATCACCGCGTCGACAGTTCCCCAAGCCTCGCATCCGGGACATTTGCCTACCCACTTGGCAACTTCATGGGAGCATGCGGAGCACCGGAAGATCGGCTTGGTCTTTGCCACACGCGCACCATACGTAACGCGTCCGACAGTTGTCCGATCAGTGCCCGCTCTGGTGCTCGATTTCGGCAGGCCCGGACAAGTCGGATTCGTGCCGCTCTATGTGGATGCCCGCGTCTACGGGCACCGACACTTGGACGGTGCCGTTCTTCTCGAAGTTGAACGAGACGTCGTAGGTCAGGCCAGGAATGATGTCCTTGGTCAGATCGGTGATCTCGATGAGAATCGGGTTGTCCTCGGGATTGCCGGTGGCGGTCTTGGTGTCGTTCGAACTACGGGACTCGGCGGTAGCCGAATCGGCGTCATGCTTGCCGGGCAGGCTCTTGGCGACGACTACCTGCTGTGGGGCGAGCTCGACAGCGGACTTGCCCTCGGCCGGGGTGATCTTGACGGTGCCGAGGTCCGTGGTGATGCCGACCAGCTTGTCGGAGCCGGACTGACTGTTGTTGATGAAGGACAGCGCGATGACCGCCTTGCCGCCCTTGGTATTGGTGTATTCGGTGCCCTCGGCCGGATGCACGATATGTACGTTCCGCAGCGCGATGCGTCCGATATTGGCGTAGTTGCCGTTCACTGCGGCGACCTGGCTAGCGGTCTGCGAGATCTGGCCCGCGCCGCAGCCTGACAGTGCGAGTGCCGCTCCGGCGGCGAGTGCGGCGACCGTCACCATGCGACGTCGCGTCCCCTTCGGGTTCGGGGCGGTCACAGCGTTCAGGGCAGTCACGGGTTGTCCCTCCATGTCGACCGGGCTCCGCTCTGCTCGGGAGCGTAGTAACTAGGCAGCGTAGTAGTTTCTTCGGCGAGCTAGGCGCGGGGGCTACATCAACTCGCACCCGGTCGCTGTTCAAGGCCGCTCCGCCGACCGCGGGGCAGCGCGGGCAGGCACCGGAGCGTCGCCACCGACACCTTTCGGATCGGTAACAATTCGGTTGAGTTTCGGGGGTTGCGGAGCGGATGCCGAACCGCCGAAGCGGCGAGGGGGGCGGTGTGGCCAGGCGATAACTCGTTCTGGCACAAGGTAATGCACATCACTTGATGTCTGTCAAGTCCCCCGGTTGCCTCGTTGTGGCCCTGACCTGCACAGTTGATCGCGCCGTTATCGAGTCGCATGTTAAACTGTGAACATCGAAAGGGGCACGGGACACATGATGTTTAAGGTCGGAGACACCGTCGTTTACCCCCACCACGGAGCGGCGCTGATCGAAGCAATCGAGACTCGCACCATCAAGGGTGAGCAAAAAGAGTATCTGGTCCTGAAGGTCGCCCAGGGCGATCTCACTGTTCGCGTTCCCGCGGAGAACGCCGACGATGTCGGTGTGCGTGATGTTGTCGGTCAAGAAGGGCTCGACCGGGTCTTTCAGGTGCTACGCGCACCGCATACCGAGGAGCCGACCAACTGGTCGCGTCGGTACAAGGCCAATCTGGAGAAGCTCGCCTCCGGCGATGTGAACAAGGTGGCCGAGGTCGTTCGCGATCTGTGGCGCCGGGAGCAGGACCGTGGCCTGTCCGCGGGAGAGAAGCGCATGCTCGCCAAAGCTCGACAGATTCTGGTCGGCGAGCTCGCGCTGGCCGAGGGCACCGATGACGGTAAGGCCGAGACACTACTCGACGAGGTTCTCGCAGCGGCCTCCTGACCGTGAACACACCTGACAACGGCACTCGTCCCGTCGACGGGTCCGTGGTTGCCTTGGTGCCTGCCGCGGGTCGCGGTGTACGTCTTGGTGAGAAGACTCCCAAGGCGTTCGTCGCGGTCGGTGGTACACCTATGGTCCGGCTTGCGGTGGAGGGTTTGATCGCCTCCGCCGCGGTCGATCGGATCATCGTGATAGTTCCCGCCGAATTCGCCGACCGTGCCGCTGCCCTGCTGTCGCCCTCGGATTCGGTGCAGGTGGTCGCAGGCGGCGCCGAACGACTCGACTCGGTGCGGGCTGGTCTCGCCGCAGCGCCCGAAGCGGCCTATTTCCTCGTGCACGACGCCGCTAGAGCTCTTACGCCGCCCGAACTGATCGCACGGGTGGTCGCGCAGCTGCGCGCGGGTCGTCGAGCGGTGGTTCCTGGACTCCCGGTCGCCGACACCATCAAATCCATCGACGAGACAGGGGCGGTGACCGGCACTCCCGATCGCGCGCAGTTGCGCGCCGTGCAGACGCCGCAGGGTTTCACCGCCGACCTGCTGCGCCGCGCCTACGCGACCCACGGTATCCAGGCCACCGATGACGCGGGACTGGTCGAGCGGCTGGGTGTCCCGGTCGCCACCATCCCCGGCGATCCACTGGCTTTCAAGATCACTACTCCGCTCGACCTCCTGCTCGCGGTCGCGGTGCGCAACGGCGCAAATACCGGCCAGGCGGTGGCGCGGTGAGCATGCGCGTCGGCATCGGCACCGATGTTCATCCCATCGAAGCCGGACGTCCCTGTTGGATGGCCGGTCTGCTGTTCGACAGCGCCGACGGCTGCGCGGGCCATTCGGACGGTGACGTCGCCGCGCACGCGCTGTGCGACGCATTGCTGTCCGCAGCCGGCCTCGGAGACGTCGGCGCGGTATTCGGTACCGGGCGCCCGGAATGGGCGGGTGTCTCCGGTGCGGCCATGCTTAAGGAAGTTCGTCGGCTGCTCGGTGAAGCGGGCTTCGAGGTGGTCAATGCGGCGGTCCAGGTGATCGGTAACCGGCCCAAGATCGGGCCTAGGCGCGCTGAGGCGCAACAGGTGCTCGGCGAGCTACTCGGCGCCCCTGTCTCGGTATCCGGTACGACCACCGATGGTCTCGGGCTGACTGGTCGTGGCGAGGGAGTCGCCGCAGTGGCGACGGCTCTGTTACACGACTGTCGTTGATCCCGTTCCCAGATCGTTACCGACCCCGAGCCGGTCCGTGAACACCCTTGACTACCAGTTAGGATCGGCTTCCGTGACTCTGCGCCTTTTCGACACCGATACGCGGGCCATGCGTGCTTTCGTGCCCTTGGTCCCCGGCCGTGCTTCGGTGTACCTCTGTGGCGCTACTGTGCAGGGGGAGCCACACATCGGTCATGTACGTAGTGGGGTCGCGTTCGATGTGCTCCGACGCTGGTTGCTCGCGCACGACTACGATGTCTGGTTCATCCGCAATGTCACCGATATCGAGGACAAGATCCTGGCCAAGGCCGCCGAGGCGGGCAGGCCGTGGTGGGAGTGGGCTGCGACCCACGAGCGTGCCTTCGACCGCGCCTACGAACAGTTGGGCGTGCTGCCGCCGTCCGTGGAGCCCCGCGCGACCGGCCACATCACTCAGATGATCGAGATGATGCAGCGGTTGATCGAACGAGGACATGCTTATGCCTCGGCGGGCAATGTCTACTTCGATGTGGTCAGTTACCCAGAGTACGGAAAGCTGTCCGGCCACAAGATCGACGATGTGCATCAGGGTGAGAGTGCGGGCGAAGGCAAGCGCGATCCACGCGATTTCACCCTATGGAAGGCTGCCAAGCCGGGTGAGCCCAACTGGCTCTCTCCATGGGGACCCGGCCGTCCCGGCTGGCATCTCGAGTGCTCCGCCATGGCCGAGTACTATCTGGGTTCGGAGTTCGATATCCACTGCGGTGGTATGGACTTGGTATTCCCGCACCATGAGAACGAGATCGCTCAGTCGAAGGCGTCCGGTGCTGGTTTCGCCAGGTACTGGTTGCACAACGGCTGGGTGACTTTGGGCGGAGAGAAGATGTCCAAGTCGCTGGGCAACGTGCTCTCGGTGCCTAACGTGCTCGCCCGGATTCGCGCCGTCGAACTCCGGTTCTACCTCGGCAGCGCGCATTACCGCTCGATGCTGGAGTATTCGGATCAGGCGCTCACCGATGCGGCGCAGACCTACCAGCGTGTCGAGGCTTTTGTGCACCGGGTGCTCGACCGGGTAGGCGAGATTCCGGTGGGTAAATGGACCGATGGGTTCACCGCTGCCCTCGATGACGATCTCGCCGTCCCGAAAGCGCTGGCCGAGATTCATCGGGTGGTGCACGAGGGCAACAAGGCACTGGAAGCCGAGGCGCTCGACTCTGCCCGTGATCTGGCCAGTCAGGTACGTGCCATGCTCGGCATTCTGGGTGTCGACCCGCTCGATCCGCACTGGCATACGCAAGGAGATTCCTCGGCTGCGTTGGATGCCCTGGACGTGCTGGTGCGCGCGGAATTGGACCGCCGCCAAGCAGCACGAGAGACAAAGGACTGGGCAAACGCCGACGCCGTACGTGCGCGCTTGTGGTCCGCTGGTATCGAGGTCACCGATACCGTCAACGGTCCAGAATGGTCGCTCGGCACACCGCGAACTGGAAAGGCCACGTAATGGCAGGCAATTCACAGCGTCGAGGCGCGGTGCGCAAAGGCGGCAGCAAGAAGGGTGCGGTGGTCGGCTCCGGCGGCAAGCGCAGGCGTGGACTGGAGGGGCGCGGCGCGACGCCGCCGGCCGAGAAGCGAACCAAGCATCCCGCTGCCAAGCGGGCGGCTGCGAAAGCCAGAGCTGCTCAGGGCCGCCCATCCGGCAGCGGTGGTCAGGGCCGACCTGCGGGACGCAGGAGCGACGACGGCCCGGAGCTGGTACTCGGGCGCAATCCGGTAGTCGAGTGCTTGCGTGCGGGGGTGCCCGCGACGGCGTTGTACGTCGCGGTCGGCGCCGAGAACGACGATCGATTGACCGAGAGTGTGCGCAGCGCCGCCGATAGGGGCATCTCTATCCTGGAGGTGCCGCGCACCGATCTGGATCGGTTGAGTGCCAATGGATTGCATCAGGGCCTTGCTTTGCAGGTGCCGCCGTACCGTTACGCTCATCCGGATGATCTGCTCGATCGGGCTCGCGATGCGGCGGCGCCTGCACTGTTGGTCGCATTGGACAATATCTCCGATCCGCGCAATCTAGGCGCGGTGATCCGTTCGGTAGCGGCCTTCGGCGGGCATGGTGTGCTGATCCCGCAGCGGCGCAGCGCGAGCGTCACCGCGGTGGCCTGGCGCACCAGTGCGGGTGCTGCGGCCCGGCTTCCGGTCGCACGCGCGACGAACCTGACTCGCACCTTGAAAGATTGGGCTGGACAGGGCATTCAGGTCATCGGTTTGGACGCAGGCGGCAGTACCCTCTTGGACGGCTTCGACGGCCGCGAGCCGATTGTGTTGGTAGTCGGTTCGGAGGGCAAGGGCTTGTCCCGCTTGGTGCGTGAGACCTGCGACGCGATCTTGTCCATTCCGATGGCTGGTCCGGTGGAATCACTCAACGCCTCGGTCGCCGCAGGTGTGGTGCTCTCGGAAATTGCCCGGCAGCGCCGAAGCTGAATGCCGTGGGAGTCCGGGCGGGCTCGATAACGCAAACGCTGTTGACGCTATGCCAGCTCAGCGGAGTCGCTGTGTTGGAGTTAGCCCGAAGATACCAGACGACTGGAGAAATCTACGCAAAGTCGTGAGCGCCCCGTAGAATTCGGCTGGTGGTGATACCGAATCAGCCTATCGGTCAACCGGTCGAGCATCCCAATGCGACGGCGGTGCTGGTTCTCGGCGCGCTCAGCATTCTCTGTTTCGGGATAACAGGGCCGGTGGCGTGGGCGATGGGTAAGCGGGCGCTGGATCAGATCGAGAAGTCCGGCGGTGCGTATGGCGGCCGTACCCAGGTGATGGTCGGCTATATTCTCGGCATTGTCGGCACCGTCTTGATGATCTGCCTGGCAACGCTGTACCTACTTATCCTCCTCAAAGGTAATGCCTGAACCTTTGGGTGGTTCGCGTTCTCCGGTGTGGTCCCAGCCGGGCCATTCCGTGCTGACGCTGCCGGACCAGCGCGGCTGTCTACGATTGCGAAACGCGATCATGGCCTCGTTACCATCGATGCTCTCGGCGACATCCTGATTGAGCTCGACCTCCAGTCGGCTGACCACCTCCGGGTTCATCCTCAGCCCCTCCCACAGCAGCCGCTTGGATAACGCCACCGGAAGTGGAGCCGGGCCGGTGGCGATGTCGTGCGCGACAGCGAGCGCTGTCGGCAGCACTTCGCCCGCCGGGAGGCAGCTATTGGCCAAACCAAGTGCTTTCGCCTCGTCGCCGTCGAAGAGGCGACCGGTCAGCATGATGTCGGCCGCATTCGCCATGCCGATCAGGCGGGGAAGTAACCAATGGGCACCGCCGTCGACCAGGACGCCGCGGCGAACCTGATTGAGCGCGTACACCGCATCACGCGCCATGTATCGCAGGTCGCACTGTAACGCAAGCGCCAAGCCGATGCCTACTGCGTGCCCGTTCACCGCCGCGATCACCGGTTTGCGGATTCGCCATGGCGGCGGGTCGATGGCCGCGCTGACCGCACCGACCCGATCGGATAGGTCCGCGCCCGCGCAGAACGCGGGCGGGGTGCCAGTGAGGACCACGGCACGGATAGCGTCTTCCGCATCGCAGCGTTGCAGTGCGGTGCTCAGTCCAGTGACCATCACCGGGGTGATGGCATTCTGCTGCGCAGGCCGGTTGAGAGTGAGCACGGCGACTCCTGCGGAGACATCGACGTGCAGTTCCGGACACATGTCACAGGATGGTAGCCGACCGGGACAACTGCCGGTTCGGTGCGGGAATTTGCGCCCTCGAAGGTGGCTTCGGTGGCCAGGAGGTCGCCTGTCGTCAAAAGATCGGGATCAATGGTGATGGCTGCGTGGGGGAAATCATCGGACTCGGGCAGCCTTGCGTCGATAGGTGCCGAGTGCTCGGCAGACCAGGTAGATCAGGAACGAAATTGTAGTGACGAATGTCGAGACCGGAACACCGGGTGCCAGCGACAAGATAATCCCGCCGACTGCGGAGAACTCGGCGAATATCACGGCAAGTATCGTCGCTGTAGCGGGATTCGCGGTGAGCTGTGCCGCCGCGGCGGCTGGGGTTATCAGTAGTGCGAGTACCAGCAGCGCTCCGACGATCTGCACCCCGAACGCCGCTGTGATGCCGAGCAGCACGGCGAACACGATCGACAGCATGCGCACCGGAACTCCTCGCGCCACCGCTACTTCGGGATCAGAGCTGGCGAACAGGAGCGGTCGGTAGACGAACGCGAGCACTACGAGCACCACTGCCGTGCAGATGGCGAGCAGGCCGAGACCGTCGTTACCGACGCTGACCACCTGCCCGGTCAGCAGCGAGAACTTCGATCCGGCACGATCGGGGCCTAACCACAGAAACAACACCGAAAGTCCGAGGCCGAACGAGAGTATCACCGCGATTACCGAGTCACGTTCTCTCGCACGGGTTCCCAGTAAACCGAAGAGCACGGCCGCGACCACGGAGCCCGCGATAGCGCCGAGGCCGACTCCGATGCCCGCCAGCAGCGCGGCGGCAGCGCCGGTCAGCGATAGCTCGCTGGTGCCGTGCACAGCGAAAGACATCTGCCTGCTGATGATCAGCGGACCGATCACCCCGGACAGCAGCCCGAGTAACGCTGCGGCCAGCAGGGCCTGCTGGACGAAGTCGTAGGACAGCAGATTCGCGGTAGTCGGGAAATCCAGCAACTTCGTGATGACACCGGACAGTTTGTCGATCATGAGCGCACTCCGCGCGCATCCGAGTGCACGACTGATGCGGTGGCACTGGCGTTATGGCCACCGCTGCTATCGATCAGGTCGGCCGTGCTCCGAGCAGGACTGTGTGGCGCCATGGCACGGGTGGGCAGCGTCCCATCCGGCTGGGAAACACCCTGAGCGAATCCGTCACCCGCGGCGCCGTGGCAGTGTCCACCCGCTGTGCCTAGCGCGTCCATTGTGTCGCCGGTGCCGACAACTACCAACTGCCCGCGAACTCGGACAACGTCGACCTCGGTCCGGTACAGCTCCGACAATACCGCCGAGGTCATCACCTCCTCCGGCGTCCCGATCCGGAACTGTCCGTCAACCAGGTACAGCACCCGATCCACCAGCGGCAGAATCGGATTGATCTCGTGTGTTACGAAAAGCACTGAGGTGGCGTGGGTACGTCGCCTGCGATCTATCAGCTCGGCGACCAATCGCTGATTGGCCAGGTCCAGGCTGAGCAGTGGTTCATCGCACAGCAGCACCTTCGGGTCGCCGACCAGAGCCTGTGCCACCCGCAGCCGCTGTTGTTCACCGCCGGACATGGATTCCAGTGGTGCGTGCGCGAAATGTTGCGCGCCGACATCCGCGATGGCTGCGGTCACCCTGTGCTTACGTTCCGCTCGCGCGCGCAGCCCGAGTCCCCAGCGGTGCCCGTCGACGCCCAAACCGACCAGATCGATACCACGTAATTGCACTCCGGCGTCAATTGTTTTCTGTTGCGGCACATAACCGAGGTCCGGATTGCCGGTGCGCGCGGGCGCGCCCGCGATCCGGACGGTGCCCGAACTCAATGCGAGCTGACCGAGCAGTACCTTCAGTAAGGAGGTTTTACCAGATCCGTTCGGTCCGAGGACGGCGACAAATTCACCAGGGGCGATAGTAAGATTCAGCTCTTGCCAGAGCGTGCGATTACCGAATGACAATCGGGCGGATTCCAGGTGCACGGCGGCTGAACCATTCTCGTCAGCACTGGACTCTGCTCGCCGCTGTGGTGCTGTTGGCTCGATCAGCTCGACTCTGTTGCTCATTCGCTCAGCCCAGCCCGATAGCGAAAGCTCGCGCATTCGCTGTTTGCCACTGTATGTAATTCATACCGTTAGGTATTGTTTCGGTTACTTCGATGATGTCGATGCCCGTGTGGCGGGCGATGTCACGCAGGTTCTCGGTGATCTTATTGCTGGTCTGTGTGTTGTAGATCAGTGCACGTACTCGCTTGCTGGTGAGTAGATCCCTGGTGGCTGCGACGGCCGCGGGCGCGGGGTCGGTCTCTTGCTCGATGGCCTCTTGGAACTCATGTGGCGTCAGATCCTTGGCCTTGGCTGCGGCCAAGAGGTAATGCGCGAGCGGTTCGGTCTGCAGTACCGGCGTTTCCGGGTGCTCGGCGGCGAGCTTGTCGAGGATGGCGGTGATTGTGGCGAGCTGGTTGCGGAATGTTGTCGCACGCTCGGTGTAGGTGGTGGCTTTAGCCGGGTCCAACTCGCCGAGTTGGGTCGCGATCCGGTCTGCGACCACCTCGACAGTATTCATGTCGTACCAGACATGCTCGTTATCATCGCTTTTGTCGACTCGGAGTGCGAATGCGTCCACTGTGCGGGTGGTCGTACCCGCCACCGCTTTCTCGGCGAATTCGTCATAGCCGCCACCGTTGTAGACCACCAGGTCGGCGTCGCGCAGCGCAGCCGACTCCACAGCGGAGGTCTCATGCGAATGTGGGTCGGCGGAAGGATCGGTGATCAGTGCTCGGACGGTGGCGTCAGGACCAGCGATGGTGGTTGCTATATCGCCCCAGACATTAGTGGAGGCAACGACAATCGGCTTGCCTTCATCAGGTGTGCCGTCGCAGGCGGTGAGGGTCATGGTGGAGGCGAGCCCCACGGCGATGCCTGCGCATTTCATGGCGAATCGGGTTCTCACGTGGGGACACTCCCGGTACTGCACTAGATAATGGAAATCGTTACCGTTTAACTTTAGCAGGGGGCGTCAATCGGTATCGCGCCGTACCGCGCCGGATCCAGAATATGAAGAGCCCGCGAACACGAAAGCGCTCGCGGGCCCTGAGAGTTGTGCGGTCAGACCAGCGCGGCCCCCACTGGTTGTCCGAGCAGCTGCGCGCAGCGCAAGAGACCGAGGTGGCTGTAGGCCTGCGGGTGATTGCCGAGCGATCGTTCGGCCACCGGATCGTACTCCTCGCTGAGCAGCCCGGTCGGGCCCGCGACATCGACCAGTTGGGCGAATAATGCCTCGGCATCCGAGCGCTTTCCGATCAGCAGGTATGCCTCGACCAGCCAGGCCGCGCACAAGTGGAATCCACCTTCGCCGCCGGGCAGGCCATCGTCGTGACGATAGCGGTACACGGTCGAACCGCTGCGCAGCTCGGCCTCGGTCGCCACAACGGTCGCCGCGAAGCGCGGATCGGATGGATCGATCAGTCCGCTCAGCCCGATGTGCAGGGTCGCCGCGTCCAGATCGGTGCCGTCGTAGGCCGCAGTGTAAGATTGCACCTCGTCGTTCCAGCCCTTGATCTTCACTTCGTCAGCGATAGTGTCGCGCAACGCCACCCAGGCCGGATCGGCCTCGCGATCGAACTTCTGGGCCAAGGTCAACGCTCGGTCGACGGTCAGCCAGCCCATCACCTTCGAGTACACGTGATGGCGGGGGTTGCCGCGGATCTCCCAGATACCGTGGTCGGGCTCCTGCCAGCGGTGCTGTACTGCCGAGACCATGGCACGCACCAGTTCCCAGTCCGCGTCCGGCAACACACCGGCGGGGTCGGTGATCCCACGCAACTCCCTGGCATGAGCCAGAGTCGCGATGAGGTCGACGATCGGACCGAAGACATCCAGCTGTACTTGCATGTTCGCCGCGTTGCCTACACGCACCGGACGGGAGCCCGCGTATCCGGGCAGCTGGTCGATCGATGCCTCCGGCGGCAGCGTCTCGCCGTACAGCGTGTACAGCGGGTGTAGACGCTCAGGCCCTGGCAGGGTCTCCAGCACCTGGTATACCCAGCCGAGGAAGCCCTCGGCCTCTTCGAACGAGCCCAGCGAGACCAGCGCTTGTGCGGTCAGGGCCGCATCGCGCAGCCAGCAGTAGCGGTAGTCCCAGTTGCGCACGCCGCCGATGTCCTCGGGCAGCGAGGTAGTGGCCGCGGCGAGGATCGAGCCGGATGGAGCGTGCACCAGACCCCGCAGGGTCAGTGCGGAGCGCTTCATCAGATCCGGCTTCAGCGGCGGCAGCGCGAGCTGTGCGGCCCACTTCGTCCAGTAGCGCTCCGCATCCTGTCGCCGCTGCGGCTCGTCGACTGCGGCCGGATCGAGATCGCTGGTACCGCAGCGTAATTCGAGTACAACCGGCCCCCGGGAAGGATCGATGACAGCTCGTGCGGACTCATGGGTTCCGTCGAAGACGATTTCCCATCGCACGTCGGGGGAACGCAGGGCGATCGGATCGTTGGTGCCGTGTACGCGCAGCCCGTCTCCCTGGGCTTCGATACTCACCGGCACCTGGCCGAACTCCGGGCGTGGGGCGAAGGTGACCACTGCTTTCGCGTGCCCGGTGATCACCCGAGTCAGATCGGTACGGTTCGGTGCGACGTCATGTGGCAGATAGTCGACAACTTGCAAACTGGCCCAACGGGTTTCGACAGTCATTGTGCCATCGAGATAACGTTGTGAGAGCGGAAGGCCGGGCCGCTCCGGTTCGATGGTGAAGTGACCGCCCTGCGTGCCGCCGAGCAAATGCGCGAACACCGCCGCTGAATCCGGTTCCGGATGGCACAGCCAGGTTACAGTCGCGTCCGGGGTAAGCAGTGCTACCGAGCGCGGGCTGGCCAGCATGGTCAGTCGTTCGATGCGCGGCGCGCTCGCGCCTGCCAGCCAGGTGCGGCGCTCTTCGAGCAGGTATGCCAGCGCGCAGGCCACGGCCTCGGTATTGCCCACCTGGAACTTGGCCAAGCTCTCGCCGTTGCCGACTTTGATGCCGACATCGGGCCCGGACAGCACTCGGAAGGCCTTCTCGTCGGTAACGTCGTCGCCGAAGAACACTGCGGCCGACGCGCCCGCCTGATGTCGAACGGTGTCCAGCGCTACGCCTTTATCTGTCTGCACCACCGCCAGTTCGATGACGGCCTTGCCTTCGGTGACCTGCACGCCGAACCAGGATGCCGCGCCGAGCCGGACCTGGGTCAGCGCGCGATGCCCGATCTCCGGGCTCGCGTTGCGCACGTGCAATGCGACACTGGCTGGTTTGATCTCGACCGTGACGCCGGGATTGTCCACGGCGATCTGATTCAGCGCCGACTGGATCTCGCGGAGCAGCTGTTTGGCGTCGTTATCGATGGCGTGCACAAAGCCGACGTCGAACTCCGAGCCGTGGCTGCCGATCAGTTGTACTTCGATCGGCAGCCTGGACAATGCCGCGAGATCCCGCAGTGCGCGACCAGAGATCACAGCGGCGGTGGTTCCGGTAAGGCCGGCGAGTGCTCGTAACGCGCTCACCGATTCCCGATGGGGAAAGGCTTTGGTCGGGTCGGACACAATGGGCGCGAGTGTCCCGTCGTAGTCCGATGCGACCAGCAATCGTGGCACCCGCGCGACCGTCGAAAGTGCACGACGAAGTTCCAGTGGCAGATCCTGTGCGCTCACGCATCCAACCTAGTGATCGGAGGAGTTTTTTCCGGGGGGCGTGAGAAACAATACTGCGTCGAATTCACACCGAAGCGTGCCGGTCCTTGTGCGCGCTATAGCGTGTGCGCCAGGACCGATATCCAAAGGATCTACGCGGCTGAGAGCGGTCGGTTCGGAGCAGGTGAGCTTTGTCGCGGGACAGGCGATCCGCGCAGGGGCGCGTGGCCGGGCAGCTAATTCGCTGAACGCGTTGACGATTCTGCCTCCGCGTTACCCGGTTTACTGGTTACGGTCGCTGAGCAGCAGGTCGACAGTGAGTTCCAGTCGTTCGGTGACGTCGGTGGCCGATGCGCGCCGGGTCAGCCAGGCCACCAGGTTCGATAACCACACATCGCTGATGACCCGCGCGATGCCCATCTGCCGGTCGGTGGGTTCGCCGTCGTTCATCGCACGTGCGAATACCCGGTCCATCACCTTGCCGACGCGGTCTACCTCGGCTGCGGCAGAGGCGTCGGCGAACATGAATGCGCGAGTCATGGCTTCGGTGAGTAGCGGGTCGCGCTGCATCATCCGGGTGATCTGGGTCAGCAGCAGGTGCATGCGTTCCTGCGGTGTCTGTCCGGCAAGCGGCCTGCGCTTGCTCTCGATCTGCTCGAATTCGCGGGACAGTGCCGACACCAGCAGGTGCACCTTCGAGGGGAAATACCGGTACAACGTGCCGACCGCGACATCGGCGCGCTCGGCCACTGCTCGCATCTGGACCGCGTCGTAACCGCCCTTCGAAGCGAGTGCCAAGGTCGCGTCCAGAATCCGCTTGCGCCGCTCACGCTGAGCCGCCGAGCTCAGTTCATCCTCGCTGAGCGTGGTGACTGTCGCGGTGGGTAGTGCCACGCTCGGGTCGGCTGGTTGCGAACGAGACGGGCTGGCCATTGATGAAAGTCCTTTCCGAAAAAGATCGTTTCGTCTGCTGCGTGCGCGGTCTGTCATTGCGGCGATGGTCTCTTGACTTACGCCCGGCTAGGATATTAGAACATGTTCTAGGTGTGGGAGTCACGCCGGAAAGGCGGTATGGAGTGTGACCATCGCCACCACTGAAGAGCACAAAGCCGTTCAGGAGTCGATGCGAGGGTGGGCGGAGTCGGTCCGCCCAATTGCAACAATGCGGGCCGGTCAGGTCGATTTCTGGCGGACCTACTGGCCCGCATTGGCCGAACTCGGGGTCTTCCGTGTGGCAGTGGCCGAGGAGGCAGGCGGGGCGGGCGGCTCGTTCACCGACCTTGCTGTCCTGCTCGAGCAGGCGGCGCATGATCTGGTCGGTGGCCCCGTGCTCACGACGGTTCTGGCCAATCTGATCACTGCGGGGCACCTAGACGAGGACCTGCCCTGCGGCATCGCGCTCGACGGCATTGTCGATTCGCCGGTGAGCCTACCCGTGAGCACTACCGCGAACGATGTGCTGGTGCTCACGGGCACCTGTGAGTGGGTGCTCGGTGCTGCACCGGGCACCGCCGTGCTGCTGCCGGTCGAGCTCCCGCAGGGGCGGCGCTGGTGTCTGATCCCGCCGGAGGCCGACGGTCTGCAGGTCCAGCCGCTCGCACCGCTCGACCCGAGCACGCCACTGGCCCGGGTGCACTGTGCGCAGCTACGAGTGCCGGCAGACCTGGTGTTCAGCGTGCCGGACGCGGTCGAGGATCTGTTCGTGGCGTTGGCTGCCGCCGAGCTGGCCGGTATCGCGGGCTGGTGCCTGGAGACCGCAGTCGGCTATGCCAAGGTGCGGGAGCAGTTCGGGCGCAAGATCGGATCATTCCAGGCGGTCAAGCACATCTGCGCCTGGATGCTTTGTCGGACCGAACTCATTCGCGCTGTCGCGGCCGATGTCGCGGCGGCCGTGGACGATGGTGGCGCCGAATTGCCGATCGCTGCCGCGATCGCGGCAGCCATCGCGCTGGACGCGGCGGTCGAGACCGCCAAGGACTGTATCCAGGTGCTCGGCGGTATCGGCTTCACCTGGGAGCACGACGCGCATTTCTATTTGCGCAGAGCGTTGGCGCTGCGGCAGCTGCTCGGTGGCTCGCCGCGCTGGCGGGCCAGGGTTACCGAGTTGACCCGCCAAGGCCGGCGGCGCGCTACCGGCGCCGATCAGGTCTTCGCCGCAGAGGGGGTGGCCGCGGTGGACGACGACAGCACGTACGGTTTGGAAGCCGAGCTCGCCAGGATTGCGGCGCTGCCCGCCGATCGGCAGCGTACCGAGCTGGTCGAGGCAGGACTGGTCATGCCGCATTGGCCCCGGCCCTATGGCCGCGCCTCGGATCCAGCGACCGGTCTGGTGATTGCCGAGGAGCTGCGCCGCGCGGGGCTCGCGGTGCCGGACCTGACCATCGGCGGCTGGGCGATACCCACGCTGCTGCAACACGGCACCCGAGCGCAGGTCGACAGATTCGCTTGGCCGACGCTGCGCGGTGAGGTGGTCTGGTGCCAGCTGTTCAGCGAACCCGAGGCGGGCTCGGATCTGGCCGCCTTGCGTACTACCGCGAAAAAGGTGGACGGAGGCTGGGTGCTGTGTGGGCAGAAAGTATGGACTTCTTTGGGGGACCAGGCGAATTGGGCGATTTGCCTGGCTCGTACTGATCCTGACATGCCCAAGCATCGTGGCATCACCTACTTCCTCGTCGACATGCGCAGCGCTGGGCTGGAGGTCCGCCCGCTGGTGCAGATCACTGGCGAGGCGCGCTTCAGTGAAGTTTTCCTCGACGACGTATTCGTCCCGGACGATTGCGTGGTCGGCGCGGTGAACAACGGCTGGCGGATCGCCCGCTCTACCCTGTCCACTGAGCGGGTAGCGATGAGTGGCGGTGGAATCGGGCCGGTACTAGAGGAATTGATCGCGAAAACGCCCGCCACGGGCCCTGGTGCGGAACTGTTGAACGACCGGCTCGGCGGTTTTGTCGCCGAAGCGGTCGCCGGACTTTTACTGGAGCAACGGGCCACGCTGAAGATTCTGGTCGGTGGTGATCCTGGCGCGCAGAGCAGCGTGCGCAAGCTGGTCGGGGTGCGACACCGGCAAGCCGTCGCGGAATTCGCTGTCGAGATCGCAGGACAGGCAGGCGCGACTGATACCGAGATAACCAAGGAGTTCTTGCTTACTCGCTGCCTGTCGATCGCTGGTGGAACCGAGCAGATTCTGCTTACCGTCGCCGCTGAGCGGATTCTGGGGCTGCCTCGTGACGCGGACAATTAGCCATCGAGACAACTCGGAGAAAAGCGTGGATTTCACCAGGGACGAGGGTCAGGACGCAGTAGCCGAAGTCGTCGTGAGCTTGCTGGAGCGCGAGCCCGCACGCGATATGGGGCTATGGCCGCGGCTGGCCGACTCAGGCCTGCTTTCCCTGCCGATACCCCAGCAGTACGACGGGGACGGTATGGGATTGCTAGGGGTATCGGTATTGCTCACCGAGCTGGCGATGGACGCGGTCGCGGTCGCGGCCCTGCCCACGCTCGGCTTCGGTGTGCTGCCTTTGGTCGCCTCCGCGCCGGAGCACATCCTTGCCCGCGTACTACCGGAGGTCGCCCAGGGGACGGTGCTCACGGCCGCACTGAGCGAACCGGCGGCGCCGTTCACCGATAGGCCGGAGACCAACGCTGTCACAGGGGGTACGACGGTACGGCTGCGCGGTTGCAAGGTGTCTGTACCTTATGCCGAACAGGCGCGCTGGCTGCTCGTGCCAACCGATTCCGGTATCGCCCTGGTTGATTCGGATGCCGATGGGGTCACTATGACGCCGACGCCGGTCTCCGGTGGTGTTCCCGAATACACCGTGGTGCTGGATCAGGTGGAGATTCCCGCCGAGCAGCTCTGGCCCTCCGGACTCGCCGATCTGCACCGGCTCGCGCTCGCTTCGATCGGTTCAGTAGCCGATGGATTGCTCACCGGCGCGATCATCTTGACTGCCGAGCACCTGCGAACCCGCGAACAGTTCGGCAGGCCATTGGCGCAGTTCCAGGCGGTGGCTCAGCAGATCGCCGATCTGTACGTCGTTTCGCGTACCATGCATGTCGCTGCGGTATCGGCGAACTGGGCTCTTGCCCAGGGTGGTTCGAGCAGAAAACACCGTGAGCGCATCGATGACGACCTGGAGATCCTGGCCTACACCATCACCGCCGAACTGCCTTCCGCTATGCAGAAATGCCACCACCTGCACGGCGGTCTCGGCGTCGATGTCACCCACCCGATGCATCGCTATTACTCGCAGGCCAAGGACATTGCCCGCTGGCTCGGCGGAGCATCGTTCCGACTCGATCGATTGGGAGCACGATGTTCATCGATCTGACCACCGAACAGTGCCGATTGCGCGACGAACTGCGCAAATACTTCGCCGATCTCGTGACGCCGCAGGAGGAGGCCGAGATGGCGGTGAACCGGCACGGCGAGGCATACCGTGCGGTGGTGCGGCGGATGGGGCGCGACGGCTGGCTCGGTGTCGGCTGGCCGAAGGAATACGGCGGGCAGGGTTTCGGGCCGGTCGAGCAGCAGATCTTCTTCAATGAAGCAGTACGGGCCGATGTCCCGCTTCCGCTGGTAACCCTCTTGACCGTCGGTCCTACTCTGCAGCAGTTCGGCACCGAGGAACAGAAGCAGCAGTTCCTGCCTGGAATCCTTTCCGGCGATATCCATTTCGCGATCGGTTACTCCGAACCCGAGGCGGGCACTGATCTGGCGGCGTTGCGTACATCGGCTGTCCGCGACGAAGCCGGGGACTGGATCGTCAACGGGCAGAAGATTTTCACCACAGGCGCGCATGAAGCCGACTATGTCTGGCTGGCCTGCCGCACTGGACCAGCGCAGTCGCGCCACCGGGGCATCACGATCCTGATCGTGGACACCACTGCGGCCGGGTACTCGTGGACACCGATTATCACCTGCGACGGTGCGCACCACACCAACGCGACCTATTTCGACAACGTGCAGGTCCCCGCGTCCATGCTGGTCGGTGCAGAGAACCAGGGTTGGAAGCTGATCACGACGCAGCTCAATCACGAACGGGTGAGTCTGGGGCCGTCCGGCAAGATCGAGCAGCTCTACGATCGGGTGCGGGATTGGGCACAGTCGCATGGTGCGCTCGGCCACCTCGATGTGCGCCGATCGCTCGGTCGTATCCACGCCATGGTCCGGCTGAACGAACTGCTGAATTGGCAGGTGGCCGCAGGTGCGGCGGGACCGAGTACACACGGCTCCGTGTGGTCTCGTTCCTCGCCAGGGACCGCTGTGGACGACCAGTCCCAGGTGATCGCCGATGCCTCAGCCACCAAAGTCTTCTCCACCGAAGCGCTACAAGAGGCGGGCAGGCTCGCCGAAGAGATCGTCGGCCGCTACGGCGACCCCGCCGACCCGGCCACAGGTGAACTGCTGACCTGGTTGGACCGCAGGACCAAGCAGAACCTCGTGGTCACTTTCGGTGGTGGCGTCAACGAGGTGATGCGCGAGCTGGTCGCCTCCTCCGGCCTCCGGCTGCCCCGAGTACCCCGCTAGTGAACGAAGGAGTCCGGCATGCCGGAAACCGCTACTCCGGAAGCGATCATCGCCGCGGCTGAGGCGATACAGGCGGCGGGTGAGTCCACGCCTCGTTTCGGACGTGATCCGGTGAACCAGCCGATGATCAACAATTGGCTAGAAGCGCTGGGCAATACCAATCCCATCTATGTCGATGCGGAGGCGGCCCGCGCCGCCGGACATCCCGGCGTGGTCGCGCCGCCCGCTATGGCCCAGGTATGGACCATGTTCGGACTCAGGGGCTCTCGTCCCGACGACGACCCGATGGGTGCGGCCATCCAGATGCTCGACGCAGCGGGATACACCTCCGTGGTCGGGACCGATTGTCAGCAGACCTACCATCGTTATCTCCAGATCGGCGAGGAGGTTTCGGCCACCAGCAGACTGTCGGATCTGAGTGGACCGAAGCAGACCGCGCTGGGCGAGGGCTGGTTCGTTACCTTTCAGACCACCTGGCGGTCTGGTGACGAAGTAGTCGCCGAAATGTTGTTCCGGTTGTTGAAATTCGCACCGGGTACCGCGGAGCCGAAATCCACTCCCGAGCGACGGGTCAAACCGATGATCTCCCGGGACACCGAATTCTTTTGGGCTGGAACGGAAGTCGGTGAGCTACGCATCCAGCGGCTGCCGGACGGATCATTGCGGCACCCGCCCATTCCGGCTATCTGGCAGGACAAGTCGAAGCCGTCGGATTACGTCGTCGCCTCCGGGCGCGGCACCGTATTCAGTTACGTGGTACACCACGCGCCGAAGGTGCCAGGGCGGCAGCTGCCGTTCGTGGTCGCACTGGTCGAATTGGAGGAGGGCGTGCGCATGCTCGGAGAGCTGCGGGGGATCGATCCCGCCGAAGCGCGGGTGGGTCTGCCGGTCGAAGTGGGGTTCGAGCGACTCGACGACGAGGCGACTCTGCCGTTCTGGCAGGTGACCGCATGACCGCCACTATCGAGCCCGCAGCCGTACGGGTCGGCGCCGTGCTGCCGGAGCTGGTGATCGACGCTGATCCCACGTTCGTGGTCAGCACTGCTCTGGCCACAAGGGATTTCCAGGATGTGCATCACGACAGGGACAAAGCTGTCGCACAAGGCTCCAAGGACATTTTCGTCAATATTCTCACCGACACCGGCTTGGTGGAGCGGTTCGTCACCGACTGGGCCGGTCCGCGCGCGATCATGAAATCCATCGCGCTGCGGCTGGGCGTGCCGTTGTACGCGGGAGACACGCTGATACTCACCGGTACGGTGACCGCGCTGGACGGTGATGATATCCACCTCGATGTGATCGGCAAGGATAGTCTCGGTGATCACATCAAGGCCACGGTCGTCATCGCTTTGCCGAGGGCCGATCATGGTGTGGAGGGACAATGACCGAGCAGAGCATTTCCCGGCGTGCGGCCATCGTGGGTGTCGGCGCCACCGACTTCACCAAGGATTCCGGCCGCAGTGAGCTGCGGCTGGCCGCCGAGGCTGTAACCGCGGCGCTGGCGGACGCGGGCCTGACGGCGGCCGATGTGGACGGCCTGACCACCTTCACCATGGATACCAATACCCAGGCCGCTGTGGCTAGGGCGGTCGGTATCCCGCAGCTGACCTTCTTCAGCCATATCGGCTATGGCGGTGGCGCGGCCTGCGCCACCGTGCAGCAGGCAGCTATGGCGGTGGCTACCGGCATAGCTGAGGTGGTCGTGGCCTACCGCGCGTTCAATGAACGTTCGGTATCGCGGTTCGGCCAGTTCTCCACGGCGCTGGCCACCGCGCCCACTTCGTCGGGCATCGACGCGGGCTGGTCCTACCCGCAAGGGCTCGGCACCCCTGCCGCGCAGGTAGCGATGGTCGCCAGGCGCTATATGCACGTCTACGGGGCCACCAGCGCGGATTTCGGCCGGGTCGCGGTCGCCGACCGTAAACACGCCGCGGTCAATCCGGCCGCGTTCTTCTACGGCAAGCCGATCACCTTGGCCGATCACCAGAATTCTCGATGGATCGCCGAGCCACTGCACTTGTTGGATTGCTGTCAGGAGTCCGATGGCGGTGTCGCGATCGTGGTGACC
Source organism: Nocardia sp. TBRC8007 (assembly GCF_056629435.1). Taxonomy (NCBI): domain Bacteria; kingdom Bacillati; phylum Actinomycetota; class Actinomycetes; order Mycobacteriales; family Nocardiaceae; genus Nocardia; species Nocardia sp. TBRC8007. The sequence goes on along the minus strand of NZ_JBWSOR010000010.1, from coordinate 40,577 downwards.
AGCGTCGAGCGCGCTCGGGATCTGCCGCAGCCATCCGCTGTAATCGCCGCGGCCGCACAGGGTTCCGGCGCCGATCAGTATGTGATGACCAGCTACTACCGCGACGCCATGACTGGTTTGCCGGAGATGGGCTTGGTCGGCGATCAGCTCTGGGCACAAAGCGGTCTGCGACCAGAGGACATGCAGGCAGCCGTTCTCTACGACCACTTCACGCCCTTTGTCCTCATGCAGCTGGAGGAGCTCGGTTTCTGCGGTCGTGGTGAGGCGAAGGACTTCATCGCCGACGGTGCTATCGAGGTCGGCGGACGCTTGCCGTTGAACACGCATGGCGGACAACTCGGCGAGGCCTATATCCATGGCATGAACGGCATCGCCGAAGCCGTTCGACAGATCCGCGGCACTTCGGTCAACCCGGTAGCGGACCTGGAGAACATTCTGGTCACCGCGGGTACCGGCGTACCGACCTCCGGGCTCGTCCTCTCTGCTTCCTGACCAACTTTGCGAGTTGGGGAAGGCTGCACACCCGCAGCCACTACGCTGAAAGACAGAAACGCCGCAACGATCCCTACCGGCCGCAGCCGCGGTCAGGCGAATCGTCGGGACATGGGTTGGAGTGCTGTCGCCGAGAGGAGAGGGCCGATGATCCACCGCCACCTGGTTGACGTTCATGTCCTGCTCATTCGGTCAGGTGAGTTGCTGCTGAGCAGACGGCGCACCGCCGACGAGTTCGACAGGTGCTGGCAGCTTCCCGCGGGGAAACTGGATGCGGGGGAGTCTGCGACCGCGGGGGCGGCGCGGGAGGCGCGAGAGGAAGTCGGAGTCGAGATCGATCCGGATGATCTGCGCTTCGTGCACGCTGTGCATATGACCGGACCCGGCCAGGAATCACGGCTCGGGTTGTTCTTCGAGACCTCGCGGTGGACCGGCGAGCCGGTCAACCAGGAGCTGGACAGATGCTATGAGCTGGGCTGGTTTCCGCTGAACGAGTTGCCGAAGGACACTATCGAATACCCGCTGATCGCGATTCGTGCCCAAGGTCGCGGCGAGCGGTATTCCGAACGTGGCTGGCGGTGAGGCTATCCGGAATTCGGTATCGTTCACTGGGCGCGCAGGTACACCGACAGCAAGTGTGTGAGCTGATCGATGCCGGCCCCGCTGCCGGGGGTGAGGCAGGCGCGGTTACCGGTGCAGTGGTCGAAGACCGCGCCCTCCAGCACGGCTATGAAGTCCGCGGCGGCTGTTTCCGGGTCGGGGTGGCCGCTGGCGCGAAACAGTTCTCGTGCCCGCTCGACCGAGAACAAACCATGTGCGAGACGAGCGCGTAATTCAGGATCGGCACGTAGTTCCGCCAATAGGGCGTGCCGGGCGATCAGATGGCTACCACGTTCGGTGAGCAGCCGATCGACCCATATCGCGATCCTGCGAGCGACCAGTCCGGGGTCGGGCATGCCTGGGCAGTCCGCGTTGATTGCCGTCGCGGCAGGGGCGCTGAGCCCGGCGGCGGTGAAGTCGGCGCGGGAACGGGCTGCGATACGATCCACGACACCCGTGAGTAGTGCGTGTCTGGTGCGGAAATAGTACGAGGACGAGCCTGCGGGCAGGTCGAGTTCGGTATCCAGCGCACGGTGGATGAGTGCGTGGATTCCTTTGGTCGCGATGACGTCGATGGCCGCATCCAGTAGTCGTGTCCGTCGGTCGTTTGTGGACATGCTCACTCTTTCTGGTGGCCGTTGCATCGGTCCTCTACAAATGCAGAGAACCGAGGAGGAGTCATGGAACTTGATGTCATGCAATGGGATTCCAACCAGGTGCGGGCAGCGGTACGGTTGCGGGAGGCGTTGGACCGGCGCGGCAAGCCGATCCGTCGTTCACGTGGCGTCTACCTGTACGGCAGGCCGGGGCGGGGCAAGACCATGCTGATGAACTGGTTCTTCGCCGCAGTGGCTTCGGAACGCAAGCGGCGCTATCACTTCCACCAATTCTTCGCCGAATTGCATGCCGCAAAGCATGAATTGGGCTCACTCCATGCTGCAGTGGACGCACTGCTCGGCGATGCCCTGGTGGTTTGTTTCGACGAATTCCACGTGCACGACATCGGGGACGCGATGCTGCTCGCGCGGCTGCTGGACGTGCTGTTCGCCCGTCGCGTCCTGCTGGTGTCGACGTCGAACTATCCGCCGCACGATTTGTTGCCCAATCCGCTGTTCCATGATCGTTTCGTGCCGACGATCGAGCGCATTCTCGCGGGTATGGACGTACTGTCAGTCGATGGTCCGGTCGACTACCGCGCCCTCGGTGCGCGGGTCAGTTCCCGCACCGGATTCACGGCCGGGCGATATCTCCTGGTTCCAGGACAAGATCTCGTCGAGACCGCCGGTGCCACACTGCCCACGCCTACGAGTAGCCCGGAAAATTCTGTTGCGGAGCAAGGAAATTCGGTCGCTGAGCAACGGGCGAGCGAATCGGCTGTCGGGATAGTCCTCGGCGGGCGAACCGTGCGTGCGATTGCCGCGCATGGCACTACTATCGTGATCGACTTCGCCGGTTTATGTGGTGTCCCGACCTCTCCTGCGGATTACGTAGCTCTTGCCCAGCGGTTTCGCCGTTGGGAGATCCGCGATATCCCGCTGTTGCGCACGGCTGTGCCGGATCAGGTGATGCGTTTGGTGAATGTGATCGATGTTCTCTATGACGCCGACCGTGAGCTCACAGTGGTCGCCTCCGCCCCACTGGACGAGCTGGTGCGGGAGGTCAGGGGCATACCGGATATCGCACGGCTGATCAGCAGGTTGGGCGCACTGTCCCGGTTCGCGCCCGCAGTGGCCGGGTAGCCGCCCGCGCTGCGGTCGACTTGCGGAACTCCAGCACGGCCACAGTGGGATAGGGGGCTGGATGTATTCGATTTCGTCCCGAGTAGACCGTTCGACATGAAACTATGTGGCTGGAACGAGCAGTACTCGGATTTGGTGGTAACGCTGTGACCTGGGGGCACACGCTGGTATCGCGCGTGATCGTATTGATCGCGCTGCTGGCCTGCGCTGCTCTCGCACTGCGAGGATACATCCCAGGAATTGTTGAATCCGAGTCGGGTGGACGTATTCCCTCCGCGCTGTCGGTCGCACTCATGCCGGTGCTGCTGACCGTGTCGATGGTGATCCTGCTGGCCGGGGTAATCGCCAGTCAGCACCGGCTGCCGCTGGCCACGCCGGCACCGCAGCGCCACGACGAGCACCGGCAGGGGCGGCTCGGACGGGTAGGGCTGGTAGTGCTCGGGGCGTTGATGCTGCTTACCTTGCTGCTCGCCGCCGCGGTCGCGATCTACTTCATCGCCCCGCCCCGTTCGAGTGAACCCGTGCCCCCCGCACCGCCTGCCGCTACTACCGAAGCCCCGCCGGAGCTGGGCAGCGCCCCGCCGGATGAGCCGGACACGCAGTCGCCGGAGTTGCACGGCGCGACGCGCCTGCTGGCCGAGATCACGGCCGCGGGTTTGCTGGCGGTCGCCACTGCCGGCGCGGTCGTGGTCGTGGTATCGGCGCGGCGTAGGCCCGTTCCTGCCCCGGCGTCACCGGACCTGGCGGCGCCTACTGAGGTCGATTCGTTGGCCCGCGCGGCTGAGCTGGGTCTTGCCGCGATGAATGCGCCCGGCCAGGACGCGCGTACCGCGATTATCGCCTGCTATCTCGCGATGGAGCGCGGACTCGCCTTCGACCGTTCCACCGCTCCACTGATCTCGGACACCCCGATGGAGGTGCTGGCCCGAGCGTTCGAACGAGGCGCGTTGCGCGACGCGTCCGCACGTGAGCTGGTCGCACTGTTCGAAGAGGCCAGGTTCAGCCCGCACGCCATGTTGGAGTGGCAGCGTATGCGGGCCGAACAGCTGCTGCGCATCGTGCTCGCAGACCTGCGCGGAGAGGTACTCACATGAGAGACAACCACCTGACCGGTCAGGCTGCGGAAGGGATGGTGCCCCGATGAGTGGTCAGGCTCGGAGGCGGCAGCGCAGCATGACCATGGAGGACCCCGATCATGCGAGAAAGGAGACCGCGTGACCCGGATAGGAGCCGTGATCGCCTGCGTGATCGCCGTTGTGGTGGTCGAACTGCTCGCAGTGGGACGAGCGCGGGAGCTGTTGCTGGTCGTCGCGAGTATCCCGGTGGCGGTAGCTCTGGTTTGGCTGGTCTGGTCGCTGCGCGATCAGTTCGACGCGGGGGACGACTCCGACGTCGAGGAGATGGAGAACGGTCCCGCGGAGATTCTGCGGCGCTGGCGGGCCAGGGCACAGATGCTCGCCGATCGCGCGGACGGTACGCGCGCCGAATGGGACCGGCATTTACGTCCATTGCTGGCCAAGGAGTTCGAGCTGGCCAGCGGTCAGCGGGCGGTGCGCAACCGCAGAGCAGTCGAGGCGGCGGGTATCCACCAGTTCGGGCCCGAATTGTGGTGCTGGGTGGACCCAGCGAATTCGGCTTTACGTGATCAGACCAGTAGGGCGCCGGGACGTGCGGCGCTGGCGGAGATTCTGAGCCGCTTGCAGAGAATGTGAAATGGGTTGAGACAAATGTGGGTACACACATGACCATGCCGATGGATGCGACTGTTCAGCGCAGCGAGGCTGTGTTCCGGGAGCTGTCCCGGGTCGTGGTCGGCAAGCGGGACGAATTGCAGTTGATCATGATCGCGGTGTTGTCCGGCGGTCACGTATTGATCGAGGATCTGCCCGGCCTCGGTAAGACCCTCATCGCGAGGTCGTTCGCCGCCGCGCTCGGATTGCGGTTCACCCGCGCGCAGTTCACCCCCGATCTGCTGCCCGCCGATCTACTCGGGTCGACCGTCTACGACATGACCTCCGGTCGGTTCACCTTTCGGCACGGGCCGGTGTTCACCAATGTGCTGCTGGCCGACGAAGTGAACCGCACCCCGCCGAAGACGCAGGCCGCGCTGCTGGAGGCAATGGCGGAAGGCCAGGTCAGCATTGATGGCGAGACCTTCTTGCTGCCGCAGCCTTTCATCGTGCTGGCCACCGATAACCCGATCGAGTACGAGGGTACCTATCCACTGCCGGAAGCCCAGCTCGACCGGTTCGCCATCCAGCTGCGCTTGGGTTACCTGTCCGAACACGACGAGACCCAGATGATCCGGCGCAGATTGGAGCGCGGCATACAGCAACCCCAGGTGCATCAGGTCGTCGATGTCGAAGGAGTGTTGGAGATGCGGCAATCCGTCGAGTACGTGACCGTGCATCCCGATGTGGTCGGTTATGTCGTCGCACTGGCCTCGGCGACGAGGGGGCATCCTCAGGTCGAAGTCGGTGCCAGCCCTCGCGCCGAGCTCGACCTCGTGCAGATGTCCAGGGCGAGGGCGTTGCTGCTCGGTCGTGACTATGTGATCCCCGAAGATGTTAAAGCACTGGCCATTCCAGCCATGGCGCACCGGATCACGCTACGGCCGGAGATGTGGGTGCGCCGCATCCGCGGCGAGGACGTGATCGCCGAACTGCTGCGCCGCCTTCCGGTTCCGCGCGCCAGCATGACATGAAGCATCGCGACTCCAGCTCCGTAGTCGTCACTGAATTGCGTTGGCGACCCGCGCCGCTGGCTTTTATGCTCGCGGGGTGTGGCGCAGCGGCATTGGTGTCCGCGGTGACCATCGGTAGCTGGCAGCTGGTGGTGTTCGCCGCGCCGCTGCTCGGCGTGCTCGCCACGGCTTCGTGGCAACAGTCCTCGACCACGATTCAGGTCGACGGCGGCGGCACCTTGCGTTGTTTCGAATCCGAGGAAGCGGTATTCACCGTGGCCGCTTTCGTGGAGCGGGGACACGCGCTGCTGCGTCTGAAGCCAGAGCACGTGCCGGGATCGCAGATGCGGGTCGAAGCAGCAAGTGATTCCGGTCAGGCGCCCGCTGGGCTGCGGGTGGCGCTCTGTGCGCATCGATGGGGGCGTTACCCGGTCTCGGTGCGGGTATCGGCGTTGAGCCCGGCGGGACTCGCGGTCGCCACCGCGGTGTTGCCCGCAGGGCAGCTGTTCGTCTATCCGATCACCGATCCACAGCGGATGCGGTTGCCGCGTGTCGAGCTTCCCGAGCGGCTCGGCACGCACTTGACCCGCAGGTATGGCCCTGGCGTCGAGTACGCGGATATCCGTGCCTATGTACCGGGCGATCAGCTACGCACCGTGAACTGGCCGGTAAGCGCGCGGCGTGGGCGGCTCTATGTCACGGAGCGCCTGACCAACCGCGCCGCGGATGTCGTCGTGCTGGTGGATACCTCGCAGCAGGCTCCTGGACCGGCCAGCACCGCACTGGAGCTATCGGTGCGTGGCGCGGCACAGGTGGTGCAGTCGACATTGCAGGCAGGCGACCGGACCGCGGTGGTGTGTCTGGGCCGGGCACCACGCTGGTTACGACCGGATATCGGGCGCCGTCAGTTCTACCGGATCGTCGACACCGTGCTCGGTGTCGGCGACGAGCACATTCCGACTACCGGTACCCTCGCTCCGCACGCGGCTGTGCCGCTCGGTGCGATAGTGGTGGCGTTCTCCACGCTGCTGGACACACAGTTCGCACTCGCGTTGATCGACCTGCGTAAGCGTGGGCATGTGGTGGTTGTGGTGGATGTGCTGCGCGGTGCGCCGTTCGACGAGGATCTCGACCCGATCTTGGTCAGTATGTGGCAGCTGGAGCGCACCGCGATGTACCGGGACATGGGTGCCGTCGGCGTCGATATCGTGGCTTGGCCACCAGATGTCCGGTTGGACCAGATCATGCGCGCGTTGCCGGAACATCGCAGAACTGTACGGGTGCGCCGATGACCCGATTTCTCGCCGTACTTTCCGGGGCGCTATTAGCGACCTCGGTGGCATTGCTGGAGCCGTGGTTCGGCATTCCCGCCGTGCTCCTCGTAGTGCTCGGCTGGTGGTTCCGGTTGTTCGCGGTCGGTGCGGTACTGCTGACGGCCGGAGTGCTCGCGGTAGCCGGTACGGGTGTGCTCGCCGCTGCCGCGACAGGATTGGTGGCGACGGCATACGTGCTCAATGCCGCGACAGTGAACGCGCCGCGCGGGGTAGTGCCGACCACCCTTCCCTCCGTGCTCGGCGCGATCGGCTTCGCGGCGGTCGCGGTGGGCGCGGCAACGGTTCCGTTGCATGTGGCCTGGGCGCCGCTGGCGGCACCGATAGCGATCGTCGTGCTGTACGGTCTGGTGATCCAGGGCATTGCCGCGCGTCGCCCGGCAAGTGAGGCTTGACCGCTCTCGACCAGCCGTTGTCCGATCCGGAGATCACCCGAGTTCGCTGACCGGTAGCGGTCTCCCGCAGGAAAGCCGCGGCCAGACCGCTACCGCGCGGCTCGGCCCAGCTCAGCGCGGGGAACCAGGGCCGAAGCGCAGTGTGACGTCACCGAGCACTGGTGCGTCGTCGCGTTCGACGACGGTCGCGGCGATGCTCAGCTCGTCGCCTTGCCGCCAGATTCGGGTACGGATCGTTTCGCCCGGATAGAGCACACCCGCGAACCTGGCGCGGAACCCGGTGACCCGGCTCGCGTCGGCGTCGAGCACGGTGTCGGTCACGGCCTTGCAGACGATGCCGTATGTGCACAGCCCGTGCAGGATCGGGGCGGGAAAACCTGCCGCGCGGGCGAATTCCGGGTCGGAGTGTAGTGGATTGCGGTCGCCGCACATCCGGTAGAGCAGCGCCTGCTGCGGCAGGGTCGGTGTGGTGATATCGAAATCCGGTTTCCGATCAGGCAGCTCGGATTTGGCGCTCGGTCCGCGTTCGCCGCCGAAGCCGCCTTCGCCCTTGGCGAAGATCGATGATCGCGTCGTCCACAGCGGTGCGCCGTCGGAACCGGTGACGGTGTGCTCCTGGACCACGACCGCTGCCGAGCCCTTGTCCCAGATTTCCGCGATCCGGCCGATGCTGGTGGCTTTGCCCGAGGCTGGGATCGGCCGGTGCACATCGACCTCCTGGTGACCGTGCACTACTTTCGCCAAGTCGATGTCGATACCGGGAAAGCTCACTTTCGGCGGCTCGGTTTCGTGCAGTGTCGGCGCCACGGTGGCGAAGGTCGGCAACACCTGCGGCTGCTGATCGTCGAGATAGCGCAGCTCGGCCGCGTCGGTCGGGTGTGTCCCCGCCCCGAGGCCGAGCTGGTAGAGCTGCACATCCGATGGTGTCCAGGCGAACTCCAGGCTCGGCAGTTGCGCGCCGAGCGCGATCTTCGGGTCGATGGGCATCCGATTCTCCTCGTGCGTGATTGTGGATGGATCCCGGCCCGCGCTCACGCTCCGGGCGCCACGGCAGTGGATTGTTGCTTCTTGCGGGTAGCGATATCGAGCACCGCGAGGTAGCCGAAGGTGATCGCGGGACCGATGGTAGCGCCGGGGCCTGCGTAGGTGTGACCCATGACCGGGGCGCTGACATTGCCGGAGGCATAGAGGCCTTCGATGACGGTCTCGTCCTCGCGCAGCACCCGGCCCGCGGTGTCGGTGACCAGGCCGCCCTTGGTGCCGAGATCGCCGGGCACCATCTTGGCCGCGTAGAAAGGGCCTTCCTGTAATGCGGCCAGGCATGGGTTGGGCTTCACGGTGGGATCGCCGTAGTACTTATCGTAGGCGCTGTCGCCGCGATGGAAGTCCTGGTCTACACCGGTGGCTGCGAATCTGTTGAAACGCTCGACAGTCGCGATCAGATTCTGCTCCGGCACACCGATTTTCGCGGCCAGTTCGGCGAGTGTCGGCGCCTGCACGATGAGGTCGTTTTCCATCCAGCGGGACGGGAATTTCTGGCCGGGCTGCAGCCCGGCGAAGATGTATCGGTTGCGGTAACGCTGGTCGAACACCAGCCAGGCCGGAATGTTCTCTCCTGGTCCCTCGCCGTGGCCGTGCTCGCCGCCGTACATGGTGTGTACGGCTTCCACATAAGGCGCCGACTCGTTTCCGAAGCGTTTGCCCTCGGAGTTCACCATGATGCCACCGGGCAGATTGCGCTCGGCCAGACAGAACCACGGCTTGCCGCCTTTGAAGATCGTCGGTCCCCACCAGGCGTCGGACATGATGTCGACCGCTCCGCCGAGTTCCAGACCGGCGCGGATACCGTCACCGGTGTTGGCGGGCGCGCCGGTGGTCCATTCGGTGTTGATGGGCTCGCGCTGGTAGGTCTGGCGCATCTGGGCATTGTGCTCGAAGCCGCCGCTGGCGAGCACTACGCCGTAGCGAGCGGTGAAGCGGACGGCCTGACCCTCGTATTCGGCCTCGACGCCGGTGACTCGATCGTTCTCGACGATCAGTTCAGTCATCGGGGTATCGAGCAGTAAAGGCACCCGCATGTCCAGCAGCCCCTTGCGCAGGCAGGCTACCAGCGCCTGGCCCATGCCGAGCAGATGTTTTTTGGTGAGCCGGGCCCAGGTGGTGCGCGCGCCGACGCGCATGGCGCGCAGCATACCGCGTGGGTGCCGCCGGATGAGATTGAGGTGTTTGAAATCGGCCTGGGTGACCACCATATTCAGCGGCGTCTTGCTGTAGGGCGGTTCCAGATTGAAGCGCTCCTGGCCGAGAATTTTCGCGTCGAACGGCTTCGGTTCGCAGGAGCGTCCTGCGGCGCGTCCGCCTGGTGTTTCGGGATAGTAGTCGGAGTACCCCGGCACCCAGCGCATCTTCAGCGGGCTGTGATCGAGTACGAAGTCGAACGCCTCGGCGCCGCGGTCGATGTAGGTGTCGATCCGCTCTTTGGGCACGACATCGCCGATGATGTTGTGCAGGTAGGTGCGGGCATCTTCCCGATCATCGGGCCGACCGGACGCGAGCAGCGCTTTATTGCCTGGGATCCATACCCCGCCGCCAGAGCGTGCGGTCGACCCGCCGTAGTGCGCGGCCTTTTCGATGACTACCACGCTCAGCCCGTGATGGGCCGCGGTGAGGGCGGCGGTCATGCCGGCGGCGCCGCTGCCGACCACCACCACGTCGTATTCCCGATCAGTCATGTAGAACACGTTATAGAATGAACGCGCTATTGGTCTATGTTGTGTGGCAGAAGACTTGCTCGGCGTTTCGTTTGTCTAGGAAACTTGTTTCAGTTTCGGACCGGAGTGAAGGACATGGCTCTCGAATGGGACCTGGCCAGCGACGTTGTCGTGGTCGGATATGGCGCCGCGGGTGCGGCGGCCGCGTTGGAAGCGACCGCGGCGGGCGCCCAGGTGCTCGTGCTGGAGCGGTTCGCGGGCGGCGGCGCGTCGGAGCTGTCCGGCGGCGTCATCTACGCGGGCGGTGGTACCTCGGTGCAGCGGGCGGCCGGGGTCGAAGACACCGCAGAGGCGATGTACGCCTATCTGGAGCGCGAGGTCGGCGACGCAGTCAGCCCGGAGACGCTGCGCTGGTTCGTCGAGCAGAGCCCGGCGCTCATCGAGTGGCTACAGGGGCACGGCGTTCCGTTCGAACCCACACTGTGCCCGTACAAGACTTCGTACCCGAACGATCACTACTACCTGTACTACTCCGGCAGTGAGATCTCCGGTGCGTTCCGGGACATCTCGGCCGCCCCACGCGGCCATCGGGTCAAAGGCAAGGGCACTTCGGGCAAGCAGCTCACCGGTCCGCTCGCCGCCGCGGCGGCCGGGCTCGGCGTGCGCGTGGAGACCCGCACCCGAGTAACCCGGTTGATCACCGATGATGCGGGCGCGGTGGTCGGCGTCGAATGTCGGACCTTGCGTGATGCACCACGCCGGGTGCGGAATCGCTATACGCGTATGGCGAAGATCGCGGCGAAGCCCGGTATCTACTACCCACCGTTGCGTCGGGTGCTGGAACGGCGGTTGGCTCGGTTGGAACGCCGGTACGGCAAGACAATTCGGGTCTCGGCGCGGCGAGGAGTGGTGGTCAGCGCCGGCGGGTTCATCGCCAATCGCGAGATGGTGCGGCAGTACGCGCCTGGCTATCGCGGTGGCCTCGCGCTCGGCACCACGGGGGACGACGGCAGCGGCATCCTGATGGTGCAGCAGGCCGGTGCGGTCGTCGACCGCATGGACAATATCTCCGCTTGGCGATTCCTCTTGCCGCCCAGTGCATTTACCGGTGCGATGCTGGTGGATGCCGATGGTCGGCGGGTCATCGACGAGACGCGCTATGGCGCTGCGGTCGGGCACGCGCTGATCGCCGAGCACGGCGGTAAAGGCTGGCTGCTGGCCGACGATACGCTGATGCGTACTGCGATCGGACAGATCGGCAAGCAGGGCACGTGGTTCCAACGCGCGCAGTTCGAGGCCATGCGGCGCACCGCGATCCGTGGCGCCACGTTGGAGGAAGCCGCGGCGCGGGCGGGTATCGATTCCGCCGGGCTGCGCGCGACGGTCGAGGCGCACAACACCGCGATCCGGACCGGCGCCAACGATCCGGCCGGTAAGCCCGCGGAATTCACCGCACCGGTCCGCACCGGCCCGTTCTGGCTGTTGGATGTAGGGATCAAACCCAGCCTGCTCAATCCGTGCCCCATGCTCACCCTCGGCGGCGTCGTCGTGGACGAGCACACCGGCGCGGTCCGATCGAGTGCGGGCACACCCATTCCAGGGCTGTTCGCGGCTGGACGCACTGCGGTCGGCGTCTGCTCGAAGTCCTACGTCAGCGGTCTGTCCCTGGCCGACTGTGTCTTCTCCGGCCGTAGAGCCGGTCGGTCCGCGGCGGGCGGGCGACCCTCCGCGTCCGAGCGAACACCTCGCGAGCAAGCGACTCGCGAGCAAGCGACTGTGGAAGGAAACTAGCGTGCTGTCCGACGCGGTACGAGCCGAATTGGCCGACGAACTCGAACACGCCGAGCGCGAACGGGTGGCGATAGATCCGCTGATCTCCACGTATCCCGATATCGACGTGGTCGACGCCTATGAGATCCAGTTGATCAATATCCGGCGCAGGCTCGAACGCGGTGCGCGGGTGGTCGGGCACAAGGTGGGATTGTCCTCGAAGGCCATGCAGCAGATGATGGGCGTCGACGAGCCCGATTACGGGCATCTGCTCGCTGATATGGAAGTCCACGAGGACACTCCGGTCGAAGCGGGCCGTTATCTGTTCCCCCGCGTCGAGGTGGAGGTCGGATTCGTACTCGGCGCCGACCTGCCCGGCGCCGACTGCACCGAACAGGACGTACTGGCCGCCACAGTGGCCTATGCACCTGCGATCGAACTGATCGACTCGCGGATCAAGGATTGGAACATCGGCCTGGCCGACACCATCTCCGACAACGCGTCCTCCGCGGGCTACGTGCTCGGTGCGGGGCGCGTCGCGCCGAAAGACATCGATAGCACCGCGATCGACGCGGTGCTCACCCGCAACGGCGACGTCGTCGCCGAGGGTCGCAGCGATGCCGTGCTCGGCGACCCGGTGATCGCAGTGGCCTGGCTGGCCCGCAAGGTCGCAAGCTTCGGCGTCCGGTTGCGGGCCGGTGACATCGTCCTGCCCGGTTCGTGCACCCGCGCGATTGACGCCCGTCCGGGCGATGCGTTCCATGCCGAGTTCGCCGGACTCGGTGCTGTCCGTTTGCAATTCACTTAGGGAGGCTGTCGTGTCCGTGAACGGCACCGTCACTGCCGCGATCGTCGGGTCCGGCAATATCAGTACCGATCTACTCTATAAGCTGTTGCGTTCGGAGAAGATCCAGCCGCGCTGGATGATCGGCATCGATCCGGACAGCGAAGGTCTGAAGCGGGCCCGCGGGCTGGGGCTGGAGACCTCGCACGAAGGCGTCGATTGGCTGCTCGGCCGATCCGAACTGCCGGAACTGATCTTCGAAGCGACCTCAGCGTATGTACACCGCGCCGCCGCATCGCGCTACGCTGAGGCAGGCATCCGCGCCGTGGATCTCACCCCCGCCGCGGTCGGTCCTGCTGTAGTGCCGCCGGTGAATCTTGTCGGCGCGAATCTCGATGCGCCGAACGTCAACATGATCACCTGCGGCGGGCAGGCGACCATCCCGATGGTCGCCGCGGTCTCGCGGATCGTCCCGGTGCCGTATGCCGAGATCGTGGCATCGGTGTCCTCGGTCTCCGCGGGTCCTGGCACCAGAGCGAACATCGACGAGTTCACTAAGACCACCAGTCGCGGCGTCGAGACCATCGGCGGCGCGCAGCGTGGTAAGGCGATCATCATCCTCAACCCGGCCGAACCGCCGATGATCATGCGCGACACCATTTTCTGCGCCATCCCAGAGGATGCCGACACCGCAGCGATCGCCGAATCCATCCACCGGATGGTCGCCGACATCCAGCAATATGTGCCCGGCTACCGGCTGCTCAACGAGCCGCAGTTCGACCTGCCGTCGGTGGTTTCCGGTGGCATGGCGAAGGTGTCGGTATTCGTCGAGGTGGAAGGCGCGGGAGATTTTCTGCCACCGTACGCGGGCAATCTCGACATCATGACCGCCGCCGCGACGCGGGTCGGCGAGGTCATCGCCGATCAGATCCGGAGCCGAGCGCAGCGAGGCGACCAATCAGACACAGCGGCACGGGTGTAAGGAGCTTTCCCATGGTCTACTCAGCAGAACTCGACATCCGAGTCACCGACACTTCGTTGCGGGACGGATCGCACCACAAACGGCACCAGTTCACCGCTACCGAGGTTCGTGACATCGTGGCCGCTCTGGATGGCGCGGGCGTCCCGGTGATCGAGGTGACCCACGGCGACGGCCTCGGCGGTTCATCGTTCAACTACGGTTTTTCCAAAACGCCGGAGCAGCAACTGGTCACCATCGCCGCCGAGACCGCCACCAAGGCGAAGATCGCCGTATTGATGCTGCCCGGTGTCGGCGTGAAAGAAGACATCAAGATCTCGCAGGACAATGGCGCTTCCATCTGCCGCATCGCCACCCACTGCACCGAGGCCGATGTATCGATCCAGCATTTCGGGCTGGCCCGCGAACTCGGTTTGGAAACCGTTGGATTCCTGATGATGTCGCACACTCAGCCGCCGGAGGTACTGGCAAAGCAGGCGCGCATCATGGCCGATGCAGGCTGTCAATGTGTCTATATCGTGGACTCCGCGGGCGCTTTGGTGCTGGAACAGGTTTCCGACCGAGTCGCCGCGCTGGTCGCCGAACTCGGCGACGACGCCCAAGTCGGCTTCCATGGTCACGAGAACCTCGACCTGGCCGTAGCCAACTCCGTCTACGCCATCCGCGCGGGCGCCACCCAGATCGACGGCAGCGCACGCCGTTTCGGCGCCGGTGCGGGCAATACCCCCGTCGAAGCCCTGGTCGGCGTATGCGACAAACTCGGCATCAAGACCGGCATCGATTTCTTCGCCATCGCCGACGCCGCCGAAGACGTGGTCCGCCCCGCCATGCCCCAGGAATGCCTGCTCGACCGCCAAGCCTTGATGATGGGCTACGCGGGCGTCTATTCCAGCTTCCTCAAGCACGCCGAACGCCAAGCCGAGCGCTACGGTGTCTCCGCCGCCGAAATGCTCGTCCGCGCGGGCAAACGCAAGCTTGTCGGCGGGCAGGAGGATCAGCTCATCGATATCGCTTTGGAATTGCAGAAGAAGCAGGCGACGGTCTCCGCCTGAGAAAAGGGAGAAGTGTTGTGCCATACGCGATATCGGCTGGAGCGAAGATCTACTTCACCGACACCGGCGGGGATGGACCCGCGGTTGTGCTCGGTCATGGTTTCTTCCTCGACCAGGAGATGTTCGCAGCTCAGGCTGCTGCCCTGAGCCCGAGGTATCGCGTTGTGTCGATCGACGCACGGGGCCACGGGCTGACCGAGGACGCCGGAGAACCGTTCAGCTACTGGGACCTGGCTCGTGACGCGTGGGCGGTGGCAGACGAGCTGGGTATCGAGCGTGCGGTAGTGGGCGGTATGTCGCAGGGTGGGTTCACGGCGCTGCGGATGGCGCTGCTGTGTCCGGGCCGGGTCGACGGTGTGGTTCTGATCGGCACGGCCGCTGAGGCGTACAGCCCGAAGCAGAAGGTCGGCTACCGCGAGGTCATGGACGCGTGGATGGGTTCGATGCCATTGGCGCCGATCGCCAAGGCGATGGCTTCCGTGATGATCGGTGGTACCGACGACGACAAGCGTCCTTGGCTGGACAAGTGGCTCGACAGCGACCGCGCTCGGATCCGGTTGGCGGCGGAGTGCTTGATCAATCGCGAGTCGATCGCCGATATGGTGGGCAGCATTACCTGCCCGGCAACCCTTATCCGGGGTGTCGGTGACCAAGCCTTCAGTCACGATGAGATGGCGACCCTGGCGGATCAGCTCGGCGGTGCCGCACAGTTGCACACGGTTGCCGGTGCCACACATGCGGTGAACATCACCAACCCACACGAGGTGAATGAGATTCTGCTGGCATTCCTCGATGAGATCTACCGAACGTCAAGCTATATCGGCGTCGACCGGTAGTCCGAGGAGCAGAAGGTGCCGCCGCCCCTGCCCGGTTGTGCTGAGTTCTTCGATCCGGATGGTGTGCACGACACCGGTTCTAGGATCGCGCAACCGCATCGTGGGGTCCGGCCGGTGCGTCGCCACTCGCTGCGACGTCCATAGTCGCCGGAAGTCGGGCTCGTCACCCAGTTCGTCGAGAAGTTGCCGTAGCGATTCTGTCGCTTCCGTTGTGCCTGCGCAGTGCCGCAAGCGCCCGACCGCCAGGCCGGCTTCTCGCTCCCATTCTTCGACTACCAGTCGCGCATAAGGGTTGGTGAACAGCCAGCGCAGCGTGTTCCCAGACGCTCGGATTCCCGGAAATGCCGCATCGCAGGCGGAGTTGCAGGCCAAGAGCTCCGAGTAGTCGCCCAGCGCCGCTGCGGGGTGGGGTGCCAGCGCATCGAGAGTCGATTGCAGCGTAGCGGGAATGACGTCCGTTTCCTCTTCATGCGGTGTCCGGTGGGCCAGCCGATACAGGTGAATCCGTTCGTCGGCATCGAGGCCGAGCACGTCGACGAGCGCATCGAGGACTCCTGGACTGGGCGAGTGCGCATCGCCTTGTTCGATTTTGGCGATGTATCCAATGCTGGAATGGATCGCTGCGGCGAGTTGCTGGCGGGACATCCCTGCCGGTGCCGACCAGGTTGGTCCCATGCGGCGTAATCGTACGAATTCAGCAAGTGTCGGTACCTGAAGTTCGCTCAATCCACCCTCCTGAACCGCAGTGCCTCTCGACTCGAGGATTGCAGATTCGGATCGATTATCCAATAGTGCTACTCGTGGGTGGCACCACTGGACATGGGGTGGATATGACTGGGTGTTCTCGATGCCTTGTCCACGCAGGGGATCGTTGATGACATTGATTCAGTCGGCCGGTACCGAATCCCCAAGAGGGGAGGAGGATTCGGCACCGTGCCGTTCTCATTCGAATTCCCCTTACGACGTACTCGATGCCACCCGCGACACACGTCGTTCTATTGGTTCGCCTCGAACGGCGCGGTCGATGTCGAGGTGCGTCAGGTCGGATAGGTCTGTGAACCACACGTATATCGGGTCGGCTCCAGCAGGGTGCTGCTTGTTAGACTGCGTGGGTCAATCCTGTTGGGGGTCGCGCCGATCGGGAAGTCGAGGGGGACGCGCGTATGGGTGAGGAAAATTCATCGTCTTCAGGTGGCAGCGGTTTCCGGTTGATCACCGGTATCGATCCCGCCATGGTGGCGGCGGGCAGGCAGGCCGCAGCGGCGCTCGACGAGACTCGGGAGCGGGTGCGGAATACCACCGATGAACTGTCCGGCAAGGGGGCGGGCACCGACTCGGACTACGCGGTCACCGATGACCGGTTCGAGGGGATGTCCGCACAGCGGATATACGATGCGGTGCACGGACCGGGCGGTATGGATATCGCGGGCCTGGAGACGGTTCGGGGAGCGTGGAACGACGTTTCCGTGCGGCTCGGGGGACTCTCGGTCGCGATGCAGGCCCGAGTGAATACTCTGTTGAGCGATGGAGCGCTTACCGGAAGGGCCGGTGACGCTGCGCAGGCCGCGGCAGTGCGGCTCGGCCAGGTGACCAATCAGATCGCCGAGGTGTTCTCAGCGGTCACCACTCGCACAGAGCAGTTGTATTACACCGCCGAGGCGACTCGTGTGGCGGTCCAGCAGCCGCCGATACCAGTGGTGTCGGTTGATCCGGACGATCCGGTGCAGTCGATCATTCCCGGTATCCTGAACCCGGAAACCGCCACCGCCGCCAGGGAAGCCGAACGACAGGTCCAGGCAGCGAACGTCGCCGCGATGAACTCCATCTACAAGCCCGGCTATCCGCCCGCGGGCGCGGGGGTTCCCGCCTACACATTCGTTCCGGATGCTCTTTCCGGAGACGCGGGCACACCTGGCGGCGCGGGGGCGCCGTCCGCCGGCGCACCTGTCGGCAGCGTCCCCACGAAACCCGCCACCGAAACGGAAACACCGCGGAACGAAGCCCCCGCGCCCGCCGAAGACACGCCGGGAGATCCTGGCCAACCGAATCCTGATGGTGGGCAGCCGAATCCAGATAGCGGGCCTGCCACGGAGTCGGCCGCGACGGCACCGGCAGGCACCACCCCGGCTTCGGTCGCGTCGACATCGGCAGGCACCACCCCGGCTTCGGTCGCGTCGGCACCGACGGACACGACCCGGGCTCCGGCCGCTTCGACCAACTCGGCGCCCGCTACCGGGCATTCCGGAATCGGGACACCAGCAGCCGGATCGCCGGGCATCGGCATACCCGGCTCTGGTTCCCGTACCGGCTCCGGCCTGCCGGGCGGCCCGGCACCATCCGCCCCGGCTCCCGGTCGGGCGGTGCCGGGCCCCGGTGGCGCCACGCCACTCGCGGCCGCCGCAGGCGCTTCCGGTTCGAGCGCACGGACAGGTATGCCGGGAGCGATGGGTCCCATGGCGCCCGGTGCGGGTGGCCGAAAGCAGAACGACTCGGACGACGAGCACACCACCGCCGAGTATTTACGAAGGGTGCAGCCGGACTGGCTCGCGGGCATAGCCGCGCCTGCCGCGGTGATCGGCACCGATACCGTCGTCGGTGGGCCGGAACCGTTCCGGATCGACCCGCCCGAGCAGGCGCCGGTAACACCGATATCGGCCACGGGTCGGTACGAGCCCGCACCGAGCACCGCCACAGGAGCGCATGGTCCGGCGGCTGAACCCTCCCCGCCTCCTGGTGCGTCGTCCATGGCGTTCGACCACACCGCGACCGATGCTCAGTCCACACCGCCACCTGCCCTGTCCCCGGAGATCGCCGCTTTGCTGAGCGAGTACGACTGGGACACCGACGAGACGGGTTCGGGTGATACCACCGCGGAGACGGAGCGGAATCCGCGGTGAGCCAGACCATGAGCCCCGATGAATTCGCCTGGTTATGGCGCGTACTCGCCGGTCGTGACGCATTCGATTACCCGGACCCGCTGCGAATCCAGGAAACAGCGGCGACCACCGACGAATACGCCCGGCACGTCGCCGAATTCGAACAGCGGTTTCCGCCCGAGGTCATCAGGGAGCTGGCCCCCGCTTTCGAAGTGCTGAGCGCCCCCGAGATCCGATTGCGCTGCTATGGGCTGCTGCGCGACCGGCGGGAGATCCGCGCTCACGCCGCGATCACCGACCGGCTGGCGGTGATCCTCGCCCAGAAGCCGGGCACCAGAGACGACAGCGGCCCGATCCGGCTCGTCGTCACCGACCCCGCCTCCGCCGCGCGGCATATCGCGGCCACGATGCCGCAGGCGGAACCCGGCGGCGCCGGAGCGATGCTCGGGTATACGCCGCGGGTGCGTGGTGCGGAGCCGCCGCTCGGCTGGGGCAGGACCGCGGACGGCAGGCTCCCGGTCGATGAACGGATCCGAAAGCTCACCAGGCTGGCCAGAGCTGCCGAGGGGCAGCTGATCATCGAACGGGATCTGCGCATCAGGCCCGCAGCGCCGGAGTATCTCTCCTGGATCGACATTCCGCCCGGCCAGTTCGCCTCCGGTCGGTATTTGATCGAAGTGGTCAATACCGAGACCACCGTGACACCGGCCTCCGCCGACAGGATCGCCGAAGAGCTGGGTCGTCGGGCCGGGCTCGTCTCTCGTATCAGTAACCAGCGAAGGGGCTCGTAATGGCTCGGGAGCTACCCGAAATCGACTACGGCAGAACCGAGATCGACGCTTTTCGCGGGGTCGCGGCCGGCGGTGATTTCCAGTACGACGCCGAGGGGGTGCGTGCGATCGTGGACTCGTACAAGATGTTCGTCGAGGACATCGTCGAGATGCTGAACTCGCTGAACAGGGCCGAGGATGCGTGTAGTTTCGGTGACTTCCCTTCCGCGCACGAGCTTCGCCAGGGCTTCAGCTGGAAGGCCACCGAAGGCAAACACGTCTTGAACCAGATCATCGAGGGTATCTACCGGCTTCAAGAGGCCTATCTGATCGCCGCCGGGCAGATCGAAGACGCCGACGCGGTCAACCAGAAACGGCTGAAACACCATGCCAAGCTGATCGAGGGAGCGTCGTGAAGATCAGACAGGCATTAGAGGCGGGGGGCGTCATCTGTTGCATGGTCACGCTTGCCGCGTGTGGCGCGACTGATACGGGTACCCCCACCGTGACTTCCGCGCCGACAACGACCACCGTGGCGATGGAGGTCACGGTGGAACCGACACCACATCAACCGGAACGGGCTCGGACCGCTGTCGAGTACGACCCATGCTTCACATTGCCTGATCAGGTGGTCGCCGACCTGGGGTTCGTGCCGAAGACACGGGAACGTGAGGACTTCGTCTTCGAGGACTACGCTCTGATCGGTTGCGATTTCGACCGACTGGAGAAAAGCGAATTCAGCGACCGAATGGGGCGAGTGGGCGGTTTGTGGGTCATCTCGTCGAATCTCACGGTCGACGATTTCCGTACTCGCAGCTTAGAGAACGCCACGGATACCACCGTCAATAATCGCGATGCCCTTTTCTACACCGCCGGCGCCGACACCTGTTCCATCGTCATGTCCGGACCCGATGGCGTAGTCCGGGTTTGGTTATCGGACTCGCCTGAAACCGATTGGGACTCGTGTGATCACGTCCGCGCGGCCGCCGAAGCGGTCGAAGCGATTCTGCCGCCCGAGCAGTAGACACCCCGTCGATATCAGGAGTTTCTCGTGTCATCCCTGCGCGCCGATCTCGAAACGCTCGGTCGGCTCAGCACGACCTTGCACGCATTGGCCGACGAGGCGTCGGCCCTGCACCCACAGCGCCCCTTCGGCCCGGCGGTAGCCAGTCCGCTGTTGGCGGTGCGGGCTGCCGAACATCTCACCACGGAATCGCTGCTGAAGACGCTGCTCCCCACCATCGCCGAACGGCTCGGCGAAACGGGGGATGTGATGGCCAATGTCGCCCGCCACTACAAGGATCTCGACGACGCGCGCGCCGGTGAGATCCGGGCCGTGTACCGGCAGGCCACCGGCGACTGGACCGTGTAGGGGCTTCGGCGAGATGAATCTTCGACAGTGGGTGGAGACCGCGAACCCGGCCATGCTGCTCGAGCTCGGCAACAGCTGGATCGGTTTCGCCGGTGATCTCGAGCGGATCTTCGACGCGTACGTCCATGCCGTCACTCAGGTGGGCGACGCGTATTGGGAGGGCGCGTGCGCCGAGGCCGCGCAGGATCGAGCGCGCGCCGACCAGCGCACCATGCGGGAACTGGCCGACCGGATCGAGCAGGTGGCAGACCGGGCGAAAGCCGGTTACGACGAAATCCACGCGCCACTGCTGCGGGCGCGGGGCGCCCTCGCCGAAGCTATCGGCCGTTGCTATCTGATCAACGACAGCACGCTCGGCTTGACGCATCCCGACCACGCCGCGTCACCGGCCGAGCGACAAGCTCTGGCCGATCTGCAATCGGCGCTGAATCACGCGGTCCAGGAAGCCTTGCGAGCGGATATCGCGGTACGAGACGCTCTCGGTGCGGCCCAGAACGATTTGCGGGCCGCGTTCGTCTCGGCCGCGGCCCTCGGCGCCGAGCAGGGTCGCACCGATGCGGAAGCCCTGGTCACCAACCCGGCGACTATGGCCCCGGAACAGACCCAGCGGCTTATCGAGGCCGCTCAGCTCACTCCGGAACAACGGGAGGCTCTGGAGCGTGGCGACACCACTACGATTCCGGCATCCCAGATGGAGTACCTCACCCAGGTGAGTAACGCGCTGGATGGCAAGAGCCCCAAGGAGATCGAGCAGATAGTCGGCAAATTGCCGCCCGAGAGTCAGCGGGCACTGGCGAACTCGATGAACATCATCTCGACCCCGGCGGTCGCCGCTGGTCCCGTCGCGAACAACGACAAGGACCTTCCACACAATGGGCGTGGGGGGATGAAACAGCTTCCCGAGTCCATCCAGCAGTCCCTCACCCGGCCCGATCTGGCGTCGAAGGACTCGAAGTACTTCCTCAACAAGGAGGTGAAGCTCAATGGGGTCGCCGACAACCAGGCCATCGCCAATGTGATGAAGCACGCCGATCCCGAATATCAACTCGGCAGCGATATCGACCGCGCCATGCTGGATGTCGGAGCCGAATACGTCAACGCGTACGAGGACTACAAGGACGACTCCCATGGAATGGTCGGCGGCACCGCGCTGACCATCGATGGCGGAACCGGGGACCCGAACATCTGGACTCAGACCGGACCGAGGATCGCCGAAGATCTGTTCCTCGCCGCGGGCGCCGACAAGAACGCCGTCCAGGAACTCGTCACCGGGGACAACAGCGAGGAGACCCTCGGAAACATCCTCACCCACAACTGGACCGACGACGGCGAAGCCGCGGGCAGTCTATTCTCCTTCGACCCGGCCGACGCCACCATCGAGGACCGGAACGATCCGGACGATGTCGCCAGAGCCGAACGCACCGGCGAGATCCTGGGCGCGATGGGCGCCTATATCGCAGGCGAAGGAGCGGAAAGCCCCGAAACCCGCTGGAGCGAACTCACCGCACTCGGAGCGCCCGACCACACGGTCTTCGCACTGAACCCGCGGTTGGTCGAAACACTCGACGCCAATATGGCCCCCTATGCCGCCGCGATGGCCGGAGATAACCAACCGGACCTCCCGCTGACCTTCGCCCCGCGTGAACAGGTCGATGGAAAATTCCGCAGCTGGATCGACCCGAATGGCGACGAGTCCTATCAGGGATCGATGAACGTCTTCGGCCTCTTGGGTGGGGTGGAATCCTCGCTGTCCACGAGTGCCGCCGAAGGCACGGAGGGGCGGGTGAGCGAATTACACAAGCGCGCGGTGGCAGCGATGGAGGGAGAGCTGCGCGCCTACGCCGCCGATCCCGGCGCATCCGATGGGCGCAGCCACTTGGACACTGCCGGACGGCTGCGTGCTCTGGTGGACAATAGCCGGCTGATGAACGCCACCGCGGAGGCCGAAGGGGACTATCTGGACGCCAAGGCAGAATATGATCGGCGCGGCTATCTCTACGAGACCGTTCGAGCTTACATATCGCTCGGAGCGACTGCGGGCCCAGGCCCTACCGGGGACTTTGTGGCAGGCGCGTATACCGGCGCAGCTGACGGCTGGAAACCCTGGTTCCAGGGGCTGGAGCCCGAGCCGGGCAAGGCGCCCGATATTGTGCGGCCGGACATCTCCCTGCTCAACCACATGATCTTGGAGAGCATGGATATCCCGCTGGAGGAGCGGGCGATCTACACATCGCTATTCGAGGGGGATGAACTCAGGTCCTGGCAAAGTATTCAAGCCGACTCAAACTACTCGGAACTCAATTCGCAACTCGATGGAATGTTCAGCTCACTCGGCCGGAAGGGTGACGAAACAGCTTTCGAAAATAGCTACAATAGAGTGATCAGCCCTTATGTCAACAATGTTGGAAGCCGATGAACGGCAATGAATCCGCCCAGGGGTGGCAATCAACTGTCCTGTCCTTTCTGACCAGCGGTCATGGGAAAGTGGCTGCGATCGGTACAGTCGTTATCGTCTTGGCTGCGGCCGTATACTTCGCCGATGGAAATCATGCCCCGGAGAATTCTCTTCCTCATCGTCATGCAGCTTCAGGAGAAGACGAATATTCGGACGTCCTCCCAGATATACCGTGGACAAATGTGTGGACCGCAGAACCGGGCGTCGATCTGTCGGACCGCGGTGCCGAGCTGATCCGAGCGGTGGGTGAGGCAGGGAGATTGGCCCGCTACCTCGGTGCGGCTCCGCTCTACTATCCGGGATACGGTGACGATCTCTTGGATGACAGAGGCCATGGGAGAGTCGATACCCGGTACAAGAATGGCAATGACTACCGCCGCGCACCCGGATATCATGCGCCGGTAAAGGCCGACATGACGGCATATAATCATATCGTCGAGTACGAATATGAAGGCGAAACTGTTAGTGCTGCTGTCTGTTACTTGGGAGTCCCTGCATCAAAAGCGATTGCTGGCGAGAATTCTAAGTTCGGATTATCGACCATGTATATCGTACTGCATCGAAGTGGCGATTCCCTGGGTGTTCCGGGGGCTACTGATCCATCGCGGGAATCGATCGACTACCCAGATGGTCGCACACCTTCCTGGAATGTCTTCGACAATTGGAAGATCACCACCATCTGGCAGATGGAACAAATACCTGAGAGCTGTGTCGACTGGTACAAGGAACAGATCCCCGGACTGGTCGTCACCGAAAGCGAACCTCCGGACCAGTACCAGGAAGGCGCGAGAAATTTCGAAGCCCCGGCCAACCTGAACGAACTCCGCCGTCCGGTAGAGCCGCAGTACCCCGAATGGATCCCACCGAGGTAGCCGGAGCGAAGTCATTCGCCGCCCGGCCACAACATGACAGTGGATCGGTGGTGTTGCCGTCATGCGGGTGTGCCGCAGGGCGACGATTCACGCGGTATCGGTGTTCGATCCCAACCGGGGGAAGGGTTCGGTGGCGAACACCACTTCCACCGCGACTTCGAAGTAGGCGGCGATGCGCAGCGCCAAGTGCAGGCTGGGGCTGTATTCGCCGCGTTCGAGGTAGCCCACTGTCTGGTAGTGGACGCCGAGTGCTCCGGCCAGCTCGCGCCGCGAGATGCCGCGCTCGGCGCGCAGCATCGCGATGCGGTTGTAGATGACCTCAGAAGGCACGTTGCATCGCCTTGTCCCTTCGTGTTTGCATGCTCGATCCTGATTCGTGGCGGGCCATGCGCCGCAACACCATCGGCGCGATCAGCAGGCCCACCACGGCCCATATGCCCAGTACGGCAGCAGTTTCGAGGTGTCGCCAGGACTGGTCGATTTCGACGGTGACCGCCTCGTCGGGCAGCAGCGCCGAGCGCATGCCGATCCCGGCCCAGTAGGTCGGGAACGCTTGGGCCAGGCCTTGGAGCCAACCGGGCAGGGCGGTGATCGGGTAGAAGATACCGGAGATGGCGACCAGTCCCATCAGCGGCATGGTCAGCAGGAAGGTATCGCGTGGATTGTCGAGGATGCTGCCCAGGATCGCGCCGATCGGCAGGGTGGCGAGCAGGCCGAGTAGCACGATCCAGGCGAAGTTCGCCCACGCGCCCGCCCCGTCGAAGGAGGACCCGCCGATGATCATCATGCCTACTGCCAGCACTACGACCACCTGCACGCACACCGATCCCGCCACGGTGATGATCTTGCCGATGAAGTAGCTGACCATGCCGTTGGGTGCGGCTTTGGCGCGCAGCAGGGTGCCGTCCTCGCGATCGAGCACCAGCGCGTAGACGATCCCGTACAGTCCGTTGAACGCGACGATGCTGCCGAGCAGGCCGGGTAGTGCTAGTTCGGCGACCGAGAGGTCGCTGCCCGCGTAGTCGCGGTCGCGCAGCAGATAGAGCACCCCGAGTGCGATAGCGGGGGTGAGGAACTGTCCGATCAGGTCGAAACCGGTAGCGAACAGCTGGCGGAGCTCGATCCATCCGCGGGCCATGCCGACCCGGATGGCGGTGCGGGTGGGATTCATCGGGCGATCTCCGTAAGAGTGTGGACCGGGGTCTCGATCTCGCCGGATTCGTAGCGCTGCACCAGTCTCATATAGACCTCTTCCAGTGAGGCGCGGCGCACCTCCAACTCGTCGATGCCCGCACCGTGCTGTTCGAACAGGTCGTGGACGAACTTCGTCGATTCGGCGGTGGTGTGTATGAAACGTTGATCATCGAGGGTCCAGCGCACTTCGGCTTCTCCGGTGACGGTGCGGGACAACTCCGTCGCCGAACCGTCGGCGATGATGCGCCCGCCCGCCAGGATCAGGATCCGATCGGCGATCTTCTCCGCTTCGTCCAAATCATGGGTCGTCAGCAACACAGTCGTGTCCTCCAGATCGGCCAGACGGTGGATGAGATCGTGGAAATCGCGGCGTGCGGCGGGATCGAAACCCGCGGTGGGTTCGTCCATGAACAGCAATTCCGGGCGGCCGATAATGCCGATGGCCACGTCCAGTCTGCGGCGCTGGCCTCCCGACAGGGTGGTGATCTTGGCGTTCGCGTGGCCGGTCAGCCCCACCAGCTCGATGAGTTCATCGCTGTCCCATGGCTTCCTGGCACCGTCGGTGCAGTAGGGGCGGTACAGCGCGCCCATATGCTCGAGTAGTTCCCGCACCCGCCATTTGGCGTGATCACGCCAGGACTGTAGAACGACCCCGATTCGTGCGCGCCAGCGTTCGTCACCGTGTTCGGGGTCAGCCCCGAGGACGGTGACTCGACCCGATGAACGCTTGCGAAACCCCTCCAGTATCTCCAGTGTCGTGGTCTTACCAGCCCCGTTGGGGCCGAGCATAACCAGTACCTCCCCGCGCAACGCTTGAAATGTCATGTCGTACAGGACATCGATGGTGCCATACCGCATCTGTACGGCATCGACGTCGAGAACCACCCTGCCACTCGAGTCCATAAGCCCTCCTGTACTTGGTCTCTATTAATTTGTAGCACAAATACTACATTTGCTAACAGCAATACTCCGAACTGGTCGACGTATTGCTTACGCCTTGCATGGGACGGAGGCGGTCGCCGCCTGTACGGGAACTCGCTGGAAGCACGGCGTAGCCCCGTGCGAGCAGCCTGTGTGGGCCGGAATCTCTCGTCCTCGGGAGAAGGAGGACGTCAACTGCCGCCGACTCGATGAGCCCGCGGAGCGGGACTGTACTCAGTCGGTATCGGTCCGGTGCATGTACTGTTACTGGTCGACAAGGTGCTGGTAGAAGCTGTTGTCCTGTGACTCCAGCGAGATATGCCGTAGACCGAGAGTTATCTTCCGGCCCGCTGCTCGCGCA
This sequence comes from Nocardia sp. TBRC8007, assembly GCF_056629435.1. Classification (NCBI taxonomy): domain Bacteria; kingdom Bacillati; phylum Actinomycetota; class Actinomycetes; order Mycobacteriales; family Nocardiaceae; genus Nocardia; species Nocardia sp. TBRC8007. Next base: position 14,384 of record NZ_JBWSOR010000010.1, on the reverse strand, counting down.
GTATCCGTCCTCGCTGATGCCGAGATCGGCCAAGACCGCCTGTACCAGCTCGTCCAGCTCGCTATCGGTTATATAGACATCGAGGCAGCATTCGACCGGTACTTCTGCCGGGTCGTAGGCATCCCCCGCGCCCGACGCACGAATTCATCGAACTCGGAGACCGGTCCGAACCAGGTGAAACATGGGATGCGGTTCACCCCACGGATTCGATGAGCGCTTTCCTCCAGCGTCAGTGCGATCGGATGGATCCCCTCGTAGGCAAGGGAGCCGGGCCCGGTCGCATCGGGCAGTCCTAGCCCCACCGTCAGCTGCCAGACCATGCGTTCATCGTCTTCCACGCAGAAACCCTAACCGCCGGCGCTCGCATTCCGGCTGCCCTGCCCCGCACACGTGCGGCAGCCGCTGGATGCGGGTTGAGGTGACGGTGTCCGGCTATCTCCACCGATCGGTCAGGCGGACGGCATGGGGCAGAACGAGCTGTTGGGGTGCACTGTAAGAGGTTTCGATGCCGGAGTGGCCGGGTCACCGTAAGGGTGCGGCTGAAGCAGGGGAATCGACCCGAATCGCCACTGGCGCGGCGGCGGGCAGCAATGGCAACCGGACATTGGCAGTCGATATCCGGCCCTGGGCATGGAGAACAGCCTTGATCATCGTGGGATTGGGCTCGGACATGAGCGCGCTCGCGGGTTCGACGAGCCGGTTCCCCAGCACCCGTGCCCGCGCGGTTTCTCCGCTGTGCCACAACTGGAACAATTCGACGAACTCGCGGGTGCAGACGTTCGCGGTCGCCAGGATCGCTCCCGCCGCGCCCATTGCCAGCAGCGGTGAGACCAGCGTGTCCTCTCCCGCGAGAACCGAGAACGAATTCGCGGATTCGGCGAGCAGTCGCGCGGTGTCGGTGTCCACCGCGCCGACCGCCTGCTTGATGCCGACGATCCGAGGATGCTCCGCCAGACGCACGATGGATTCCCAACCCAACTGGCGACCGGTGCGATATGGAACGTTGTACAGAACCAGCGGGAGCGGACTGCGTGCTGCGACGTACTCGAAGTGCGCCACGATCCCTGCCTCGGACGGTCGTGTGTAGTACGGGACCACCACCAACGCACCTGCGGCATCGGTTTCCTCGTTCAGCTCCTGGACGGCGCGCACTGTGCTCGCGGTGTCGTTGGAGCCCGCCCCGACGAGCAAAGGAGCATCGTGCTCACGGCACACCTTGCCGCAGATCCGCATGACCTCTCGACGTTCCCGCGGGCTCAGTGCGGATGATTCAGCGGTGGTTCCCAACGCGACGATCCCGGCCGCTCCCTCCTCGAGCACAGTGTGGGCGAGACGTTCCAGGTCGGTGGTCGCCAGTTCGCCACTGTCGGCGAAGGGCGTGACGAGCGGGACGAATATTCCGGACGGGTGGAAGGTCATACGCCTAGTCTCACCGGCGACATAAACAAGATCCAGTTACTATCTTTATCGTCTTTCATAAGCTGAGCTGATGCTCGACATACGCAAGCTCAGACTTCTTCGCGAACTGGCTCATCGAGGCACTATCGCGGCGGTCGCGGAAGCGTTCTCGTATACGCCCTCGGCGGTGTCGCAACAAATCGCGGCGCTGGAACGCGAGGCTGGTCGCCCCCTCTTGACACGCACGGGACGTCGGGTGAATCTCACGCCCGCCGGGGCTGTGCTCGTCGAGCATGCCGAGGTGGTTCTGGCCGATCTGGAACGAGCCGAAGCCGCGCTCGTCGCGAGTGCGACAGGCCTGTCGGGATCGGTGCGCTTGGGGGCTTTCCCCACCGCTTTCCGGACGATTGTGCTACCCGCGCTATCGGAAATCGGCCGTATCGAAAAGGATTTGGAGTTGACGGTGACCGAGGTCGACCCCGCGGATGTGCCGGATCTCCTCCGCGGCGGCAGGCTCGATGTCGCGCTGGTTCACGAATACGACAACGTCCCCTCTGTCATGGGCTCGGGCATCGAGCTCGACCCGCTACTCGATGAGGTCGTGTACCTGGCCGCTGCCGTGGCGCGGGAAGTGCCCAACGACGCGGTGATCCGCCATCACCACGCGAGTCCCTGGATAGTCGGCAACCCAGGCACTCTCTGCCACGCCATGACCGTGCGCACTTGCCAGTCCCAGGGATTCGAACCACGGATAGCCCACCGGATCGATGACTTCGCGACGGTCCTGCGACTCGTCGCGGCAGGAGCGGGCGTGGCGTTGGTTCCGCAACTCGGGGCGATCGACGTCCCGGCAGGGGTAGTGCTCACGCCCCTCCCGATCGGTAGACGCACCCGGATCGCCTACCGTCGCGGCAGTCGCGCTCATCCGTTGTTCGCTCGCGTCAGCGACGAATTGCGGCGCGCGGCGCGATCCTTTCCTTGACCGTTGATCACGCTTACCACGCGGCCGGTCCGGTGCCCGATCCACAGACCGGCGAGAACGCGCTGGGCGCGGAATTTCTGGACTATGTCATAGTCGCAGGCGTCGGCACTGCCGTGCGATTTCAGAGCCATTGCGGTGCAGTCCATGTACGCCAGTTGGGACAATAGGAATTCGAGGCACTTGCGGCGGCGATCGTTCGCCCCTACCGAGTGATGAACAACGGGGAGCCCGCACACCGGCAGCGTCGTCACAGCCGTTATGAACTCGAAGCGCTGCTCGGCGCAGGCCGGGTGTGGTCCGCTCGATTCATTCGGGGACCCGAAACCGTTGTCTGTGCGGACCTGGACATGTGCCTGCGGTGCAACGCATGACCGTGATCTGAATGCGGCGGTCAATATCCTCGCGGCCGGGCAGGCCGAGAGGTTAAACGCCTGTGGAGGGGCTGTCAGCCTCTCCGTCTAGTGGAGAGCAGGCCCCTATGGAACAGGAACCCACCGAGAGCGTCCCGTGTGGACGCTGGTAGGAATCCTTGGTCCTTCAGGCCAAGGAGGACGTCAAACCTTCCAGCGGGTCGGCTAGATGACCGCGCCTGGTGCGCGCCGGGCGCGGAAGGTGAGCTGAGGCAATGTCACTACGCGCGAGTCCATCCGGCGCAGTCGCGCTTCGCGGCCGAGGTGAGCGCGACCAGGGTACCGTAGCGTGTGGCAGCTTGTTCATCGAACGGCAGCGGCTCGAAATCCACAATGGCGGCGCCGAGTTGCTCGGCTCGGGTGGCGTTGTCCTTCGCCATCGCGACGCCTTGGTGTAGTTCGGCCAATGTGATCGCTGTACCGAGCGTGGGCAGGTCATCGCGTTGGCCCGGTCGGTGCCCGCGGGGAAACCGGTGCGTCGCCCGGACGGGGAGTTGGTGGCCGAGACCGAGAACGGGCCCGGTGAATGGACCTTGGACACGCTCACCGGTGCGGCTCGCGCGCAGGGGATCGAGATCGCGCGTAGCCAGGTTCGGCGGATCCTGCGTGCGGAGGGGGTTCGGTGGCGTCGTACCCGTAGCTGGGCACGCAGCACCGATGCGGAGTTCGCCCCACAAGGGCTGCAGTCGTGGAACTCTACACCGCCCCACCGGAAGACTCCCCCGTGATCTGCGCTGAGGAACTCGGTCCGGTGATCCCTCGTTCCTTTCCGCCGGCGCCGGGCTGGTCACCCGACGGGCATCGGATCACCGCCGAGTTGGACTACTCGCGCGGTCCGGAGAAGACCTGGGTCTACGGTGGGCTGCGCGTGCGTGACGGCCATGCGGTCACCATGACCGCGCCGTCACGCAATAGTGTTGGCTATCAACAGTTTCTGCAGCTGATCGAGGACGACAATCCGCACGGACAGATCATCGTCGTCACCGACAACCTCTCCAGCCACGACAGCAAAAGCACCCGTGCATGGCTCACCGGCCACCGCAGAAACCGGCATGTGTTCATCCCCAAACGTGCCTGCTGGCTGAACATGCAGGAGGGTTGGTGGCGTCTGTTCCGTAAGATCGCCCTCGCTGGAGTGTCTTTCGCCGATCCCGATGAGATCACCTACGCCACCAGGATCGCTACCGTCCAGCTCAATACCCGCGCCCGTCCCTGGGTGTGGGGCCGCCCGCCACCCAAACCACGCACCCGACGCCGCCGGTTCATGTATACCCTTTGAGGAACGAAGCACTAAAGCGAACCTGCGCGTGTGTCAACGACACTGTGTGGCCGTAGCTCACGGCGAGCCACGGCCACACAGTGAAGCATGACCGGCAGAAAGCACTGTTGTGCGGCAGCGCCTTCCACTCGCGCACGGCTCGCTAGCCTTCGGCGACGGCACGCTTCGGGCGACGTGCTTCCCATGTGGCGACGGCGCCGATGTCAGTCAACTCCACGTCGGAATATGCTGCTCTCAGCGCTGTCTCCAAGCCGTCAAGATCGTCCTGCGTGTTATGGAAGATCCGAAGGTGGCCATTGTACACGGCACTGATGGTTCTCCCCAGTAAATTCACTGCTACACCGCGGCCGAGGATCGTCGAGCCGAAGAACACACCGTCGTCATGCATGACGTCGGCGATGTGACGGAAGGCAATTCCTTTCTCCCTCCAGGTGCCCGGGACACAGTGCATGACGAAGTTGGCTGCAACCGAGCGGACCGGGTGCGCCACTGGGAGTGGCTGCAGGATGCTGCCTAAGTGCGACGCGACTGTCACACCGTCGCGGCCCCGCAGGCGGCGAGTGGTCGTCGCGAGCGAGTTGACATTCAGATCAAACAGGGTGACGCCACAGTTCGCCGGTAAGGCGGCGTTGGCGAGGTACCACCCGCTGCCGGGGCCGATGTCGAGGTGGTCTGCGGTCACGTTGCGGTTGTAGAGATCGAGCAGTTTCGAGGTGGGACAGCGCCATGCCAGGTGGTTGCTGAACCCAAGAACGAAGGCATCGTAGACAGCCAGGGTGACCGGGTTGTAGATGGTGGTGCCTGCCTTGTCGGCCTGGACTGGGTTTGATCGCTGCACAGTTTCCTCTCTGGCACTTCGGTTCCGGTCGGCTCAGCTGTGCATCCACATGGAATCGCTTTTGCTTCGCTGACGGCTGGTGTGACCCTAGCGAGATGCGGTGATTTGCGCGTTGTGTGCCAGTATTTTCGCAAGATTTTCGCAAGAAATCCAGGCTTCGGAGTGCTTGAGATCACCTCGTCAGATTTCTTTGACATTCCCCTAAATTCGCTTTAGATACGCTTTTAATACTGCAACGACACTCAGGTGAGTGGGTGTCCTCGTCGCCGGTAGTACGATAGTCGGGCCTGGTATTGTCGGTGGCGGCGCCATTGTGACCAGGCCCGGTAGCCGCGGACCTGGTAGTGGTCGAGCCCGGCTTCGCCTTTGGCCTGTTGGAACGCTTCTTCGATATGCCAGCGCGATCCGGTGGTGAACGCCAGATCCACCAGCCGGGTCCGGATCGACGTCCCAGTCCGCCCGCCGCAGCACCGCTGCATCCCCTGCGGCCCCGTCTCACCAGCATACTCGGCCAGCGTCCACCCATTCTTCCGCTCCAACCCCGACACATACTCCCGCGCCCGAGCCCGCAGCTCCGACCGCGTGAACCGGCCCCCGATCCCGACCATCAACGAATCCAACTCGGCCACAGCATGATCCAACACCACACGACAGGTCTACCAGAACCGACTCACATGAGTGTCGTTGCAGTACTAACTCGGAAGAGCCGAAAAAGTCTTCGAAATACTCCACAAAAATTCTTTGGAGATTTCTCGGTGACAATGAGCCCTTTTCATCCTCTACGTGGATCGCCCGCGGGATGTGTTGTGCCGCAGCGGTGCCGATGTGACAGACAGCGAAGCCCCTGGTAGATCAGCTGTCGACCAAAACGACCGTTCCACCAGAGGCTTCGATGCTTTTCTACCGTTCCGCGCTGCCGTTGTCACGTTCGACCCTGACCTGGGTGGCTGGTGTGATCCGCCGTCACCGTCGCGCGATCGGGTCGGTATGGCGGATCCTGAATCCGGGGCGGCAAGCACTGCTCGTGCTGGCTCAGCTGCGAAAAGCGGAGACATATGCCGATCTGGGGGCCGGGTTCGACATCTCCACGACCACTGCCTGGCGCTATGTCGAGGAAACCGTGGGCCTGCTCGCCGACCGCGCACCGAGCCTGCGGGTAGCGTTACGGCGAGCGAAGTCCGACGGCCACGCCTACCTGATCGGGGACGGCACCCTGATCCCGATCGATCGGGTCGCCGCCGACCGTCCCTTCTACTCCGGCACGCACCGCCGCCACGGCATGAACGTGCAGATCCTCTCCACTCCCGACGGAGATATCGTGTGGGTATCGGACAGCCTGCCCGGCAGCGTGCACGACCTAAAAGCCGCCTGGAACTGGCAGATCCTCGCCGAACTCGAACTCGGTGACTGGAACACACTGGGCAACAAGGGATATCAAGGCGCGACAGCCTTGCTGACCCCTACAAGGGTAAGAACAAACCAGCCTCCCAGAAGGCCGCCAACCGCGCTCACGCGCGCTTACGCGGCCGGGGTGAACACGCGATCGCGCAGCTGAAGAGCCGGCGTGTACTGGCGAGGCTGCCCGTACAAGGCCGGCCGCCTCGCCAAGGCCATAAAATTCAGGCCGCACGACAAAGGTGAAAAGGCTCAATAAAGGTGAAAAGGCTCTATAAAGATATATTGTGATATTCACATTCGGTGGTAGGTTACTAATTGGACGCTTCAGGTGGGTGAAAAATAATCCTGGAGCATCTCTTTTCTTTGGAGGAATGTCCGTTTTTGGTGATCCGTCACTGTCGCCGGGCCTGGTATGCGGGCAAAGTGTTTTCGGCCAACCCAGGAGTCGACTGTGTCTGATATTGCGATTGTCGGTATCGGCTGCCGTTATGCCGGTGGCATCGAATCCCCGGAAACGTTCTGGGATCTGCTTGTCAGCAGACGGGACGGGGTGTGTGATGTCCCGCCCGAGCGGTGGGTTTGGCAGCGTTTCTACGATCCGGATAAACGCACACCCGCTCGGGCGTATACCAAGCGGGCGGCGTTCATGACCAGTGATCCGTGGGCGTTCGATCCGGACTTCTTCGGTATCTCGCCGCGTGAGGCGGCGTCGATGGACCCCGCACAGCGACAGGTACTCGAAGTAGCGTGGGAGGCGTTTGACGACGCCGGGATCGCCGGGCGGATCGCGGGGACTTCCCTGGGGGTGTACATGGGGTCGTTCACCCTGGATCAGCTGGCTGAGCTGTCCTCACCTCTGACACTGCCGTTTGTGGATATGCACGCGGCGAGTAGCACGTCGTTCACGATGATTTCCAATCGGCTGGCGTACGCGCTGAATCTGGTGGGGCCGGCGATCACGGTGGATACCGCGTGTTCGTCGTCGCTGGTCGCGTTGCATCTGGCGTGTCAGGGTATCGACAGCGGGGATTGCGAGATGGCCGTGGCCGGTGGGGTGAACGTGTTGACGCAGCCGGGACAGTTTATTTCGATGTGTAAGGGGGGTTTCCTCGCCGCCGATGGGCGCAGTAAGGCGTTCGACGCGGCTGCTGATGGATATGGGCGTGGTGAGGGTGTGGGGATGGTGGTGTTGAAGAAGCTGGCGGCCGCGCAGCGGGATGGGGATCGGATCTATGCGGTGATCAAGGCGACGGGGTCGAATCAGGATGGGCGTACGACCGCGATCACGGTGCCGAACGCTGATATGCAGGAGGCGTTGGCCAAGAAGGTCGCCAGGCAGGCGGGGATCGCGCCGCATGAGGTGACGTATGTGGAGGCGCATGGGACGGGGACTCCGGTGGGGGATCCGTTGGAGTTGCGGGCTATCGGTCGTGCTTATGGTGCGGTCGAAGGGCGTGCTGTGCCGTTGGGGGTGGGGTCGGTGAAGCCGCAGTTGGGGCATACCGAGGCCGCGTCGGGGGTCGCGAGTGTGATCAAGTCTGCGTTGGCGGTGTCCAAGCGGACCATTCCGCCGCAGGGGTGGATGGATACCCCGAATCCGGATATTCCGTTCGAGGAATTGAATGTCCGGTTGCAGTTGGAGACCGAGGAGGTCGGTCCGGAGGTCGATCGGGTCACCATCGCGGTCAATGGTTTCGGTTACGGCGGCACGAACGCGCACGCCATCCTGCAGGAATACCGCCCGCCCGCCCGCACCAGCGGTAACGGCGCGAGCAGAAAACCGAAACAACAGAAACCGAAACAGCGGGAGCCGAAACACTATGGGGTGTTACCGCTCTCGGCGCGCAGCGAGCAGGCGGTGCGGGACTTGGCGCGGGGTTTCATCGAGCGGATCGCGGTTGGCGCGGATGAGGGCTGGTTGGCCGAGACGGCGTGGACGCGGCGTAGTCATCATCCGTTCCGGGCCGGGATTCCCTTCGCCGACGACGCTGAGCTGATCGAGGGCTTGGTCGAATTCGCCGAGGGCACCGGACGAGTGAGCCGGGCGATAACGAGTAAGGTTCCCGAGCCGGTGTTCGTGTTCACCGGGATGGGTCCGCAGTGGTGGGCGATGGGACATGGGTTGTTGCAGGCCGGTGGCGTTTTCGCCGAAGAGGCGGCCCTGATCGATGCGGAGTTCCAGAAGATCGCCGGTTGGTCGATCGTGGAGGAGTTGTTGCGGCCGGAGGAGCGGTCGCGGGTGACCAGTACGGTGGTCGCGCAGGCAGGTAATTTCCTGGTGCAGGTGGGGTTGTGTGCGGTATTGCGGGAGTTGAGTATCCGGCCAGCGGCGGTGGTCGGGCACAGTGTGGGTGAGGTGGCCGCGGCGTATGTGTCGGGGGTGCTGTCGTTGCGGGATGCGTTGTTGGTGGGGTATCACCGGGCGCGGTTGCAGGCCACTACCGCCGGGTCGGGAGGGATGCTCGCGGTCGGGTTGCCGTTGGCGGAGGCGCGTGATCTCGTCGCCGGTGACGGCGGAGTGGATATCGCCGCGGTCAACAGCCCTTCGGCGGTGACCTTGGCCGGGGAGGTGGCCCGTCTCGACGAGATCGCCGAATCGTTGGTCGAGGACGGGGTCTTCGTCAAGCGTCTGCAGGTGGAGGTGCCCTACCACAGTCATCTGATGGACCCGATCCTCGACGAGTTCCGTGGTGTGTTGGCGGATATCCGGCCCGCGGTGCCGCGGGTGCCGTTGTATTCCACCGTTACCGGCACTCGGGTCACCGAGGCTGATTGGGATGGTGAGTATTGGTGTGCGAATGTGCGTCGGAGTGTGCGGTTCTCCGACGCGGTGGGTGAGCTCGTCGGCGCGGGTAGCCGGGTGTTCGTGGAGGTCGGCCCGCATCCGGTGCTGGGTGCCAATATCCGTGAGATCCTGCGTGGTGCCGGGGAGACCGGCACCACCGTCGCGACACTCAACCGCAAACAGGACGACGCCGACAGCATCCGGCAGGTCATCGCAGGCTTGTATGCCGCAGGGGTGTTGGATATCGAGGCGTTGTTCGCCGAGTTGCCGTCCCCGACCCCGCATATCGACCTGCCGGTCTATCCGTGGCAGAACACCCACCTACGCACCGAGCATCCGGCCGACCTGACCCATCGGTTCGGTACACCCGGCAGGTATACCCTGCTAGGCGACTCGGACCCGGACGACAGCACCACCAGCTGGCAGCTGCAGTTGAGTACTCCGGCGCTGCCGTGGCTGGCCGATCATGTGGTCGACGGCACCCGGGTGATGCCGGGGACGGGATATCTGGATATGGCCCTGAGCGCCGCCTTGCAGCGCACCGAGTCCACCCAGGCCGGTATGGAGAAGGTGCGTTTGGTGGCCCCGCTGGTCGTCGCGGACGGTGAGATACCGATCATGCGGCTCGACGTGGAAGAGTCGACCCATCGCTTCACCATCCGCTCCCGCAGCACAACCGGCACGACATGGACGGTCAACGCCACCGGCCGGTTGGTCGAGGGCGTCTTCGACCAGATCAAGGCCTATGTCCCCCACACCGACACGATGAGCACGGTCGACCCGGCCGAGTTCTATGCCACCATGGCCGCGCACGGACTCGACTACGGGCCGATGTTCCAGCGCGCCACCTCGCTCCGGGTCTCGGATACGACGGTGGTGGCCACGCTCGATGGCGCTATCGCCCTCGAGGACGGGTATGCGGCGCACCCGGCGATCGTCGATGCCGCCTTGCATGTCAGCTCCCTGCTGTTCGCGGGCGCGCACAGCAGGGACGAAGGTGCCATGGTCCCGGTGGAGGTGCGCGGGGTGCGTCTGCTGGCGCCGCTGCCGGAGGAGGTCGTGGTGGTGGCGCGACTCGTTTCATCCAGCGAGTCGTCCCGTGAGCCGATCACCGATATCGATTTGCTCGACGCCGATCACAACGTCTGCATGCGGATCATGGGGATGAAGTTCGGGTCCATCTCGCCGCGTCCGGCGCCGATACAGCGCATGATCGATTTCTTCTACGAAGAAGTCTGGGAGATGCGCGATCCCATCGATCCGGCCACGCTGCCGTCGGTCGGGGACTTGTACACCCTGGTCGTGATGCTGGGTACCGCGCCGAATCCGGTCGCCGAGCAGATCCTGCGTGTCACCACGTCCGGTTCGGCGGGGGCGGAACTGTTCATTGTCGGTGATCCTGGTCGCGAGGATCTGGAAGCCGAACTGACCCGGCGGCTGCGGTCGGCTCGCACTCGTGCCGGTGTCGACCGGCTGCATGTGGTCGTGGTCGCCGACACCGGCTCCGCCGACACCGGTTACGACGATGTGGACAATCTGTGGACGCTGCGCCGGATCGCGGTGACCGCCGAGGAATTCCTCGACGCCTGGAAGCATGAGCACGGGAGCGAGGTGGATCGCCTCGGTGACAGCGGCTACTATGCCTCGCTGATCACCGAGAACGCCTTCACCCACCCGGAAGCCGACACCGCACCGGACGCCAGTCACGCCGCGCTGGCCGGTAGCCGGCGGGCATTGCTCAATGAGCAGTCCTGGTTGCGGTGGCGGTTGATCGACCTCGACGGCGCGGTCGCCGATACCGATCTCGGGGTGGAGCTGACGATTCCGGGCGCCTTAACCTACGATCATGCCGACGAGGTGTTCTTGCATGGCGGGGCGCGGTGGGTGCCGGTGGTGAAGCGGACGCTGCAGGATCATCTCGATCATCTCAATGAGGCCGCGCCGTTGACCGACCCGGAAGCCAACTTCCGGTTGGAGCTGCCCCGGACCAAGACCTTCTCCCAGCTGGGGTGGCGGCAATGTGGCCGGCGTGAGCCGGGCCCCGGCGAGATCGAGGTGAAGATAGCCGCGATCGGCCTCGGCTACAAGGACGCGATGAAGGTCATCGGCGTGCTCGGTGAGCGCGAACTCGCCGACACCTACTATGGCCTGGAACCAGGTATGGAGGGTTCCGGCACGGTCGTCCGCCTCGGTCCCGGTGTCACCGAATACGAGGTCGGCGACCGGGTGCATGCGTTCTGGCCGGACATGATCCGCCGGTACAATACGCTCAGCGCGGACCGGGCCTACCTCGTCGGAAAGGACGTCGAACCCGGTGAGGTCAGCAGTTGCACCGTATTCACCGCCGCAGAGTTCGCGCTGTTGGATCTGGCTCGGGTGGAGCCGGGGGAGACGGTGCTGGTGCACGGCGGGGCCGGTGGGGTGGGGTCGGCGGCGATCCAGGTCGCAAAACGGCACGGTGCACGGGTGATCGGTACCGCGAGCACCGACGCACGCCGTGCCTATGTGCTCGAGCAGGGTGCCGACCGTGTGGTGAACTCACGGTCGTTGGATTTCGTGGACGAGGTGTTGGCATTCACCGACGGTCGGGGCGCGGACGTGGTGGTCAGCAGCGCGCCCGGAGAGATCCTGACCCAGAACTTCAACGCCGTCGCCGAATTCGGCCGCATCCTCGAGCTCGGCAAAGCCGACATCTACTTCGGTGGCACACTGGAGCTGCAGAACTTCGACAAGAACGTGGCTTATTTCTCGTTCGACCTCGACCGGACGATGGGACTGCGGCTGAAGCAGATCTTCGAGAAGATCCCTGAAGTGTATGACCGGATCAGTGACGGCACCTACCGGCCGTTGCCCTACCACGTGTTCGGTACCGCCGAGGTCGCGCACGCCTTCGAAGAAGCCGCGCGCTCCACGCGGATCGGTCGGGTCGTGCTGACGTTGGACGAGGAAGCGCCGTTAGTGCGTCCGCGGTTCCCGGATGTCGTCATCGATTCCGGGGCGCAGTACCTGATCACCGGTGGGTTCGGTGGATTGGGGATGGCCATCGGCCGTTGGCTGGTCAACAAGGGCGCCCGCCACCTGACCTTGCTCGGGCGTAGTGGCGCCACCACTGACGGGGCCCGCAAACAACTCGCCGTCTGGGAGCATCAGGGTATCGATGTGGTCACCGAGCGGGTCGATGTGACCGATGCGGAGGCGATCGCCGCGGTGATTGCCCGCGCGCACACTCCTGAGCATCCGTTGAAGGGCGTCTTCCACACTGCGGGCGTGTTGGACGACAAACGCGTCGGGGTGATGGACCGCGCTGGCCTGGCCAAGGTACTGCGCCCCAAACTCATCGGCGCGCGCGCGTTGTGGGATGGTGTCGTCGCGGCCGGGGTGCGACTGGACTATTTCGTCCTGTTATCCTCCGGCAGCGCCATCTTCGCCGGTGTCGGCCAATACTCCTACACCGCGGGCAACCTCGCGATCAACTCCTACACCGAGATGCTCGCCCGGCAGGGCGTCCCCGCGCTGGCAGTCGGCTGGGGCCTTATGGCCGGTGGCGGCCTGTTGGCAGACGATGAGAACCTCACCCGCTATCTGATCAACTCCGGATTCGACCCCATGGACATGGACGACGCACCGGTGACCCTGGAGGAAACGCTACGGCTCGGCATCCCCATCCGCAAGGTCAACCTCTTCCCGATCGACTGGCAGCGTGTCGTGACCGCCGGTGGACCGCAGATACCGTTGACCGGCCGGATCGAGGGCATTATCGCGGCCTCGGCGGAGCAGGATTCGGCCGCTGCCCGGTTGCGGGCCGAGCTCGCCACCCTTGAAGAGGCCAACCGCAAGGATGTGGTCGCCAATATGCTTGCCGAGCTGATGGCGACGGTGCTAGGGGTGCCCGCCGAATCCATCGATCTGACCGTGTCGGTACCGGAGTTGGGTCTGGATTCGCTCATGGCCGTCGAATTCCGTTCGCTGATCAACCGAACCCTGGACGTGGATGTGGTGTCGTTGAAGCTCGGGCAGTCGTTCACCTTGGAGCAGGCCGGCGCCGCGGCGGCCGAGGCGATCGTCGAGGGCACCGGTTCGGTGGGTCTGTCGGTGGCGCCGGACGACACCCCCGCCATGGCGGCGGAAGTTCCGGCGTGACCGAGGTTGCCGGACCTCGCGACCGACCGGGCCGGTCGATCACCGCGAGGTCCGGAATCCGGCGACGCCGGCGCGACCCCTGACGGGAGGCTGTAACCCAGAGATTTCGTCCGGCTGCGGAGTCCGCAGTGTGCCGTTGGCGAAGAGAAGAATGGTGCTCTGACCTGTGATAATTCCGCACTCACGCCGAGGTCGGCGGACACGACATCCCATCAGCGATCCATCCTCCCAGTCGACCGGCGGGGGCACGATCTTTTCAGGACTCGATGTCCCGGGGGAAACAAGTGCTCACCCGCCCGCCGCTACCGGCAGCGAGTTTGCCGTATGGGTGGACTCGCTACATCTCATTAGGGGGATCACTGACCGGCCGTAGCCCGGTCGACCGCGGTAAGAAAGGCTCCAAGATCCACGTCCTGTCCGACGCGAACGGAATCCCGCTGGTCACCGGCGTCACGGGCGCGAATACTCACGACTCGGTGATGCCGCGGCCGATGGTCGAGGCGATCCCACGGATCCGCTCGGTCCGTGGCCCACGCCGCGGCAAACCCGCCGAACTGCGTGCGGACAAAGGCTACGACTACGATATCCACCACCGCTGGCTGCGTACTCGCGGGATCGTTCCCCGGATCGCCCGTCGCGGGACCGAAGACCCCACGAAGTTGGGCCGCCATCGGTGGAAGATCGAGCGTACGATCGCGTGGTTGACCGGATACCGGCGATTGGCGATCCGCTACGAACGCCACGGCCGTCTCTTCGCAGCATTTCTACAACTCGACACCGCGCTCACCTGCTACAAGAAACTCCCCACGTAAGACACCCTCTAGTGCTTCGTTCCTCAAAGGGTATACATGAACCGGCGGCGTCGGGTGCGTGGTTTGGGTGGCGGGCGGCCCCACACCCAGGGACGGGCGCGGGTATTGAGCTGGACGGTAGCGATCCTGGTGGCGTAGGTGATCTCGTCGGGATCGGCGAAAGACACTCCAGCGAGGGCGATCTTACGGAACAGGCGCCACCAACCCTCCTGCATGTTCAGCCGGCAGGCACGTTTGGGGATGAACACATGCCGGATTCTGCGGTGGCCGGTGAGCCATGCACGGGTACTTCTGCTGTCATGGCTGGAAAGGTTGTCGGTGACGACCACGATCTGCCCGTGC
>NZ_JBWSOR010000009.1:0-139620 GCF_056629435.1 Nocardia sp. TBRC8007 | reverse complement strand
CGGCCCCAGGTCGGTGTCCGTGTCGCTCTGACCTGAAATAAGTTACGTGCCTCGGCGAGCGATGTCAAATCTCCTGGTCAGAAAGCATTTTCGTAGAACTGCCCGGCACAACCGTCGCCACCGGTCGATGCTCGGAATCAAATCGGCGATCATTCCGCGACACCGACCCTGGCGACATCACCGCCCAGCGCCCGTAGCTGCTCGACAAAGTTCGGATAGCCACGGTCGATGTGGAAGACATCGTGCACCTCGGTAGTCCCGTCTGCGACCAAGCCGGCGAGCACCAAGCCTGCACCCGCCCTGATATCGGACGACCACACCGGTGCGCTCGATAACCTAGGAATCCCGCGCACTACTGCGTGGTGCCCATCGGTACGCGCGTCCGCACCGAGCCGGATCATCTCTTCTACGAAGCGGAAACGTGCTTCGAAAATATTCTCGGTAATCATCGAAGTCCCGTCGGAGATAGCGGCCAAACCGATGGCCATCGGCTGCAGATCGGTCGGAAATCCGGGGAACGGCAACGTCGAGAAGTTCACTGCGCGCGGCCGCTCTGCCTGGACCACGCGAAAGCCGTCCTGCTCAAACGAAATTCGCGCACCCGCGGAACGCAACTTATCCAGCACCAAGGCCAGGTGCTTAGGGTTCACGCCACTGACGCGCACATCTCCCATCGTCATCGTGGCAGCGATCCCCCAAGTCGCGGCCACGATTCGATCTCCGATGACGCTGTGGGTGGTAGGCGAGAGCCGTTCGACGCCCTGAATGGTGAGCACTGAGGTTCCCGCTCCACTGATCCGTGCGCCCATCTGGATGAGCATGTTGCAGAGGTCTACGATGTCGGGCTCACGCGCGGCGTTGTCGATTACTGTCTCGCCTTCGGCGAGTACAGCCGCCATAAGGATGTTCTCGGTCGCGCCGACCGAGGGGAAATCAAGGCGAATTCTGGCGCCCTGCAGATCATCGGCCCTGGCTACTACGCAGCCGTGCTCGATCTCACTGGTCGCGCCGAGTAGGCGCAGGCCAGCCTGGTGCATATCGAGTGGACGGGAGCCGATCGCGTCACCGCCGGGCAGTGCGACAACTGCGCGCTTGCATCTCGCCATCAGGGGACCTAGGACACACACCGACGCACGGAATTGAGTAACAGCGGGGAAATCCGCGTGGTACTTCGGTTCCGTAGGCGTGGTGATAGTGACCACCCCACTGTCGATGATCACCTCACAGCCGAGGCCGCGCAGCACATCGCCCATAAGCGGTACATCGAGGATGTCCGGACAGTTCGTGATCGTGGTGGTGCCTTCGGTCAGCAAGGCAGCGGCCATCAATTTGAGGACGCTGTTCTTGGCGCCCCCAACCGTAACCTCGCCGACGAGCCGATTACCGCCGGTAACCAAAAACCGTTCCATGCCGCCTCTCCGCGTATTCGGCGCACTGTTGGTGCAAGGATAGTTGCGGCGGCGGGCTGTGGTGCCGCCTCACGTCTCTGCCATTCCAGCAAGCGCCGCAAGGTGGGCGTTCCGCAGACCATAGGCAGCCCGCCGTGTAGCCGACATACCCGGTGAACGCTCAGGTACGCACTTGTGGGTGCAGCACGATCAGGGATTCAGCTGATCTCCACCGGGCTGCCACAGGATATCCCCGTCAGGATTGGCCACTCGGCTCAGGATGAACAGCAGATCCGACAAGCGATTGAGGTATTTGGCAGGCAAGGTGCTCGTGTCGTGCGGATATGCTGCGATCGCAGCCCATGCCGAACGTTCCGCACGACGGGCCACAGTGCGCGCGGTGTGCAGCAGAGCTGCCAGCGGCGTGCCCCCGGGTAGTATGAACGAGTTCAGCGCGGGCAATTCGGCATTGAACTCGTCACACCACGTTTCGAGTCGATCGATATACGTCTGGGTGATGCGCAACGGTGGGTATTTCGGCTCCGCCACCACAGGCGTCGAGAGATCTGCGCCTGCGTCGAACAGATCGTTCTGCAGCTGTCGCAACACCGTGAGTATCGACACCTCCGGTCGACCGAGAGCAATCGACACGCCGATCGCCGCGTTCGTCTCGTCGCAGTCGGCATAGGCGACCAGCCGCGGATCGATTTTCGCTACTCGGGAGAAGTCGCTCAGTCCTGTGGTTCCCCCATCGCCGGTCCTGGTATAGATCCGCGTTAAATGCACGCTCACGAGCCAAGCCTAGATGTCAAAGCCCCGGCATCCGCCGGGTTCGGTCGGAAGGACGGGATTCCACCCAGGAGAGGAACGCGGTCAGCGAGTCACGATCCAATGCCAACTCGAAGCCACCGGTCGGGTTCGACACCGCGATCACAGCGATATCTTCGGTCATGATGTCGTATTCATCACCGCGCGGACCACGTCGGTTGCCGATGTCGATGCCCCTGCGCCTGATCGTGGAGTCCGGACCTAGTTTGAGGCTGGTGAGTTTGAAGAAAACAAGCCGGTCCTCGTCATAGCGGATCAGCCCATGCCGCCACCCCTGACCACCATGAGCAGGCAATACGCGCAGAATCGCGGCAGTTCCACCGCGGCGCAACATGATCAAGCGGTAAATCGAGGCCAACGCGAGAAACACGAGCATGAACACCAGAATGATCAGAAGAACCATCCCGGTCTGCAATGCCGTTCATCCCTTCGCTCCGCCGCCATGTCATCGACACGGCATTCGATTAGCGGTGTTCGCAGGCCCTCCGTATATGGCACAGGCTGCCGCCCCGAGGCGCCTGGCGCACTCACCGCGTGCGGTCATTCAATCATGGTCCCGAGTGTACAAACGGACCAGCCATATCCAACTCACCTATGAAGCTGGCTGTCGGCGGCGAAGAGAATCTTCACCGCCGACAGCCATATGCTCGCTGACAGGTTGCTGGTCAGGCGTGTGCGTTCTGCTCGACCGCGCGCACCCTCGCCTGAGCCGCTTTCTGTTGCTCTGTGCTGGCGGCCGAGTCGGCCAACACCCGGCGGGCCGCCTCGACATCCACCTCGTCGGCGAATTCCGCCAGTTCGGCTAGTACCCGCACAGAGTTCGAGGTCACTGAGAAAAAACCACCATGCACCGCGGCGACGATACGTCGCCCTTCGGTATCCATGATGGTGACAGTTCCGCCCTCGACCAGTTGGCCGAGCAGGGGCTCGTGTCCCGGCATGATGCCGATCTGACCCTCGGTGGTCTGCGCACTGACGAACGATGCCTGGCCTGACCAGAGCAGTCGCTCGACCGCGACGAGATCAACTGACATTTCCGCCATCGGTGACTACTTTCCGGCGATCTTCTTCGCGGCCGCCTCGACGTCGTCGAGACCACCACAGCTGTTGAACGCCTGCTCCGGGAAGTGATCGAACTCACCCTTGCAGACCCGATCGAAATCATCGATGGTCTGCTCCAGCGGCACGACCGAACCCGGCTGGCCGGTGAACTTCTCAGCGACGATGAAGTTCTGGCCGAGGAACTTCTCCAGCCGACGGGCGCGACCGACGAGAACCTTGTCCTCTTCGGAGAGCTCGTCCATACCGAGAATGGCGATGATGTCCTGCAGCTCCTTGTACTTCTGCAAGATCCGCTTCACCTCGTTGGCCACCGCGAAGTGCCGGTCGCCGACGATTGAGGCCTCCAGAATGCGAGAGGTCGAGGTCAGCGGGTCGACAGCTGGGTAGATGCCCTTCTGCGAAATCGGGCGAGAAAGCTCGGTCGTCGCGTCCAGGTGGGCGAAGGTGGTCGCCGGAGCGGGGTCGGTGTAGTCGTCGGCAGGCACGTAGATGGCCTGCAGTGACGTGATGGAGCGGCCGCGGGTCGAGGTGATGCGCTCCTGCAGCTCACCCATCTCGTCAGCCAGGGTCGGCTGGTAACCCACAGCTGAAGGCATGCGGCCGAGCAGGGTCGACACCTCGGAACCGGCCTGGGTGAAGCGGAAGATGTTGTCGATGAACAACAGCACGTCCTGGTGCTGCACGTCGCGGAAGTACTCGGCCATGGTCAGCGCTGAAAGAGCGACGCGCATACGGGTGCCTGGCGGCTCGTCCATCTGGCCGAAAACCAGGGCGGTGTCCTGGAGAACTCCCATCTCCTCCATCTCGAGCCGGAGGTCGGTTCCCTCACGGGTACGTTCGCCGACTCCGGCGAACACTGAGGTGCCGGAGAACTCCCGTGCGATACGGGTGATCATCTCCTGGATCAGCACGGTCTTGCCGACGCCCGCACCACCGAACAGACCGATCTTGCCACCCTTTACGTACGGGGTGAGCAAGTCGATGACCTTGATGCCGGTCTCCAGAATCTCGGTCTTACCCTCTAGCTGGTCGAACGACGGCGGCTTACGGTGGATGCCCCACTGCTCGCCCTCTCGGCCGAGGCCTGGGGTGTCCAGGCAGTCGCCCAGCGCATTGAAGACGTGGCCTTTTACCACATCACCGACCGGCACCGAGATCGGCTTGCCTGTGTCGGTGACCGTGGCACCACGGACCAGGCCATCGGTCGGCTGCATCGAGATAGTGCGCACGATGTTATCGCCGAGGTGCTGGGCGACCTCGAGGGTCAGCGTCTTGGCCACCGAAGTCAAGGTGATCTCGGCGTGCAGGGCGTTGAACAGTTCGGGGATGGCTCCGCGCGGGAATTCGACGTCCACGACGGGGCCGATGACCCGGGCGACGCGGCCTGCGGCGCCGGTCCGGCTCGTGTTGTCTCGAGTGGCAGCTGCGGTCATTGGTGTTGGTTCTCTCCGTGTCTATGGGCGCTTAGTCGCGGTCCGAGCTCGCGGCCAGCGCGTTCACGCCGCCGACGATTTCGCTGATTTCCTGCGTGATGTGAGCCTGACGCACCGAGTTCGCCTGACGCGTGAGCACACTGGCCAGTTCGTTGGCGTTGTCGGTGGCGGCCTTCATTGCGGTGCGCCGAGCCGCTGACTCGGATGCCGCTGCCTCGAGCAATGACGCGTAGATACGCGTATTGACGTACTTCGGCAGCAGCGCCGCCAGCAGCACATCGGCGTCGGGCTCGAATTCGTACTGCGCGTGGACATCCGCGGTCGGCGAATCCGACACGATGCCTTCACCCAAGTCGAAGCTCTCGTCGACGAAGCTCACCTGGATGGGGGCGAGCCTGCGCACCTCCGGCGTCTGAGTGAGCATCGATACGAATCGGGTGTAGACGATGTGCAGTTCGTCGATACCGGCGATGTCGCCCGTCCCATTCGGAGCCGGAACCGCACCATCGGAACCGGCCATGAAGGCATCTACCAGATGGTGGCAGGCTGTCGAGGCGTCGGTGTACTTCGGCTGCTGTGAGAACCCGGTCCAAGCCGACACGAAGGGGCGATTACGGAAGGTGTAATACGTCAGGCCCTTATTGCCCATGACGTAGAGCACCGGCTCCTTCCCCTCGCCACGCAAGGTTGTCATCAGCTCTTCAGCACGCTTGAGCACGTTCGAGTTGTAGCCACCACACATGCCGCTGTCACTGGTGATCACCAGCACCGCCGCCCGGCGAGCGTCGGGCCGCTCGGTCAACAGCGGATGCGACAAGTTCTTCGACGCGCTCGCCAGCTCACTGAGGACCTTGGTGATCTCCTCCGCGTACGGCTTCGCAGCCGCGACCCTGGCCTGAGCTTTGGAGATTCGCGAGGTCGCGATCAGCTCTTGGGCCTTGGTGATCTTCTTGATCGAATTCACACCACGAATGCGGGAGCGCAATTCACGCAAGCTTGCCATCAGCGGTTCACACTCCCTTCATTCGCGGCAGTAGTTTGGCAGCGCTCACGGCTCCGGCCGCTCATGCTGCTGATCGAATAGCGCATTGCCTACTCGCGTCACTTCTCGACGTGCTTGCGGGTCACCGACAGCGATTCGACCTCTTCATGGCCGAGCTCACCGGCAGCGGGCTCGTTCACCACACGGCTGCCGTCGGAAGCGAGGAAGCCCTGCTTGAACTTATCGGTAGCGGCCTTGATCGCCTCGGCCGCGTCGCCGTCGAGCACCTTGCCGCCCTCGATGGCCTTGAAGGAGTCGGCCGCGGTGCGGTGCAAGTCCTCGATCAGTTCGGTGTTGAACCGACGGATGTCGACAACCGGAACCGAGTCGTAGTAACCGCCGTCGACCAGGTAGATCGAGACGATCTGATCCTCGACCGGCACCGGTGAGTATTGATCCTGCTTGAGCAACTCGACCCAGCGGGCTCCGCGCTCTAGCTGTGCCAACGACGCAGCGTCGAGATCGGAGGCGAAGGCGGAGAACGCCTCCAGCTCGCGGTACTGCGCCATTTCCAGACGCAGCGAGCCGGCGACCTTCTTCATGCCCTTGGTCTGGGCAGCGCCACCGACGCGGGAAACCGAGGTACCGACGTTGATCGCCGGGCGGACACCCTTGTTGAACAGATCGGACTCCAGGAAGACCTGGCCGTCGGTGATGGAGATGACGTTGGTCGGAATGAATGCCGAGATGTCGTTGGCCTTGGTCTCGATGATCGGCAGACCGGTCATCGAACCCGCGCCCATTTCGTCGGACAGCTTCGCGCAGCGCTCCAGCAGACGGGAGTGCAGATAGAAGACGTCACCCGGGTACGCCTCGCGGCCCGGCGGGCGACGCAGCAGCAGCGAGATGGCACGGTATGCCTCGGCCTGCTTGGTCAGGTCGTCGAATACGATCAGCACGTGCTTGCCCTGGTACATCCAGTGCTGGCCGAGAGCCGAACCGGTGTAGGGCGCCAACCACTTGAAGCCGGCGGAGTCCGAGGCGGGCGCCGCGACGATGGTGGTGTACTCCATCGCGCCGTGCTCCTCCAGCGCGGCTTTCACGCCTGCGATGGTGGAACCCTTCTGGCCGATAGCGACATAAATGCAGCGCATCTGCTTGGTGGGGTCGCCGGACTCCCAGTTGGCCTTCTGGTTGAGAATCGCGTCGATGCAAACCGCGGTCTTGCCGGTCTTGCGGTCGCCGATGATCAACTGACGCTGACCACGACCGATCGCGGTCAGCGCGTCGATGGCGGTGATGCCGGTGGCCATCGGCTCCTCGACCGGCTGACGCTCCAGCACAGTCGCGGCCTGCAGCTCCAGCACACGCTGCTGTTCGGCTTCGATCTCACCGAGACCGTCGATCGGCTGACCGAGCGGATTCACGACGCGGCCGAGGAATTTGTCGCCGACCGGAACCGAGAGCACGTCGCCGGTCCGGCGCACCTGCTGGCCCTCCTCGATCTCGGCGTACTCGCCGAGGATGACCGCACCGATCTCACGATCTTCGAGGTTGAGCGCGACACCGAGCACACCGCCCTGGAACTCGAGCAGCTCATTGGCCATCGCCGAGGGCAGGCCGCTGACATGCGCGATGCCGTCGCTGGTGTCGGTGACCACGCCGACTTCTTCGATGGAGGTCTCGGGGGTATAGCTCTGGGTGTAGCTCTCGATCGCGCTACGGATCTCATCGGAGGAGATCGTCAGCTCCGCCATGTTCTTCCTGCTCTCGCTGTCTGGTCTGGAATGTCGGGGTGTTGGTGGCGCGTCAGGTCAGGGCCCGACGCAGCTTCTCCAGTCGGCCGATGGCGCTGCCGTCGATGATGTCGTCACCGACGCGCACGACGACTCCGCTCAGCAAATTCGGATCGACCTGAACATGCACTGTGACGGGCTTGCCGTAGATACGCTGCAACGAAGCGGCCAGCCGGTCGCGCTGCTGCTGGGTGAGCCCGATCGCGGCGCGCACATGCGCGACGATCTGCTCGCGGCGAGCCGCTGCCAAGTCGGACAGCTCGTCGAAGGCCGCGCCGATACCCGAACGCTGCCTGGTCACCACTTGCTCGGCCAAAGTCCTGGTGACGGGTTCCGTCTTGCCCGCCAGCAGTCCGGTGAGCAGCTCCTGCTTGGCCGAAGCCGGCTTCGACCGATCCGACAGTGCCTGCTCCAGCTCGGGATTGTCGCTGATGATTCGGCCGAGTCGAAACAGTTCGTCCTCGACCACCTCCAGCCTGCCACCATTGGCCGCCGACTCCAGCAGTGCCTCCTGGCCGAGCAGGATCAAGGTGTCGATCAAGTCGGCGGTGCGCGACCAATCCTGCGCGACCGCGGTGGTCAGCACCGCCAGCGTGGCAGCACTGACCTTGCCGCCGAAGACCCGCTCGCAGAGTTCCGCACGAGCGGAACCCGGCACCGACACGTCCGCGAGCGCCACACGCAGCGAACGCTGGTCGTCCAGCACGGCGACAACGGCGAATAGTTCCGACCCTGTCGTGGCCGCGGCACTATCGCTTCCGGTCAGAGCGCCCCGAAGCGCCTCCCGAGACCGGGTGCTGGCCTCGCGGCTCGCTGCGTACATGCTTCTCACTTTCGCGTCGTTACCTTCCGACCCCGATGCCTGCGTCGGATGCGTCGAGCTCGTCGAGGAACCGCTCGATCGATGCCGCCTGCTTAGCCTCATCCGATACCGACTGTCCGATGATCTTCTCGGCCAGGTCGACGGCCGTGCGACCGACTTCGGCGCGCAGCTCGGTCAGGATCTGCTGGCGCTGTGCTTCCAGCTGCGTATGGCCCGCCGCGATGACGCGGTCGCTCTCGGCCTGGGCATCGGCACGCATCTGAGCGAGGATCTCCTGGCCCTGGCTACGCGCCTCTTCCCGGATGCGAGCGGCCTCCAGCCGAGCTTCGGCCAGCTGCTGCTGGTACTGCTGCAGGGTGAGCTGTGCCTGTTCCTGCGCGGCCTCGGCACGAGCGATGCCGCCCTCGATCTTGTCGGAACGCTCATCGAGCGCCTTCGTCAGGCGTGGGGCCACGTACTTGTAGAAGAGGACCCCGATGATGCTGACGCAGACAACCGACCAGATGATGTCATACGTTGCGGGGAGGAGTGGGTTCACTTCCTCTCCCTCCGCCGCCGCGAGCAAAACTGACTCGTACATGGGGATCAGAAAATGAAGCCGGCGACGAGACCGATCAGGGCCAGCGCCTCGGTGAAAGCGATACCGAGGAACATGTTGGTCCGGATCTGGCCGGACAGCTCGGGCTGCCGGGCGATACCTTCGATCGCCTTACCGACGACGATGCCGACACCGATACCGGGGCCGATCGCGGCCAGGCCGTAACCAACGGCGCCGTAGCCCTTGACCGTGCTCTCAGCGGTGGTCGCGGCTTCCTGGGCCAGGTAAGCGAGGCTCATGAGTCTTCCATTCCCTTTCTGTTGCTCACCCGCCGGTCGGCGTGGTGTAGCAGATTTCTGGTAGTTGTTTCGGTCGGGTCAGTGGTCGGCCGCGTGCTGGGCGAGACTGATGTACACGGCGGTCAGCAGCGCAAACACATAGGCTTGCAGGAAGATGACCAACAACTCGAACAGCGTGAATCCGAGTCCCGCCAGTAGCGAGAACGGCGAGAACACCTTCATCCACGCAGCGGCGTCGAACAGGAAGAACCAGGTCGCGCTGAAGAACAGCACCAGCATGATGTGGCCGGCCAGCATGTTCGCCAGAAGTCGGACGGTCAGCGTGAACGGACGCAGAATGAAAGTAGAGACGAACTCGATCGGAATCAGCAGTACATGTAGTGCGGGGGGAACGTTCGGCACGACGATGCTGCTGCGCATGTAGTTGAGGAAGCCGTACTTCCGGATACCGACGTAATTGAAGGCCAGGTAGGCGATAACAGCCAGAACCAGTGGCATACCGATTCGAGCGTTCGACGAGATGTTCATCCCTGGAATGACACCAGAGAAGTTCAGGAAGAGAACCGTGAAGAAAATCGTGGCGATCAGCGGGAAGAATCTCCGGCCCGATTCCTTGCCGAGTACTTCGTCGCAGATCTGCTCCTTGACGAAGACCAGGCCGATTTCCGCGACATTCTGCAGTCCGCGCGGAACGATCTTCGGCGAACGGAATGCCAGCAGCATCACGATGACCAGAACAGCGGTCATCACGATACGGATCAGCATCAATCGATCGAGTTCGAACGGCGTACCCTCGAACAGCACAGCTGGAGGGAAGAAGTCGGTAAGCGACGGCGCGTGGAACTCGGCCGCCAGAGTGGTGACGCTCAGCGTTCTCTCCCGTGTTCGGGCCGCGGGTATGGTCTCTCCCGCGGTTCGATCGGACATTGACGATCAATGTGGTCGACTCAGGTCGGCTCGAAGTTCGTCAGCAGCTGTGCGGCGGTTGGATCCCACCCGGCGTCTGTACGTGTGTCGGCGACATCGTCGACATGCAGAACCGGTACACGCTCGGAGCCCGGTACGGCAGTAAGCATAGCGGCCACGCTCAGGGTTCCCGCAGGTGGCCCCTCGCTTGGTCGCTTGCTTACCAAGACTTTACCAAGCCGACTACGACGACGTGTAGGGGGTGGGCATTTTATTACTCACGGGTATCCGGAGTGTTCTCCCTCTCGGCGCCGACGGTTTCCACGTAGGGAACTTTTTGCCGCACAACGCCATAGGTCTCCGCACCGAGCACAATGACCAACGCTCCCACCACGGTGAGGAACAGCACGACCCGGTCGTAAAAAGCGAATCGCTGAAGAATCGCGACGACCACCAGCGCGACCAGCATTTTACCCACCCAGCTGGCCAACATGACCAGCCCGGCGGTGCTCGGTGGCAGTTTCGCGCCGAATAACACGACGGCCGCGGTGGTGAGGATGAAGCCGCCGCCGATGGCGGCGCCGAGCAGTGCGCCCCATATACCGGATGACCCCGAAACCGCGGCACCGAGCCCGACCGCCAGAACCAGCAGCACACCCAGACCGAACAAGCCGTAGCGCAGCGCGGCCCGCAGTGGCGCGTCCGAACCTGGGACGGGTTGGGGGGTAGAGCTCACAACCTCCGACCTTACCTGGACGCCGAACGCTCGGACGCCCGCTCCCCCCGCCTGAGCCCAGGGACCGCCGTGATCACCAAGGCGAAGACCAACCCGCCCGCCATCAATAGGACGACCAGTCTGCGGTCCATCAGCGAAGTGCCGACTGCGCCGAAAGCTAGCACTCCAACCCACAAATAGATCAACAGCACCACCCGCCGGTGTGAATGCCCGATCTGTAGCAAGCGATGATGCAGATGCATTTTGTCCGGTGTCGAAAAGCTCACCCCAGCACGGACCCGGCGCACAATGGCGAGCAGCAGGTCGAGCACCGGAATAAACATCACCGCACCGACCAGCAGCAACGGGGACAGCAGACCGACAATGTCGCGCGTCCCGTACCCCTGCAGCGGAATTCGTCCGGAAGCGCCGGTCGATATCGCAGCCAGCATCAATCCGATCAGCATCGAACCGGAGTCACCCATGAATATGCGCGCGGGCTGAAAATTGTGTGGCAGAAATCCGAGGCATCCACCCGCGAGCGCGGCGGCCAACAGCGCGGGCGGATAGGTATCGACCGAACCACCTTGTTCGTTCATCAAACCCAGGCAGAACACGAATACGGCGAGCGCCGCGATGAGACCGAGCCCGGCCGCGAGACCATCCAGCCCATCGACGAAGTTCATCGCGTTGACCAAGGTGACGGTGACCGCGACGGTGACAAGGCCACCCTGCAATCCGTCCAATACCACCGTGGTGTTGTTGAAGGGGTTGTAGATGACGTACCAACCCACCCCCATAGCGGCCATCACACCCGCCGCAGTCACCTGTCCGGCGAATTTCGTCAGCGCGTCCAGACCCCACCGATCATCGACGATGCCGACCAACACGATGAGGGTGCCTGCTACCAGCACCGCGATCGGGATATTGGGGGTGTAATCGAAACCGTTGCGCATCGCGGGTAGCTGGTGTGCGAACAATACTGCCGCGACCACCCCGATATATATTCCGACGCCACCCATCCGTGGAATCGGCTCTAGGTGCACATCCCGATCACGCGGAACTGCGATCGCGCCGAAACCGATCGCCAGCGCACGGATACCACCGGTGACCAAGAAGGTCACCACCGCGGATATGAGCAGAACGACCAGCAGCTCCCGCAGCGGAACGACAGCACTCGAGCCCATCATCCGCGCGTCTGGGCGGGGCCGCCGAGCGCCTCCGGTGGTATGCCGAGCACCTCAGCGATGTCGGTGCTCGACACCGCCCCTTCACGCAGGATGCGCGGTTGGTCGGCGGTCAGGTCGACAATGGTGGAAGCGACCGCGTGCTCGGCGGGACCGCCGTCGAGGTAGACGCCGACCAGCGTACCGAGTTGATCACGAGCCTCGGCCGCGGTTTTCGCCGGAGGCTGTCCGGACACGTTAGCGCTGGAAACCGCTAACGGACCGACCTCACGTAGCAACTCGAGCGCGACCGGGTGCAGCGGCATCCGCAGCATCACCGTTCCACGCGTATCACCAAGATCCCATGCCAGCGAAGGGGCTTGCTGCACAACGAGACTCAGACCACCTGGCCAGAAAGCCCTGATCAGCTCGCGGGCCTGCGGACGCACCGAGAAGACCAAGCCGTCGATCGTGTGCCACGATCCGACGAGCACTGGCACCGGCATATCCCGGCCACGGCGTTTGGCCTCGAGCAGCAGGCTGACGGCAGAGGAATCGAATGCGTCGGCGGCCACACCGTACAGGGTGTCGGTGGGCAGGACGACCAACCGTCCGGATTTCAGGGAGCTGGTTGCCGCGGACAGTCCGGCGGCGCGCGAATCGGGATCCGCGCAGTCGTAGACGGTACTCACGGCCCCCATCCTGGCATGCTGGCCCGCCTCTCCGAGAATGCTGTCCCACCTCTCCTGGTATTCCGGCCGTACCAGTGAGTATCGAAAGACTTGCGCTCAGGTGCGGGTGGCGGCGACGAAGCGGGGTTTTCCTGCCAGGTCGGGGTGTTCGACAATGTCGGTGAAATCACCGTGTTCGGCCAGAAGCGCGGCCAGAGCCCAACCGTTGGTGTCGTCGTGCTCAATGGCGACGCCGCCGCCTGGTCGTAGCAAGCGGGTGATGTTCGGGACCATGCCGCGGATGACTTCTAATCCGTCAGGGCCACCGAAAAGCGCGATGGGCGGGTCGTGCTCGGCCACTTCGGGATCGAGCCGGGCGCCTTCCGGAATATAGGGCGGATTGGACACGATGATGTCGACTCGATCATCCAGTTCGGTGAAAAGCTCAGGATCTGTGACATCATCGGCGTAGAGGATGATCGGCACATCGCCTTCCGCGGCACGAGCGTCAGCGTTGCGTTGTGCCCAACGCAACGCCGTAGGATCGAGCTCGATGGCGCGCACGTCGGCATCGGGGCGTGCGTTCGCGATAGCCAACGCCAACGCGCCCGACCCGGTGCACAAGTCGATGACAATCGGAGCCTGATCATGTGGCAGCGACTCCAACTGCTGTAGCGTCCACTCGAACAAAAGTTCGGTTTCCGGACGCGGTATGAAGACCCCTGGACCCACCGCGATATCGAGTTCACCCATCGCGGCGGTTCCGGTCAAGTACTGCAACGGAACGCGCTGCGCCCGGCGGGCGACCAGTTCGCGATACTCGATCAGCTTATTCGGCGGCACGAAGGGAGTCAGTGCTAGCCTGGTCCGCTCTACACCGAGAACATGCGCGGCCAACTGCTCAGCGTCGGCCTGCGGACTGTGCACCCCAGCCGTCCGCAATAACTCGATGGCGCTGTTGATCGCAGGACGCAGAGGAACTCGAGTTGTCGGCATAGTCCTCGACTCTGCCCGAAGCGGGTTCACTCCGCGGTCATACGCGCGGCACGATCCGCTTTTCCCAATGCGTCCAGCAACGCATCGAGATCACCATCGAGCACAGTATCGAGGTTGTGCGCTTTGAAGCCGATCCGATGGTCGGTAATCCGATTCTCCGGAAAGTTGTAGGTACGGATCCGCTCCGAACGGTCCACCGTGCGGACCTGATCGGCCCGGCCCGCGGCTGCCTCCTGGTCGGCCTGCTCCTCGGCCAACGCCTGCAGTCTGGCCGCGAGTACCTGCATGGCGCGGGCTTTGTTCTGCAGCTGTGAGCGCTCGTTCTGGCAAGTGACCACGATGCCGGAGGGCAGATGAGTGATGCGGACCGCGGAGTCGGTGGTGTTGACGCCTTGACCTCCCTTACCCGAAGAGCGATAGACATCGATACGCAGATCCGACTCATCGATGCGCACCTGTTCGATCTCGTCGGGCTCCGGGTAGATCAGCACACCCGCCGCAGAGGTGTGGATACGGCCTTGCGATTCGGTAACGGGCACCCGCTGTACCCGATGTACCCCGCCCTCGAACTTGAATCGGGACCAGACACCATCGCGTGCGGCGTCGCGGCTCTTGATCGAGAGTGTCGCTTCTTTATAGCCACCCAGGTCCGATAGCGTGACGTCGAGAATCTCGACCTTCCAGCCGCGTCGCTCGGCGTAACGCACGTACATGCGGGCCAGATCGGCGGCGAACAGCGCGGATTCCTCGCCCCCCTCTCCGGACTTCACCTCTAGCACGACATCGTCGCCATCATGTGGATCACGGGGGGCCAGCAGATCGGCGAGAGCCCGCTCCAGCTTTTCGACCTGCTGTTCCAGGTCGGGTACTTCAGCAGCGAAGGCAGCATCGTCGGCGGCAAGTTCTCTGGCGGCGGACAAGTCGTCGCGCGCGGCCACAAGCTTTTTGTGGGTGGCCATGACCGGGGCCAGCTCTGCGAATCGCTTACCGACCCGACGCGCGGTACTCGCGTCGCTATGTAGCGAGGGATCTGCCAACTGCGCCTCCAGGCCGGCGTACTCGGCCAATACGTCGTCAATCGCGGACGGTTGGGTCACGATGCTTCCTTCTCCTGGTACCTGTCCATACAAAACACCGACGCCCGGCCTGCTCAGCAGGACCGGGCGTCGGGGCGGAAGCTACTTGGCGTCAGCCTTCTTGCCTGCGCGCTTGCCATAGCGGGCCTCGAAGCGGGCCACTCGACCCCCGGTATCGAGAATCTTCTGTTTGCCGGTGTAGAACGGGTGACACTGCGAGCAAACCTCGACGGTGATGCGCCCGGACTCCTTGGTACTGCGGGTCTGGAAAGTATTGCCACAACCACAAACGACCGTGGTATCGACATACTCCGGGTGAATTCCTGCCTTCATGGATGTCCTCTCGAGATATGGCCGCCGGGTCGCCCCCGCGAATTCGCGGGCAGCGTGAACCGGGACCGACTAGGCGGGAGCCCTGCTCAACTGAGCAGACGCAACGACGGCTTAGTATGCCAGAACTGCCGTTACGCTCGCACAACACCCCGAGCGAGTATTTTGTTCCCGTTAATGCCGAAAGGGCCCCGCATGTGCGGGGCCCTTTCGGCGGTACAGCTGATGAAGCTACTCGTCGAGCCCGCCGGGCGCGTTCTTACTCACCTGCATAAGGAATTCGAGGTTGTTCTTGGACTTCTTCAACCGGTCGATCAGCAGATCGATTGCCTGATGCGAGTCCAAACCGGACAGTACGCGACGCAGCTTGTGCAGAACTCCCGCCTCGTCCGGGCTGAGCAGTAGCTCGTCTTTACGCGTACCGGACGGATTGACGTCTACTGCGGGGAACACTCGCCGCTCCGCGATCTTACGGTCCAACTTGAGCTCGGCATTACCGGTGCCTTTGAACTCTTCGAAAATCACCGTGTCACCGGTCGAGCCGGTCTCCACCATAGCGGTGGCGATGATCGTCAACGAGCCGCCGTTCTCGATATTGCGCGCCGCGCCGAGGAATCGTTTGGGCGGGTACAGTGCCGTGGAATCGACACCACCGGAAAGGATTCGGCCCGAAGCGGGTGAGGAGTTGTTGTAGGCGCGACCAAGCCTGGTGATCGAGTCGAGCAGCACCACTACGTCCTTGCCCATTTCCACCAGACGCTTGGCCCGCTCGATGGCGAGCTCGGCGACCGAGGTGTGGTCCGACGGCGGACGATCGAATGTCGAGGCGATGACCTCGCCCTTCACCGAACGCTGCATGTCGGTGACCTCTTCCGGACGCTCGTCGACCAGCACGACCATGAGATAGCACTCCGGGTTGTTGGTCGCGATCGCGTTCGCGATGTCCTGCAGGATCGTGGTCTTACCTGCCTTGGGCGGCGACACGATCAACGCTCGTTGTCCCTTGCCGATCGGCATGATCAAGTCGATGACCCTGGTGGTCAGCTTATTCGGCGTGGTCTCGAGCCGCAGCCGCTGGTTCGGGTACAGCGGAGTGAGCTTACCGAATTCAGGACGACGCTTGGCAGCATCGACATCACCGCCGTTGACGGTGTCCAACCGCACCAGCGGATCGAACTTCTGGCGCTGACTGCTCTGCTCACCGTCTCGTGGAGCACGCACCGCACCAGTGATCGCGTCACCGCGGCGCAGACCGTTCTTGCGGACCAAATTCATCGACACGTATACGTCATTCGGTCCGGCCAGGTAGCCCGAGGTCCGAACGAAAGCGTAATTGTCCAGCACGTCAAGAATGCCCGCGACCGGCTGCAGCACATCGTCTTCACGGATCTCCGGTTCGCGGTTCTCACCGCCACTGTCGCGATCACGCCCGCGCCGACGCTCCCGGAAGCGACGCCCGCGCCGACCGCGACCGCCTTCCTCTTCGTCGCCACCCCGGCCCCCCTGGCCGCGGTCGCCCTGGCCGCGGTCGCCCTGGCCACGATCGCCCTGGCCACGATCGCCCTGGCCACGATCGCCCTGGCCACGATCCCTGCGGCGCTCACCACCCTGTTCGGCATCCTGCTTCGACTCGTCGACACGAGACTCGGCAGGTCCGCTGTCGGTGGCAGATCGGGCCTGCTCACGGCCGCGCCGCTGTCTGCCACGGCCACGCTGACCGCCCTCACGACCGGGCTCCTCGGTAGTTTCGGCCGTCTTACCTCCCTGAACCAGGCCGGCCTCCTGGGTCGAGCCGGTTCGAGCCGAACCGTTCATAGTGGCTTGCGCGGTATCGGCGGAGGATGCCTGTGCCTCGGCGGGCTTGACCGCTGTCGCGGATGTCACGTCGAGGGTCGCCTGTCCGGACTCCTTAGCCTGCGCGGGCTCAGCACGAGCCTCGGTCTTGGCGGGAGTATCGGTCTTAGCGGGGGTACCAGTCTTGGCGGGAGTATCAGCCTTGGCGGTTGTCGCGGGCTTGGCCTCGCTCTTGGCGGGCTTCGCCGGTTTTCCGGCCTGATTCTCCTTGATGGCGGCGATCAAATCGCCCTTGCGCATTCCGGAGGTGCCTCGTATACCGAGCTCCCCCGCAAGCGCGCGCAACTGCGGCAACAACATTCCAGTCAGCCCCGATCGTGCGACGTCGGTGTGTTCGCTCATCTTCGAAATCTGTCCGGATTCACTTTCGCGGCTCTTCGCCGGGTTTACTTCCACCCCGGGTGTCGCGAGCAGGTCCGTATCTGTCACGGAAATCCTTTCCTTCCCTCGATCGCCGTGTGCTGTTTCGAGGGTTCGTCCCGCAGTCCGGGCGTTCTTCCGGACTGGGATGCGTCCATCCGGGCGCTGTGTGCCGTATCACCTGCCCCGCCGGACCGGCGGCTTCTCCACCATTGATGGAAGGTGGGGAGTGATCATTCCAGTTGCCTAGCTACGCAGCACCCCCATGGCCTGGAGGCTCAAGCCTGGAGCCTGCTGGAGCGATTGCCCTGATGAAGCACCGGCGTCTGATGCGCACGATGTACGGACCTGCTAAGAATAGCTGGACATTGCGAATCTCGGCAAGGTGGACGCGCCATCAGTCGATTAAAACGCCCTCGGCGAGCCCCGGATCGACAACGCGCAAGCCGTCCGCGGCCGCGAGTTCACGGAATTCTGCGGGAAATTCGCCGGTCCCCAGGGCCAGGATGGTCGGACCGGCACCGGAGATGGCTGCCGCGATTCCCGCCGTGCGCAAGCGAGTGATCCAGGCGGTGGTCAGCGGTAGAGCGGAAGCACGCTGGCCTTGGTGCAGGCGGTCGGCGGTCGCCGGCATCAGCAAGTCGGGGCGCTGTGTCAACGCCACTACCGCCAATGCCGCGCGGCTGACATTGAAGGCGGCATCGCGATGCGGCACGACCTGGGGCAACAACCCGCGGGTGTGCGCGGTGGACGAACACTGATCGGGAATCAACACGACCGGACGCAGGGCGGGATGCGCTTCCAGTCGCACCGCGCGGTAGACGAGGCCACGCTCCGACTGCGGCGGCGCCTCGGCGTAGCCGGGGGTTCCGGTCTCGGTCCACGAAACCACGATTCCACCGAGCACACTCGCTGCCGCGTTGTCGGAGTGCCCCTCGAATTCCGAAGCCAGTTGAACCAACTGATCAGCCGATGTGGCCAATACCGGATCCATTTTCGCTGCGAGAGCACAGCCCGCTGCCAGGCCGCCGACCGCAGCCGAGGAGGATGAGCCGAGCCCACGCGAATGCGGAATCACATTGCGACACACCACTTCGAGGCCTCTGGCTGCCACACCGGCCACTTCCAGCCCACGCTCGATCGCGCGGACCACGAGATGCGAAGGATCCCAGGGCACTTCGTCGGCTCCCTCACCCTCGACCCGGATGGTGAGTCCGGAATCAGTAGTGCGCACCTCGATCTCGTCGTAGATCCCCAATGCCATACCGAGCGAGTCGAACCCGGGGCCGAGGTTCGCGGTGGACGCGGGCACGCGCACTGCCACGGTGAGACCAGTGGGTAGCGTCGTGCTCACGAGCTGGCTGTCACGCGAATTCAACTCAGGCCAACTCCAGTTCGGCGGCGATCGCGACCGGATCGACCGGAATCGCCTGCACTTGCGGCATTCCCGACAGCGCGGTGTCGGGATCCTTGAGGCCATTGCCGGTCACCGTGCACACCACCGTGAGCCCGGAATCCAGCCAGCCTTCCTTACGGGCGGCGATCACGCCTGCGACACTTGCGGCCGATGCGGGCTCGACGAACACGCCCTCGGTGGCCGCGACCAAGTGATATGCCTCGAGGATCTCCTCGTCGGTGGCGGCACGGAATGCGCCCCCCGACTGCTCCTTCGCTTCGATGGCGCCGTTCCAGGAGGCGGGCGCGCCGATCCGAATCGCGGTCGCGATGGTCTCCGGCTCCTGGACCGGAGCACCGTTGACCAGCGGAGCCGCGCCCGCAGCCTGCACACCGAGCATGCGGGGTAGCCCGCTGGTGATCCTGTCGGCGTAGTACTCGCGGTAACCACGCCAGTACGCGGTGATGTTCCCCGCGTTGCCGACTGGAAGCGCGTGCACATCAGGCGCTACGCCGAGCACATCGCAGATCTCGAAGGCCGCGGTCTTCTGGCCCTCGATGCGCGCCGGGTTCACCGAGTTCACCAAACCGATGCTGGGAAAGTCGGAAGTGACCTTGCGGGCGAGCTCCAGACAATCGTCGAAATTACCTCGCACCTGAATGATCTTCGCGCCCAGCATGACAGCTTGAGCCAGCTTGCCCATCGCGATCTTGCCCTGCGGGATGAGCACGGCACAGCTCAGACCGGCACGGGTGGCGTACGCAGCGGCGGACGCCGAGGTATTGCCAGTAGAAGCGCACAGCACTGCCCGCTGGCCACGATACTTGGCATCGGTCATCGCCATCGTCATCCCGCGGTCCTTGAACGAACCGGTAGGGTTCAGGCCCTCGACTTTCAGGTAGACCGCACACCCGGTCAGCTCGGACAGATGTGGCGCGGGCACCAGAGGCGTCCCTCCCTCATACAGGGTGACCGGCTCCCAGTCGGCTGCGCCCGCGAGCCGCTCACGATAGGCCGCGATCAGGCCCGGCCAACGGGAATGCACTCCTGCCTGGGGCGCGACACCAGTCATACGCCCCTCAGTGACCTGGTCTCCACCCCTCATGGTGTCGCTGCGCGAGACTACACTCATTCTTCGGTGCCTTCCAATCTCAGAACGCTGGTCACAGATGTGACGGATTTCATTTCCGCCAATGCGGCCACAGTGTCCGCGAGCGCCGACTCCACCGCGTGGTGGGTCACCACCACCAGGCGAGCACCCGAACCATGTCCTTCTTGTCGGACAGTCGAGATACTCACCCCGTGCTCGGCGAATTCGCCCGCTACCTTGGCAAGGACCCCAGGACGATCCTCGACCTGCAGGTTCACGTGATAGCGGGTAGGTGTATCCCCAATCGGCGCGATCGGCAGCTCAGCATAGACCGATTCGCCTGGAGCGCGGCCCCCGTAAAACTTGTTTCGTGCCGCCATCACCAGATCACCGAGCACAGCGGAAGCGGTCGGGGCACCGCCTGCACCCTGCCCGTAGAACATCAGCCGCCCGGCGTTCTCCGCCTCGACGACAACCGCGTTGAAGGCACCGGTCACCGCGGCCAACGGATGCTTGCGCGGAATAAGCGCCGGGTAGACTCGCACTGAAACGCGTTCCTTACCCCCCTCCTCCGGGCCCGGCTCGCCGGAGCCCGCGCCCACTCGCTCGCAGATCGCCAGCAGCTTGACTGTACAGTCCAGCTCCGAGGCGGTCTCCAGATCCTCTGCGGTGATCTGCGAAATCCCTTCCCGATACACATCGGCGGCGGTGACCCTGGTGTGAAACGCCAGCGAGGCGAGAATCGCAGCCTTGGCCGCGGCGTCGAAACCTTCCACATCAGCGGTCGGGTCGGCCTCCGCGTACCCGAGACGGGTGGCTTCGGCCAAGGTGGCCGAGTAGTCGGCGCCGGTCTCATCCATCGCGGAGAGAATGAAATTGGTGGTGCCGTTGACGATGCCGACAACCTGGTTCACCCGATCACCGGCCAGGGACTGGATCAGCGGACGCACCACAGGGATAGCACCCGCGACAGCGGCTTCGAAGTACAGGTCGGCACGACTGCGCTCAGCGGCCGAGGCTAGTTCACCGATATAGTCGGCCAGCAGCGCCTTGTTCGCGGTCACCACCGACTTACCTGCGTTCAACGCCGCCAGGATGAGTCTACGCGGCAGCTCGATGCCGCCGATCACCTCGACGACCAGATCGACGTCCGTGCGCACTACGAGAGCGTCTGCGTCGGTAGTCAGCAGGTCCGCGGGAATGCCCCGATCGGCACCGAGGTCGCGCACGGCCACACCACGCAGCACCACCGGAGCACCGACGCGGGCGTGTAGATCGTCGGCGTGCTCACGCAGAATGCGCACGACCTCAGTACCGACATTGCCCATCCCCAGCACCGCGACCCCGATTGGGCGACCAGTCTCCCAGCTGCCTTTCTTCGCGTTCTCCATCATACTTCCACCTCCAGGCTGAGCAGATCCGCCACCGTTTCCCGGCGCAGGACGAGTCGTGGCTGTCCATCCCGTACAGCGACCACCGCTGGACGAGTCACCTGGTTGTATCGGCTGGACATCGAATAGCAATACGCACCGGTAGCGGCGACGGCGACCAAGTCACCGGGGCCGACATCAGCGGGCATCCAGGTATCACGGATCACGATATCGCCACTTTCGCAGTGCTTTCCGACCACTCGTGCGATCACCGGCGCAGCCTGTGTCGACCTGGAGACCAGGCGGCAATCGTAATCGGCCTGATACAACGCTGGACGGATGTTGTCACTCATGCCACCATCGACGCTCACGTAGCGCCGGTGTAACCCGCCGTCCAGCGAGACGTCCTTGATGGTGCCCACCTCGTACAACGTCACCGTACTCGGTCCCGCGACCGCACGGCCGGGTTCCACCGCGATCACCGGCGTGGGCAAGCCCGCGCGGTCGGCCTCGGCGGCGACCAGCGTGCGCAAGTTCGCGGCGAACTCCGCCAGCGGCGGCGGAGTATCCGACGGCAGATAGGCGATGCCGAGTCCACCGCCGAGGTCCAACGTGGAGATCTGCGCGGTGCGCTCGATACCGAACTTGTCCACGGCCTCACGCAGCAGACCGAGCATGCGTCGCGCGGCGAGCTCGAACCCGTCGACCTCGAAGATCTGCGAGCCGATGTGGCTGTGCAGGCCGACCAAACGCAGATTCTCGGCGTCGAAGACGCGCGCGAGCGCCTCCATCGCCTCGCCACCCGCGATCGAGAAGCCGAATTTCTGATCCTCATGTGCGGTCGAAATGTATTCGTGGGTATGCGCTTCCACGCCAACCGTGACGCGGACAAGTACATCCTGCACTACGCCCGCACGGCCGGCTACAGCGTCCAGACGCTCGATCTCGATCAGCGAGTCGACTACGATATGACCTACCCCGGCGGATACCGCTTCCTGAAGTTCGGCCATCGATTTGTTGTTGCCGTGCAACGCGATTCGCTCAGCGGGGAAACCCGCATGCAACGCGATGGCGAGTTCACCGCCAGAGCACACGTCCAGCGACAGCCCTTCATCGCGAATCCATCGGGCGATCTCACCGCACAGGAAAGCCTTGGACGCATAGTGGACTCTCGCATGCGCACCGAAGGCACGGACCATATCGCGGCATCGGGAACGGAAGTCGTCCTCGTCGATCACGAACAACGGGGTACCGAATCGGGCAGTCAGCTCATGTACTGGCACGCCCGCCAACCTGACCACACCGTCGGCACCGCGGACAGCATTGCGCGGCCATACATTCGCGGGCAGATCGATCAGCTGTTCCGGATTCACCGGACGTTCCGGCAGATTCGGCGCATGCGGTATCTCGGCGTGCCGGGGACCGGCAGGATGCGCGCTCATCATGCTTCCTTCCTCGCTATGGTCATAGCGCCCGGTCACATCCGCTCCGGCGCGCTGACGCCAAGTAGACCCAGACCATTGGCCAGAACCTGGCGCGTAGCGTTGACCAGAGCCAGCCGGGCAGCGTTCGTCGGCGTAACCGGCTCGTCTCCCTGGGGCAGCACGCGCAGATTCTTGTTGGTCTGGAAACGGTGGTAGGCGCCGGCCAACTCCTCGAGGTATCGGGCCACCCTGTGCGGTTCGCGCAGGCTCGCCGCGCCTGCTACCGCCCTCGGGTACTCACCGAGAGTGCGGATCAGCTCACCCTCCTCTTCGGCGGACAACAGCGCGAGGTCCGGGGTGACGGAGTCGTATTCGAACTCGGCGGCGTTGCGCGCGATGGACGCGGTCCGCGCGTGTGCGTACTGCACGTAATAGACCGGGTTCTCATTGCTCTGGCTGGCCCAGAGGTTCAAGTCGATATCGATACTGGAGTTCACCGACGAACGCACCAGCGAATACCGCGCCGCGTCCACCCCGATCGCCTCGACCAGGTCGTCGAGCGTCACCACAGTGCCCGCCCTCTTGCTCATCCGGACCGCGACGCCGTCGCGCAGCAGATTCACCATCTGCCCGATCAGCACCTCCACAGTCGCCGGGTCATCGCCGAACGCCGCCGCCGCGGCCTTCAATCTGCCGATGTAGCCATGGTGGTCGGCGCCGAGCATGTAGACGCACAGATCGAAGCCACGCGAGCGCTTGTCCTGGAAGTACGCGATATCGCCCGCGATGTAGGCGGCCTTGCCATCACTCTTGATGACCACCCTGTCCTGGTCGTCGCCATATGCTGAGCTGGCGATCCACCAGGCGTTGTCCTTCTCATACAGATCGCCCGAGTTCTTCAGTTCGGTCACAGCCTGTTCGACTGCCCCTGAGGCGAACAGCGAGCTCTCGTTGAAGTAGACGTCGAAGTCGGTGCCGAACTCGTGCAGCGATTTCTTGATGTGCGCGAACATCAGCTCGACACCCTCGACACGGAATAATTCGAGGCGCGCGGCCTCCGGCTTGTGCAGCACATCAGGGTGAGCGGCCACGATCTTATCGGCGATCTCACCGATATAGGCACCCGCGTAGCCGTTATCCGGGGTCGGCGCTCCCGTCGCGGCCGCGACCAACGACGCGGCGAATCGATCGATCTGCGCGCCGTGATCATTGAAGTAGTACTCCCGTACTACATTGGCGCCTTGCGCGGCCAGAATGCGG
Source organism: Nocardia sp. TBRC8007 (assembly GCF_056629435.1). Lineage (NCBI taxonomy): Bacteria > Bacillati > Actinomycetota > Actinomycetes > Mycobacteriales > Nocardiaceae > Nocardia > Nocardia sp. TBRC8007. The sequence continues at coordinate 115,857 of NZ_JBWSOR010000009.1, read as the reverse complement.
CCCAGTGCGTCACCCACCGAGGCCCAGCGGGCTCCACCGAGATGCACCGGACCAGTGGGATTGGCCGAGACGAATTCGAGGTTGATCCGGCTACCCTTCAGGGCGTCCGCGCTGCCGTATTCAGCGCCCGCGGCGAGTACCTGTTCGACGATCGCACCCTGCGCGGAAGCGGCGAGGCGAATGTTCAGGAATCCAGGACCGGCCACATCCACGGTGGCTACGCTGTCCACGGTGGCTAACGCGTCAGACAACCAGCCCGCCAGCTCGCGCGGCGTGGTCCCGGCCCGCTTGGCCACCCGCATCGCGACATTAGTGGCGTAATCACCGTGTTCCGAGTTCCTCGGACGCTCCACGGTGATCTCGTCGGGCAGAACTGCTGGGTCCAGCTCATGTTCGACAAGCACCTTCGCCGCGGTCGCGCGAAGGAGATCTGCAAGATCAGCGGGAGTCACGAATCACTATCCTATGGTCTCGGCGGGTGTACACCTCTGGTGGGCACTGCGCAGCCAGCGGATCCATTACGTCGAAAGAACACAACGAGCGATGCCGAGCAATCCCAGCATCAGATCGACTAAGGCCACCAAGGCCGCGGCGAGGTTGTCAGCTCCCCGCACCAGGGGCGGGCGGGGACAACTTCCGAAGAAAAAACGTCAGACCCCGTGGCTGACCATCAGCGCGGCCGTTGCCATCATCGCATTGGTCGGTGCACTGACTTACTACCTGGTCCCCAAGTACCGGGATCGAGCCGAACTGGACAAGTACACACCGAGCGCGCAACAGCAAGATCCCTCCGACGCGATCACGGGCGTAGTGAAGGAAGAATACCCTGCGGGATTGCATGTCGGTCCGGACCAGCGGGTGGCTTACGATCAATCGCCACCGTTCGGCGGCCCACACGACCAATCTTGGGCGACCTGCACCGGCGTTGTCTATGACAAGCCGATCCGAGCAGAGAACGCGGTGCACTCACTCGAGCACGGCGCCGTCTGGATCACCTACGACCCCGACACGGTGAACGCCGAGGCGATCGCGACGCTGAAGACAAAGGTCGAGAACAAGCCGTACACAATGATGTCGCCCTATCCCGGCCAGGATGTCGCGGTATCACTGCAATCCTGGGGACACCAGTTGAAGCTGAACAATCCCGACGATATACGCATCAGCCAGTTCATCACCGCGCTGCGGCAGAACCCGTACACCCACCCCGAGGTCGGAGCGGATTGCTCGACCATCGTCTTCGACACCGAAAACCCACCACCGTTCGACCCGACTCCCCCCGGCCCGGACGCGGTACCGATGAACGGCGCGGGCTCGCGACCGGATCAGTCCGAACCGAGCGGCATGTACGGCGGTCTGCCGGGAGTCCCCGGCGTACCAGCTCTTCCTGGCGCGCCCGCCCTTGCCCCGACTCGATCCGCACCCGACCAGGAGCAGTGATGTCCGCCGATCACGATCCCGCGACTCCGGCCGGACCCGGCCTCCGCGGACAGCTCCGCCGCCAACGCACCGCGCTACTGGTCCTCGGCGCCTTCGGCACCATTCTGCTCGGCTTCGCGATCGGCGTGCTGACCCGGATTCCACTGGATGACCCCGCAGAGCCCGAACCCGGCGCCACCGACATCGGCTTCAGCCAGGATATGTCAGCGCATCACGCCCAAGCTGTGGAAATGGCAGGGGTAGCGCTGATCCAATCCACCGACATCGAGGTACGCCGGCTCGCCTACGACATCCTCACCACCCAACAGAACCAGGTCGGCCGGATGCAGGGCTGGCTACAACTATGGGGCGAACCGGCGCAGAGCATGGACGGATACATGGGCTGGATGACCAAACCTATGGCCGGTCACGAACATTCCGCGACGAACACCTCGCACCACTCCGGTCCCCTGACCGCAATGCCTGGCATGGCGTCGTCCGACGAACTCGCCACGCTACGGAAAGCCACCGGCCCCGCGCTCGACACCATGTTCCTGCAATTGATGCTGCGGCACCATGAAGGCGGGCTACCCATGACCGATTACGCCATCCTGTACGCCGACACCACAGCGGTGCGCACTCTCGCCGAAACCATGGCCGAATCCCAACGCGGCGAGTCCGAGCTGATGACGGCGATGCTCGCCGCGCGCGGCGCTACCCCCCTCCCTCTCGGCTGACTCACCGCGCCACACACCCACGTTTTTGGCGGACGGCGGTCCATACGATAGGCTGACTCAGCCCGATCGGACCGCCGTGTCAGCCCCGACCGAGCCTTATCCCGCCCTCGTAGCTCAGGGGATAGAGCGTCTGCCTCCGGAGCAGAAGGCCGCAGGTTCGATTCCTGCCGAGGGCACCACGGCCACCTACCGCAAGTGCTGGTAGGTGGCCTTTCGTGCTCGAACTCGGACAGAACGAGTAACCGTGGGTACCTGGGAATCACCACATTTCACCAATGCTTGTCGCACGTGCGTGACACGCGGATCTGCGACAGAACTGAGCGAAGCGATGGCCGAAATCAGGAGGCTTCGGCGTGATCCGGATACCCATCCAACCTCTCGGCAAACATTAGGCAACCCATAGTCGAATCAAGCGCAACGCCTGACACCGCATACGAGATACATACTGTTAGCCCCTGGTTACCGCAGCTCACGAGCTATTCCGCTGAGTAGTTCGATTTTCACTCGCCCGGACAAACCTTGCCGTAACGTGCTAAGCACCGGGGTGTACCGGAGGGCAATATGACTTATCCAGTGGACGGGCAACTGCCGGATGATCGACCGCAGTACCCACAACAACCCACGAGCTATCCACAGGCGGAACCGGGTTACCCACCGCCCGACCAGCCCCCGCCGGGGTCGCCGAAACGAAACGGGACCAGTCTGATCGTCGGCTTGGTCGTGCTCGTGGCGATGGTAGTCGTCGGTGCCGCGATCGCGAGCGTGCTCTTGACCACGCAGGGCCGAGGTCCGTTCGCCTCGGACGAGCGCAAGGTCGAACTGGCGATTCGCGACTTCTATGACACGCTCGGTTCGTATGGCTTCCGGACAGCACTCGAGCAGGCTTGCGAGCAGGAACGTGCCGCATTCGACTCGATGACCATGGAAGAGAAGAGGGAATTCGATATCGCCTCGATCTCGGTCGCCATCGATAAGATCGAGAACATCGCCGTCATCGGAGATCTAGCGACCGCGGAAGTCACCGGCAGGCTCTCTGTGGCAGTGCCCGGTGAGCAGCCCGAGACCCAAACCAGCACGATCGAGCGTCTACGCAGAGAAGACGGGGAGTGGCGAGTCTGCTCAGCTGAGGGCTCGCACTGACCAGGGCCACGCAATGCTGAAACATCTCGCCCGAAGCGGGTATTCCGGATTGCTGCCGGATTTCCCGCTCGGCGCCTGCACCGACCGCGAGCAGACTTTCCTACGAGTTCGCGAAGTCGATCCGACCAGCCGGAAAACCCACTGGAGCCATTACCGGACCTGAACTATCGGCAGCGACGTCTTTCTTGAATAAACCTCGTCATAAACACGAGGTACTGGATGCGACCGGGAGGACGAGGATGAAGCCGGTTCGATGGAAAACAATTGCCGCGAGCATAGCCGTTGCGGCAATGGCACTCAGCATGACCGCCTGCGCGGATTCCTCGAACGATGTGAACAACATCATCGTATATAATGCGCAGCACGAATCGCTCACCAAAGAATGGGCCGATGCGTTCACCAAGGACACCGGCATCAGAGTGACATTGCGGCAGGGTGGCGATACCGCGCTGGCCAACCAACTGGTCGCCGAGGGCGCGGCTTCGCCCGCCGATGTCTTCCTCACCGAGAACTCCCCCGCCATGGCCTTGGTGGAGAACGCGGGCCTGTTCGCAGACATGGATCCCCGAACCTTGAACCAGGTGCCTACTCGGTTCCGCCCATCCACCGGCAAGTGGACCGGCATCGCCGCGCGGTCGACGGTTTTCGTCTACAACAAGAACCAGGTACCGGCCGACCAGCTCCCCGCCTCGCTGCTCGATCTGGCCCAGCCGCAGTGGCGAGGCCGATGGGGCGCGGGCGTCTCCGGGGCCGATTTCCAGGCCATCGTGGCGGGTCTGCTCGCGCTGAAAGGCGAGGAAACCACCCGCGCGTGGTTACGAGGTATGAAAGCGAACGCAGTACCCTTCCCAAACAATGTGGCCACCATGAAAGCAGTGAATTCCGGCAGCCCTGACGGCGGCATCATCTACCACTACTACTGGTATCGCGATCAGGCTGCCACCAAGGACAGCAGTGCCGAAACCGCATTGCACTACTTCAGGAACCAAGACCCCGGCGCATTCGTCAGCATCTCCGGTGGTGGTGTACTCGCATCGGGCAAGAAGCAGAAGTCGGCACAGAAGTTTCTGTCGTTCATCACGAGCAGAGCCGGGCAAGAAGTTTTGCGCGACGGCTCTTCGATGGAATATCCCGTCGCCAGCGACGTAGCCGCCAATCCGGCACTGCCGCCACTGGCCGATCTGCAGGCCCCTGCGATCGACCCGGCCCAGCTCGACTCGAAAAAGGTCACAGCGCTGATGACCGAAGCGGGATTGCTGTAATCGTGGCACTGCGCAGCGTTGTCGCCGCACCTGGAATCGGCAAGCCAGGGCCAGTGGTGACGGTTGCCGCGTTACTACTGGTGGCGGCGACGTTCGTACCATTGGGATATATCGTTTCGACGGTCTTCTCCACCGGCCTCGATCGCGCCGCCGAGCTGGTATTCCGGCCGCGAGTCGGTGAGCTGTTGCGCAATACGCTCCTACTGGTGGCATGCACCGTACCGATCTGTGTGGCGCTCGGTGTCGGCTTGGCCTGGGTGGTCGAGCGCACAGATGTGCCAGGGAAATCCTGGTGGGGGCCGATCTTCGCGGCACCGCTCGCAGTGCCTGCTTTCGTCAACAGCTACGCCTGGATCAGCGTCTTTCCGGCGATGCACGGCCTGGGAGCAGGCATAGTGATCTCGACGATGTCCTATTTCCCACTGGCCTACCTGCCCGCTGCGGCCACACTGCGTCGGCTGGACCCTGCAGTAGAGGAGTCGGCGCGGGCACTTGGCTCCGGACCGGTGGCGGTGTTCGCGCGGATCGTGCTGCCACAGTTACGTTTGGCCATCCTCGGCGGTGGGCTGCTCATCGCACTGCATCTGCTTGCCGAGTACGGCGCCTTCGTGATGGTCCGATTCAATACCTTCACTACCGCTATCTTCGAGCAGTACCAGTCCAGTTTCGCCGGCCCGGCGGGCAGCATGCTGGCGGGCGTGCTCGTGCTGTGCTGCCTGGCACTGCTCGGGGCCGAAGCCGGACTGCGCGGCCAGGCCCGCTATGCGCGGATCGGCGGCGGAGCGCCGCGCACCGTGACCCGGATTCGATTGGGCCTCAGAACGGCACCGGTGCTGGCCGGGCTCGCCACGGTGACTGCGGGCGCGCTCGGCGTGCCACTATGGACCATCGGGCGCTGGTTGCGCATCGGGGGCGCGGGCGTATGGGATTTCACCGCGATCAGCGACGCGCTGGGGCAAACGATCGGGCTCGCGGCGGTCGCCGCACTGCTCACCAGCCTGTGCGCGTTTCCAGTGGCATGGATCGCGGTGCGCTCCACCTCGTCGTTCGCGCGACTGATCGAGGGCGCCAACTACATCACCAGCTCACTGCCCGGTATCGTGATCGCGCTGGCTATGGTGACCGTGACCATCCGCTGGGCACCACCTCTCTACCAGACCGCGAGCATGGTGATCGCCGCATACGTGCTGATGTTCCTGCCAAGAGCCCTGGTCAACGTGCGAGCCGGGCTGGCGCAGGTGCCGGTCGGTCTGGAAGAGGCGTCACGGGCGCTGGGCAAATCCGGGACCACGACCTTCTTCCTTGTCACCCTGCGGCTCACCGCGCCTGCCGCGGCCGCGGCGGCCGCCCTGGTGTTCGTCGCCGTAGCCACCGAATTGACCGCGACACTACTGCTCGCCCCCATCGGAACCCGCACACTGGCCATGCGGTTCTGGGCACTGTCCGGCGAATTGGACTATGCGGCCGCGGCTCCGTACGCCCTGATCATGATCGTTACCGCGGTGCCGGTGACGTATCTGCTGTTCACGCAATCACGGAAGGCGGCTGGGATATGAGTCGCGTTGTCGTCGACCGTGTGTCGAAGACCTTCGGGCACACCTTGGTACTCGATGCGATCACCCTCGACGTGCCCGACCACACCTCAACCGCCGTAGTCGGCTCGTCCGGATGCGGCAAGACCACATTGCTGCGCGTGATCGCCGGATTCGAATCCCCGGACCAGGGGCGCGTCTCGATCGGCTCACATACCGTGGCAGACGCGGGCAGCTCGGTCCCGCCACAGCGGCGCAATGTCGGCTACGTCGCGCAGGACGGAGCGCTGTTCCCGCATCTGACCGTCGGTCAGAACATCGCATATGGGCTCAGCGGTCTGCATCGCCGCGGCAATCGCGCCCTGCCGAGAGTGCGGGAACTATTGGCGATGGTGTCTTTGGACCCGTCGTACACCGATCGGCGACCACACCAGCTGTCCGGCGGACAGCAACAGCGCGTCGCCCTGGCGCGCGCGCTGGCCCGTAAACCCGCGGTGATGCTGCTGGACGAACCGTTCAGCGCACTCGACGCCGGGCTGCGCGCGACAACCAGGAAAACCGTGGCCGCAGCCTTGCACGCGGCAGGCATGACCAGCATTCTGGTCACCCACGATCAGGAGGAAGCGCTGAGCTTCGCCGAACAGGTCGCAGTAATGCGCGCGGGACGCTTCACCCAGGTCGGCACACCGGAAGAGGTCTACACCACGCCGAAGGACCTGCGCACTGCCCACTTCCTCGGCGACTGCGTGCTGCTCGACGCGGTGGTCGAGGCCGAGGTAGCCGAGTGCGCACTCGGCCGGATCCCGGTGCAGGCCAGCGCTCCCACCGGATCAGTGACCCTCATGCTGCGTCCGGAACAGATAGTACCCCAACCTGTTTCGGAAGATCAGCCGGAAAGCGGCCGGGTTCGTGCTGTCGAATTCCGTGGCGCTGAAGTCATCGTGACCGTTGACTTGGTCAACGCCACCGCCCCGGTGCTGGCCCGTCGGGCCAGTGCCGCTGCCCCTGCTCCAGGACAACGCGTTGGCCTTACGGTACTCGGCTCGGCAGTAGCGTATGCCGAGCCGAACGTAGCCGAGCGGCCTGGCCATCCTCCGCGCGCTCGGCAAGCCGACGCCACCCGCCTTTGACCGGCGGTTGGTCCAGAGCCCGGTCGGATACCCACACCCGCACTCGCCCGCATGAAATGATCGGAGCATGTCTCGACCACGCCCGCTTCCACTGGACCCGATCGAGGAGGCCCACCGCCAGTGGGCCTACCACGGCTGGGGAGATGTCGCCGACGGTATGGCCGTGGTGACCTCACTGGTACGGGCCCAGCAGATCGTGATGGCACGAGTCGACGAAGCACTGAAGCCGACCGGCCTGACTTTCTCCCGCTACGAGCTGCTGATGCTGCTCAGCTTCAGTAAGACCGGCACCCTACCGATGGCGAAGGCCAGCGCGCGATTGCAGGTGCATCCCACCAGTGTGACCAACACCGTAGACCGTCTGGAGGCGGCGGAACTCGTCGAGCGCGTACCGCACCCCAGCGACCGACGCACGACGTTGATCGAAATCACCGACGCCGGAAAGGCACTGGCGGCGAAAGCGACCGAAGAACTCAACGCGAGGGTGTTCGCTTTCCCTGGACTCCCGCCGGACCGGCTGCGTACACTCCTGCAACTGCTGGCTGAATTCCGGCATACCGCTGGCGACTTCGATACTGGGGAAGAGACGGCGCGCTGGTCGGCAGGCACCACGACCTGAGGCGACAGAGACCGATCGGTCGCATACTCGCGTGATTCAGCTACGTGACTACGCTGGGCATCCGTCTCCTGCGCGCTTTCCGGGCCTTGTCGACTCGACAGCAGCGCCCTATCGCTTGGCAGCGACGACGAAAAGGTCCACCATATGTTTCATGGTGCTGGTTTTGGGGGTGTCAGCGGGCGCTAGCGGGGCGCACGCGATGCTGACGCACTCCGATCAGCCGCATCTACCTCCGATCGATCGCTGCGCGGTGCCACGGCGCGCAGGCGGCGGTATCGAGGAGCCGGTCATCGAGGCGATCCGCCGGATGAACAGCGCCGCCGACCAGCGCGACGAGCTGATCTCCGCAACGGCCGTGACGTGCCGCTGCCCTCTGCACGCCGAAACCATCCGCGCGGGCGCGCCCGGGCTCACCATCATCGATGAACCGCTAGCCCAGTTGCGCTACCTGCGCTTCACCGGTCAACTTCCGGACGGCGGCACGGTACTTCTCTACGATCTGGGCAGCTCCGGACTGACCATCACCCACGCCGATTGCCGCACCGGCGCGATCCTGGCCAGCAAACGCAGCACTGTGCTGTGCGGTGACGGCTACGACACGCTACTACGCTGGCGGCTGGCCCGTAGTGGGGTACTCACCGACAAGCCGACCAGTCGACGGTATCGTGAAGAGCTCAGCGCGGCCAGAGTGGTAACCGCGATCGACCGCGGCACCGGTGAGCGAACCGTGGTAACCCGCAGCGACCTGGCCGAATTGTGCGTCGCGAGCATCCACCACTCCGCCTCCTTCGTGCGCCAGATCATTGCCGAAACCGAGGTCCAGCCGAAGGTCATGGCGCTACTCGGCGGCTGCACCCGTAATCCCGACCTACGCGCGAAGCTGGCCGAACTGGTCGAGCTGCCGGTCATCTCCGACCCGGAGCCCGACTTCGTCTCCGCACGTGGCGCTGTCCTACTCGCTGCCGCGCGACCGGGCGGCAGTATCCGAATGCCCCGACTCCGGGCCGACGCAACGCTGGTCACGGCTACCACGGACCGACGCAAACTGATTGCGGCGGCCGCGGTTACCGTAGCTCTTGGGGCCACTGTCGCCGGACTGCTCATCACTGATAGGAACTCGCCCCCACTGCGCGACCGCAGCGTACCCTCACCTGTGGAGATAGTCGTGCCCACACCCGAACCTGGCGGATAGTCCACAGCACACCTACCCCGGTCGAGCCCTTCGACCTGGACGCCGTCGTCAACGGTTGGTGAACGTCGCCGAACGCTTCTCGACGAACGCGCTCATACCTTCCTTCTGGTCCTCGATCGCGAACAACGAGTGGAAGACCCGACGTTCGAACCGCAGCCCCTCGGCCAAAGTCGTCTCGAACGAGCGGTTCACCGCCTCCTTGGCGATCATCGTGACCGGCAACGACATCGCCGCGATGGTCTCGGCGACCTCGAGCGCGGTATCGAGCAGTTCCACTGCGGGCACGACCCGCGAAACCAGCCCGGCCCGCTCAGCCTCCTCTACATCCATAGTGCGCCCGGTGAGCACCAGATCCATCGCCTTGGCCTTGCCGATCGCGCGGGTCAAGCGCTGCGAGCCGCCGATACCGGGGATCACGCCGAGCTTGATCTCCGGCTGTCCGAACTTCGCGGTATCGGCCGCCAACAGGATGTCGCAGAGCATGGCCAGCTCACAACCGCCGCCGAGTGCGTAGCCGGCGACCGCGGCAACGGTGGGCTTACGGAACTGCGCCAACCGCTCCCAGCGGGCGAAGTAGTCGTTCAGGAACATGTCCATATACGACTTGGGCTGCATCTCCTTGATATCGGCGCCCGCCGCGAAAGCCCGCTCCGATCCGGTGATCACGACGGCGCCGATCTCCACGTCCTGCTCCAGCTCGTCGAGCGCGGCGATAACATCGTCGAGAACCTGCGCGTTCAGCGCGTTCAGCGCTTTCGGGCGGTTCAGCGCAATCCAGCCGACCCGTCCCTTGCGCTCCAGCAGAATCGTCTCGAAGTCGGTCACTCGGCATCCTCTTGATCGCAGCGGTTATGGATATCGGTGACGATACAACCCACTCAGCGCGAGCAGCACCATCCGCAGCCGGACCTCATCATTTCCATTAGCGTCACAGCCACTGGCTAGCGACACAGCTACTGGCGAACTCACCGAACCGGCAATGCCGCACTATCGCAACGACTTCGAATACATCGGCGGCTTCCTACAGGCATTGCCGCTCATGTTAGGGTCGACCGAGTTCGCAGGTAGCACACTCGTTGGCATTTAAACCCGAGTGACCCGAGCTACCGCAGATCAAGGGAGGCACTGTGCTGCAAGCCGATGCAGATGAGCTGATCGAAGTCGCGCAGAAACTCGAAAAATTCGGAAACGAAATAGATAGCCTGGACATTCGAAGCAAGCCGAGCCCAGAATTAGCCGGTGCCGAAATTCATCACTACTTCGCAGAACTTGCCGAGAAGGTCGAGGGTGCGTATCTACAAATATCTGATCGAATGCGGTCCGTTGCAGCAAAGACCCGAACATGCGCCAATAACTATAATATGACAGATCAAGAATTCTCAGTAAAAATGAACGAACTCGATTTCACGGTTGCACAGAACTGATGAAGATATCGAAATCCGATCTGGAGCGTTGGAACCTGACGCCCCTTCAAGAGTGGGCTGACACACTTCAAGGAATCAATGAGCGAGTCTTGAACGCCATCGGCGGTGCGCGAACTCACTTCGCAGAAGCAGGGCCGCGGTGGCAAGGCGTTGCATACAACGCGGCATATGAGCGCGTATCCGAGGATCATGATCAATCCCGACGCGTGTACTACGAAATCTCGGATGTCCCCGGTCTGGTAAAGAACTCGGTTACCGATCTCGGGCTTTTGCGCAACGTACTCTGCGGCAAGGCCGACGATGCGGTCGAAGCCGGCTTTCTCGTAGACGATGATTGGACCGTTCATGGACCAGACGATACGAAAGCAGCAACATATCAAGATGCAATTGACATAGCCCACACTGCTTTGGTTCGAGAAATTTCCGATCTCAAAAAGAACATATTGAATCAGGCGAGAGCAATCGAGGCTGCAGGTGATCTTCTTGGATCCGGTAACTTTATCGACGAACAGTCGACTAGTAACCGACAGACAACACTTGCACAACGGTTCCACGATGACATACTGAATAGATTCAATGTTCCAGTGGACCCGGAGGGAATGACCACATGGCCGAAGCCGCCACTCAGTTGGGCGTTCGGCGAGCAAAAGATGACATCCGAAGAAGCACGACTGCTCGATGACCTCGGAATTCTCGGCGCCCGCGATGCATATGGGGTGTACAAAACCGCGATTCACGAATCCGAGAATGTTTTCGACCGCCAGGGGCTTACCGATGGTCATTCGGATGCATTTCGGCACGCATACTGGAACGCAATGCTCGCCAACCGCTTCGGGGCAGAATTCGCCGAACAGTATACGAACGCCCATGAAGGTGTGGACACCAGCTCAGCAGCAGCTGAAGCAATGGACCTTCACAATAATTTGATCGGACGCAAAATCGCAGCCGAACACCCCGATGCCAGCCCTGAGGAACTGGCAGATTATGTGAAGAACTCAGTGCTTCGAGGCGATATGGTCGTAGTGGGTCCGGATGGCCTGCTTGCGCCGAGCGATCAGATTCCTATCGGCAATACAGGCAAAGCCGATGGCCCACCCGCCACTGGCGGAGTCAAGCCTGCCCCGACCGGAAAAGACTTCACTTCAGGGGGGTACAACCCTGGAAGCGATGGCGAAAGTTATGGCACCTATGACAGCTAAGAAGGTTTTCCGCGCCTCGATAGCCATCGGTATCGTTTTACTGGCTGCATGTTCTGCTCATAAAGGGGTTGTTTTGGAAGAGAATCAGATGCTGTCCACGAGATTGACAGAGCTTCGACAAACGGGGGGTTCGGTAACTCTAGTCGACTGGACCGCCGGCGACTGGGATTCGGTGTTCGTATCCCACCATCCGGTTTCCCGTGACTATGTCGAGAGTCAAGTAGGTGGCAAAGTCGACATGGATGATACATTTATGCAGCGTGGAAATATACTTGTCTTCTTGAAGGGGAGCGAAGTAGTCAGGGCAATCTATATCACTCCAGACCTTCTCCAACCTGGTAGGTACACCAACAGAGTTCAGGTCACCGCTGACGGACACCCGGCATTGCTCGAGATGTCCGAATAACGGCGTGTGCTCTTCGAAGGCTTCGAGCGCTCGCAAACCGGCCGACACAATTTCTCACGATCGACGTATCCAGGTACTGGGCCCGAACTTCGCCGCAACATCGAACGTGATCACGTGACAGATGCCTAGTCGGAAGCTCTCGACATACCACGCCGGCTCGCTCAGTACGGGCAGCACTGCTGAGCGCTGCTGGACTTCACCATCGCCACCATCACCGAACAGCTCCCCATACTCGGGCACAGCCGATCTCTCGGTACCACACCGCCAAGCCTCATGTGGTCACCTCCATCTGATGGCGTGCGATCGGGGCGACCTTGTACACCGCGTATGTCCGGCCGAGAACAGGGTAGGAGACATTACGTACCGGTACACCACCGCGAGTGCGGCCGAATTCCGTTCCACCGTGGGCGTGTCCATGAATCGCGAGCAGCGCGCCGCCCGCATCGACCGCATCGGCCTGGTCGTGGCACCCTAGTCCGGGGTAGATCGCGGGTGGTTCACCGACCAAGGTGTCGACAACCGGCGCGAAATGCATCAAAGCTATGCGGATTTCACAGTCCAGCGACTGGAGCGCCTGCCGCAGGCGAAGAGCGTCGAGCGGACCACGGCGCATGCGGGCACGGTGTTCAGCGGTCCCTTCGTCTGGGGTGCCCGGATAGCCGGGAAAGCCGCCACTACCGCCCATTACCCCCGCGATACCGACACGGACACCGTCGAATTCGAGGAGTATCGAATCACCGTCCAGAACGTGCGCACCGAGGGCGGTGAGCTGATCCGCGATCTCGGAACCGAGTCCTTGATCGTGATCATGATTGCCGAGTACCGCCACCACCGGTACCGGAATGCCGTCGAGTTCAGCACAAAGCAGGTCGGATTCCTCGCGAGTACCTCCTTCGGTGAGGTCGCCCGCCAACAGCAAGACGTCAGCGTGCGCGGCGAGACCGAGAAAATCGTGGCGGAATCTCCCCGCTACCACCTCGTGCATGTGCAGGTCGGCAACGGCCGCCACGCGAAGACCACGTGGGGTATGCACTGCGGGCACGTGGCCATTAACTCACTGCTATCCGGAGCATGTCAAAAGGGACTTCCGGGTAACCGCAGTCAGCGTGCCATGGCTCGGCACAGCATCAGTGAGTGAGCGGAGTGATTTGGTGGCATCAGAACGCTGCTCGACCACCATTCGACTACCGTCGTTAATTCACAATAAGTGGCTGACGCTCTCAGCCACCCGAGCGGGGCTCATCACTCCGTTCTCTGATATCGGTGATGATGGCCGAGAAATCCCGACCAGCGTCGGTCTGGTCGAACCGGGTGTAGATCTCGGCGGCGAGCTGCCCGAGTCGGCCGTCGATATCATTCTCCCGCAACGCGTTCGCGGCCAGCCCGAGGTCCTTGGCCATCAAGGCGGCGGCGAAGCCCGGTTGGTAGTCGTTGTTGGCCGGGCTGGTCGGCACCGGGCCTGGGACCGGGCAATAGCTGGTCAGCGCCCAGCTATTGCCAGAGGCGGTGGAAACCACGTCGAAGAACGACTGATGGCTCAACCCCAGCTTCTCACCGAGCACTATGGCCTCCGACAGCGCGATCATCGAAACACCCAACAGCATGTTGTTGCAGATCTTCGCCGCTTGGCCTACCCCGGGGCCACCGCAGTGCACGACCTTGCCGCCCATTACCTCGAGCACAGGAAGCGCGGCAGCGAAATCTTCCGCGCCGCCGCCGACCATGAAGGTCAGGGTGCCTGCCGCCGCGCCGGCTACGCCGCCGGAGACCGGGGCATCCAGCGCATGGTGTCCGGCGGCGGTAGCGCGTTCGGCAGCGGTCTTGGCGTCGGCCACATCAATGGTGGAACAGTCGATGAACAACGTACCCGGCACGGCGACCGGAAGCAGCTCAGCGTAAACGTCGAGGACGAGTTCGCCGTTGGGCAACATGGTGATCACGAGGTCGGCGGCAGCGGCGGCAGTGGCCGTAGCGACGACCGTCGCCCCGTTCCGCTGAGCCTGCTCCCTCGCCACGGGCACCGGGTCGAAGGCGAGTACTTCATATCCGGCCCGCACCAGGTTCGCCGCCATCGGCGCGCCCATATGGCCGAGGCCGAGGAAACCTATCTTCGTGCTCATCGCGCCACCTCCGGAACCGCCAGACCCAGTTCTCGATCGCCCAGTCCGGTGAAGTATGCGTCCACCTGTACGTCGGTGACCTCCGCGAGGGTCGCGGGCGACCAGCGCGGGGTGCGGTCTTTATCGATCACCTGCGCCCGAATACCTTCGACCAGATCAGGTGAGGACAGCGAGGCGATCGAGACGCGGTACTCCTCGTTCAACACCGCTTCCAAGCTGGACGCGGTCCGCGCCGCGCGTAGGGAACGCAGCGTGACCTTCAGCGCGACCGGGGATTTCGCCAGGATCTCGACGGCCGCCGCTTGCGCCTCTGGTGCTTCGTGCGCCTGTAGGCGCGCCAGTATCTCCTCGACGGAGTCGGCGCTGTAACAGGCGTCGATCCACTCCTGCCCGGCGAGCAGCGCGGATTCTGGCGCGTCCGTAGCGAACTTGGCGATCGCGATATCGACGCTCTCGGTACGCAGGGTCTCCAGCAGAGCGGGCAGATGTTCAGTGGTAACGAAGTGGTCTGCGAAACCTGCCTCGATGGCATCACCCGGGCTCATGCGCGCGGCGGTCAGTGCGATATGGGTGCCGATCTCCCCTGGAGCGCGGGCCAGCAGACATGTGCCACCGACATCCGGGACGAAGCCGATGCCCACCTCGGGCATACCGATCTTGGACCGTTCTGTGACGATGCGATGGCTACCGTGCCCGGAGAGGCCGACGCCGCCGCCCATGACGATGCCGTCCATCACCACCACGTACGGCTTGGGGTAGCGACCGATCAGCGCGTTGAGAATGTATTCGTCCCGCCAGAATCGGCCGGTCGCCGAATCGGCCGTGGTGGCACCGTTTTTCGCATCGGCGTGGATGGCGACGATATCGCCGCCCGCGCACAAGCCACGTTCGCCCTCACCGGTGACCACGACACTGCGCACCTGGTCATCCTGCGCCCAGGCGTGCAGTGCGTCCGTGATAGCGCGAACCATCGGATGGTTCAGCGCGTTGATGGCCTTGGGCCGGTTCAGGGTGATCAGGCCGAGCCCGTCACGCTGTTCGAGCAGGACTTCCGGTTGGTCCATGTGATGTTCTCTCATGCTGTTACCTCTCCGGCACGAACGGGGCCCTCCATGGCCACGCTCCGCTGCCACCTCCAGGCCTGACCGCTCATGCCGCGCCGACCAGTGAGCGGGCTACGATTACCCGCATGATTTCGTTGGTGCCCTCGAGGATCTGGTGTACCCGCAGATCACGGACGATCTTCTCCAGGCCGTATTCGGCCAGGTAGCCATAGCCGCCGTGCAACTGAAGCGCTTTGTTGGCGACCTCGAAGCCCGCGTCGGTGGCGAAGCGTTTCGCCATCGCGCATAACTCCACCTTGTCTGGCAAGTCGGCGTCCAGAGCCGCGGCGGCCCGCCACAGCAGAGTGCGCGCGGCTTCCAGTTCGGTGCGCATATCGGCGAGGTCGAATTGCAGCGCCTGGTTTTTCAGCAGCGGCTTGCCGAATGCGTGTCGTTCGGCGAGGTAGGGCACTGTTTTGTCCAGTGCGAACTGCGCACCGCCGACCGAGCACGCGGCGATATTGAGCCTGCCGCCATTGAGCCCGTTCATGGCGATGCGGAAACCGTCGCCTTCCGCGCCGAGCCGGTTCGCCGCAGGCACCCTGGCGTCGGTGAAGATCACCTGGCGAGTCGGCTGGGCGTTCCAGCCCATCTTCTTTTCGTCAGCGCCGAAAGAGATGCCCGGAGTGTCGGCAGACAGGATGAATGCCGAGATCCCGCGTGCTCCCGCTTCCCCAGTGCGCGCCATGACGACATAGACATCAGTGGCGCCGGCACCGGAGATGAACTGTTTGACGCCGTTGAGGATGTAGTCGTCGCCGTCACGGACGGCTTTGGTGCTCAGCGCCGCCGCGTCCGAACCGACGTCAGGCTCAGTGAGTGCGTAGCTGGCCAGCAGTTCCATCCCGGTCAATCGAGGCAACCAGTGGTGGCGTTGACGCTCGTCGCCGTAGCGGTCGATCATCCACGTCGCCATATTGTGGATGGAGATGTAGGCGGCGATAGCTGGGCAGCCGGTGGCCAGCTGCTCGAAGACGCGCACGGCGTCCAGCCTGCGCAGCCCGGAACCGCCGGCGTCCTCGCGCACATAGATACCGCCGAGACCGAGCGGTCCCGCCTTACGCAGCACATCGACCGGGAAATGCTTCTGCTCGTCCCACTCCAATGCGTTGGGTGCGAGAAATTCGTCCGCGAAGCCGCGCGCGGTGTCGCTGATCGCCCGTTCGTCGTCGTCGAGTGCGAACATCGGTCAGTCCATCGTAGGGATGACGAAGGTGTTGCTTTCCTTCCGACCAGCCGGCCAGCGCTGGGTCACTGTCTTGGTCTTGGTGTAGAAGCGGATGGAATCCGGTCCATGCTGGTTCAGATCGCCGAATCCGGAGCGCTTCCAGCCACCGAAGGTGTAATACGCGATCGGCACCGGGATCGGCACATTGATCCCGACCATGCCGACTTGGACACGCGCGGCGAAATCACGGGCGGTATCGCCGTCACGGGTGAATATCGCGACACCATTGCCGTACTCGTGCTCGTCGGCAAGGCGCAGCCCTTCTTCGTAATCCTTGGCGCGGACCACACTGAGCACTGGCCCGAAGATCTCCTCGCGATAGATCCGCATGTCCGGGGTGACCTTGTCGAACAAGGTGGCGCCGACGAAATAGCCTTCCTCGGCGCCTGCCACGACAAGGCCACGTCCGTCCACCACCAGCTCGGCCCCCTCATCGATGCCGAGTTGGACGTACTTGTTCACCCGGTCTACCCCGTCTTGACCGATCAACGGGCCGTAATCGGCGCCGAGGTCATCGGAGCGGCCGACATTGAGCTTGCGCACCCGCTCGGTCAACTTGGCCACCAGCCGATCAGCGGTCTGCTCACCGACCGGAACAGCCACCGAAATAGCCATACACCGCTCCCCCGCTGACCCATAACCAGCACCGACCAGTTGGTCGGCGACATCGTCCAGATCAGCGTCCGGCAGCACAATCGCATGATTCTTCGCGCCGCCGAAGCACTGAGCGCGCTTGCCGTTCGCAGTCGCAGTCTCGTAGATGTACTGCGCGACCGGGGTGGAGCCGACGAAGCCGACAGCCTTGATCCGCGGGTCGCGAAGCAGCGTGTCGACAGCTTCTTTGTCTCCGTTGATCACATTGAACACCCCGGCAGGCAGGCCTGCCTCCACGAACAGCTCAGCAAGGCGCAGCGGCACCGACGGGTTGCGTTCAGAAGGCTTGAGCACGAATGCATTGCCGGTGGCCAATGCTGGACCGGCCTGCCACAGCGGGATCATCGCCGGGAAGTTGAACGGGGTGATACCCGCGACGACGCCGAGTGGCTGGCGCATGGAGTAGACGTCGATGCCGGTGCCAGCGCCCTCGGTGTACTCACCCTTGAGCAGGTGCGGGATCCCGGTGGCGAATTCGATGACTTCCAGGCCGCGCTGGATATCGCCCTTGGCGTCGGCGATGGTTTTGCCGTGCTCGGACGACAGCAGCGCGGCGAGCGAGTCCATCTCGTCCTGTACCAGGGTCAGGAACTTCATCAGCACCCGCGCCCGCCTCTGCGGGTTGAACGCAGCCCACTTCGGCTGCGCGGCCACTGCGTCGACGATAGCCGCTTCGACCTCGGATCTGTTCGCCAGCGGCACCCGTGCCTGCGCCTGGCCGAGATTGGGGTCGAAGACATCGCCGAAGTCGCCAGAGGCGCCCGGCACCTGTTGTCCGCTGATGAAGTGGGTGAGTTCGCGAACCATGCCAGTCCTGTTCTCGTTGCCGATCCGAACCCCGCCAGTTCGGTATTGTTTGTCACCCTATAGTTGGATGACCAAGTATCAAAATTATATGACCTACCCACAGTGACTATTCGACGCTGAACCAGCGCCGCAGAGCCACGACAGATAGGCGAAGCGGCTAGTCGGTTCGAGTGAGGCGGAGCGCGGCGACAATCAGAAGAGTCGCGCCGGTCAGCACGACCACACTGGCCGCACTGAGCGTGTCGTCGGTCCATTCGGACACCGCGCGACCGACCGAGAGCGCGATCGCACTGGCACCGCCGATGACGAGCATTGTCGACCGCTGCGTCGTGTACAAACCGAAACACACGACCGCCACCAAGGCAGTGAGCACGTGGGCCCATATCGACCCAACGACGTCGATGGTTTGCGCACCGGCAATCGAGGTGACTATCGCGATCGAATACCCGGCCCATGTCTCGACCAGAGCGCCGAACCTGGTCAGTGCGAACCACAACCCACCGAGCAGCAACGCGGCCACACTGCCCCACACCTCACCCAGCTCGAAGACCTCGATCAACAGGCCGACCAACGCGGCGGGCACAAAGCAGGCGCAGACGAACAGACCCAATAACGAGGGCAACGCGACATAACCGAACACTGCCACCACCGCACCGGCAATGCAGACGAAAACCCACCCGCTATGGACATTCCCGTGATCGATCGCGGTACCGACCGACCCAGCCGCGGCGGCCGAAGCCAGCGCGAACAGCACCGCCGCTAGCCGCGTGCGGGCGCTGTGCGAAATGCCGGGACCAGAGAACAAAAGAGACGAACTTCTGGCGAGTGCCATCCCACCGAACAGCAGCCCGATCGCGATCGCCGCCAGCACACCCCCGCGCACCAGCTCATCCAGCCTTTCCCATGACGACTCCATCATCAAGCCGATCCCACCGAACAGCAGACCAGCCCCGAGATAGGCGAAAATCTCCGCGAACACCTTTCCGCGCGAAGGCTCCGCCTCTTGTTCAACCGCTAGCGCCGCGACCACCGCATCGGCTTGAGACTCGGACAGCACCCCCACCGCGACCAGTCGTGCCATGGCAGCCCCCGCCGTATCATCACTCACCATGCGCCCAGTATGTCCAAGTCGGCTGCCGCAGTGCGGCAAACTGCGCGCGGCGCAACCGAAATCCGCGACCCAGGCCCGTATCCACCGTAACGAGCCGAATTAGCCTCGGCAGGTCCACGCGACCAACAGCTGCGGCAAACGGGACTCGGCAGGCAGTGCGGCTAGAAATGTGAGCACGGCCACCGTACGATTGGTTTGACGTCCTAGTGTCGGGCGCCAATGGAATCGCCGGAGGAATCCCATGGCCGACAGCAGCGCGCTCTACTCACCCACTCACCCTGTTCGCTTCGTCACCGCCGCCGCTTTGTTCGACGGGCACGACGCAGCGATCAACATCATGCGCCGCATCCTGCAGAGCCAAGGCGCTGAGGTGATCCACCTCGGTCACAATCGCGCGGTCAGCGAGGTGGTCGACGCGGTACTCACCGAGGACGCTCAGGGTGTCGCGGTCAGTTCGTATCAGGGCGGGCATATCGAGTACTTCGAATATCTGGCCGAGGCGTTGAAAAAAGCCGGAGCCGAACATGTCCGGATCTTCGGCGGTGGCGGCGGCGTGATCGTCGCCGAGGAGATCACCCGGCTGGCCGAATCCGGCGTAACCATCTTCTCTCCCGAGGACGGGCAGCGACTCGGACTGCCAGGCATGATCAATCAGCTGATCCGGGCCTGCGATACCGACCTGACGACCGCACCGCCTGCGCTGGAGGCAGTGCTCGCGGGCGAGCGCGCCGCCCTGGCCCGCACCATCACCTGTCTGCAAGCAGGCGCGTTGCCCGAGACCGACCGGCAGCGACTGAACGCGGCCGCGCGCACTGTGCCGGTACTGGGCATCACGGGCACCGGCGGCTCAGGGAAATCCTCGCTCACTGACGAATTGGTGCGCAGACTGCGCTCGGATCAGCAGGACAAGGTACGGGTGGCAATCCTCGCGGTCGATCCGACTCGCCGCCGTGGCGGCGGCGCATTGCTCGGCGACCGCATCCGAATGAACGCGCTCGACGATGAGCACATTTTCTTCCGCTCGTTAGCCACCCGCGGCGGCCGGGAACTGCCCGACAACATCGATACGATCCTGACTGCCTGCAAGGCCGCCGGATATGACCTGATCATCCTGGAAACGCCGGGCACAGGCCAGGGTGATTCGGCAGTGAGCGAGCACGTCGACGTGGCGATGTATGTGATGACTCCCGACTATGGCGCTGCCTCCCAACTGGAGAAAATCGACATGCTGGATTTCGCGGATGTGGTGGCGATCAACAAGTTCGAACGCCGTGGCGCCGCGGACGCGCTACGCGATGTGGCTCGGCAGCTGATCCGCAACCGGGAAGAATTCCATGCCGTGCCGGAGGATATGCCGGTCTTCGGCACCAGCGCGGCGACATTCAACGACGATGGGGTGACCGCGCTCTACCAGCACCTGATCGGTGTGCTCGCCCACTATGGCCTTCGCCTGGAGCCCGGCGTGCTGCCCAGGGTGGATACCCGCGTGTCCACCCGCTTCGCGCAGCTTATCCCACCAGCACGGGTGCGTTATCTGGCCGAGATCGCCGAGACCGTACGCGGCTACCACGCCGAGACCGCCGCACAAGTCCTTGCCGCGCAACGCCTGCAAAGACTCGAACAGGTAGCCGCCGAACTACCCGCCGACACCGCCGTCGCCGAGCTGACCGAGCACGCCCGCGCCGAGCTCAGCGCGGCGAATACCGCGTTGCTGGCCGAATGGCCCGCACTCGCCGCGTCCTACTGTGGGCATGAGCATGTGGTGCGGGTACGCGATCGCGCGATACGCACCTCGCTGCGCCGGGAAACGTTGTCCGGTACATCGATCCCGCGAGTCGCCCTCCCCCGCTATACCGATCACGGCGAGCTGTTGCGCTTCCTACGTACCGAGCATCTGCCCGGTCGCTTTCCGTTCACAGCAGGAGTGTTCGCATTCAAACGCGACACCGAGGACCCGGCGCGAATGTTCGCGGGCGAGGGCGACCCATTCCGCACCAACCGCCGGTTCACAGTACTCAGCGCGCATGCCGAGGCGAAAAGACTGTCGACCGCGTTCGATTCGGTGACGCTCTACGGGCACGATCCCGCCGAGCGTCCCGATATCTACGGCAAGGTCGGCACCTCCGGGGTATCGATCGCTTCGCTCGACGATATGAAAGTCCTCTACGAAGGCTTCGATCTGACCGCGCCGACCACCTCGGTATCGATGACCATCAACGGTCCCGCACCGACCATCCTGGCGTACTTCCTCAATACTGCTATCGATCAAGCGCTGGACCGTTTCGCGGCCACTCAGGACAGGCCACCGACCGACGATGAAGCAGCTGAGATCCGCGCGCGCACCCTGGCCACGGTGCGTGGCACTGTGCAGGCGGACATCCTCAAGGAGGACCAGGGCCAGAACACCTGCATCTTCTCCACCGAGTTCAGCCTGCGCATGATGGCCGATATCCAAGAATGGTTCGTGCGCAACGGCGTCCGCAATTTCTACTCGGTGTCGATTTCCGGCTATCACATCGCCGAGGCCGGCGCGAACCCGATCAGTCAGCTTGCTTTCACACTGGCCAATGGGTTCACCTATGTGGAGGCATACCTCGCACGCGGCATGCACATCGATGACTTCGCGCCAAACCTTTCGTTTTTCTTCTCCAATGGCATGGACCCGGAGTATTCGGTTATCGGTCGGGTAGCCCGGCGTATCTGGGCGATCGCCCTGCGCGACCGCTACGGCGCCAATGAACGGTCACAGAAGCTGAAGTATCACATCCAGACCTCCGGCCGGTCGTTGCACGCACAGGAAATGAACTTCAACGACATTCGCACCACCTTGCAGGCGTTGATCGCGATCTACGACAATTGCAACAGCCTGCACACCAATGCCTACGACGAGGCGGTGACCACCCCCACTGAGGAATCGGTACGCCGCGCCCTGGCCATCCAGCTCATCATCAACCAGGAGTGGGGTGTCGCCATGAACGAGAATCCGCTGCAGGGAAGCTTTCTAGTCGACGAACTCACCGATCTGGTCGAGGAGGCCGTGCTGACCGAATTCGACCGGATCAGCGCACGCGGCGGCGTGCTCGGCGCGATGGAGACCGGCTATCAGCGGGGGAAGATCCAGGACGAATCGATGCGCTACGAACAGCGCAAGCACGACGGCTCGCTGCCGATCGTCGGCGTGAACACCTTCCGTGCCACCCATGATGAGCCGGATCGGGTCATGGAGCTAGCGCGCGGCACCGAGGCGGAAAAGCAGTCCCAGCTACGGCGGGTTCGTGAATTCCAGCAGCGGCACCATGACGCCGCCCACACTGCCCTTGCCCACCTCGAAGCGGTAGCGCGCACTGACGACAACATCTTCGAGGTGCTGATGGCCGCCGCTCGGGTGTGTACGCTGCAGCAAATCACCGACACCTTCTGCACCGTCGGCGGGCAGTACCGCCGCACCATGTGAGACCCGCGAAGTGCTTCCCGGCAAGCGATCCAGCACCATTACGACGTGGATACCGGCTTCTACGGTCTACCGGCCCTTACTTCGACCTACTCCTACGCCATGTGGGAAACAGACGAGATCGCGATGGGCGTCGCCACGTCGGGACGAACTCGCTGATTTCCCACCAGCCACACCGGACCTGTGAGAATCTGCCGGGAAAACCATTGACTCCGTTGGGACGGCAACTATGGACCTCTCGGGTATCCAGATCGTCGACGCACATATCCACCAGTGGGATCCATTCACCACTCCACGACCTTTCGGCGCCTTGGCGAAACTGCTCCGGCTGCTGCCGGTGCCGTTGGGTGTGGTCAAGCACCTCGCGCCGCGACGGGAACGGCGGTTCGTCGGGGACGACCCGACTGTTTTCCTGCGGCCCTACCTTCCCTCTGATTACCGCGCCGATGCCGGGAACACACCGATCGAGACGATCACACACGTCGAGGCCGGGTGGTTACAGCCGGGGCCGCTCGGCAAGGCCGGCGAGACCAGGTGGGTAGCGGGGTTGCCGCTGCGGGAAGCTCCCCGGCTCGGTGCGATAGTCGCCGGCGGTGACCCAGCGGCACCGGGGTTCGCCGAGCTGCTGGACGCGCATGCCACCGCGTCACCGCTGCTGCGCGGTATCCGGACCATGACCGCTGAGCATCCTGATCCCGATGTGCGGCCGTTCGTCGACACGGCGGGCACACTCACCTCGACAGCGTTCCTGAACGGCTTCGCACAGCTCGCCGAACGAGGCCTGTCCTTCGACGCGTGGGTATATTCGCAGACCATTCCCGACGTCACCACCTTGGCTGAACACTACCCCGAAGTGCCGATCGTATTGGACCATCTCGGCACTCCGGCAGGCATTCTCGGCGCGGTCGGCAAGCACACCGGGACGCATCCCGGACTACGCGGACAGCTGATGGCGCGGTGGCGCGACGATCTCACCGCACTGGCCGCGCGCCCGAACGTGGTCGCGAAGGTCAGCGGACTGATGATGCCGGTTCTCGGCCACCCGGTCCCGCCCCACGGCAAGTCGACCCCGGTAGCGGACCTGGTCGACCGGATCGGCCCGCTGGTCGAGCACGCCCTCGACGTCTTCGGCGCCGACCGCCTGATCTGGGGCTCCAACTTCCCGGTGGACAAGCCGATCACCACCATCGCCGACAGTATCGAGGCGATCGCGACCGTGATAACCGGCCACGGCGGAGGCCAGAAGGAACTCGAGCAGGTCTTCCGGACCACCGCGCAGCGCGTGTACCGGATCGCGGACTGAACAGATACCCGCACCGGGAGCGGCTAACCGCGCGGCTGATCCACAGCTCGCGCACCGGTCAGTTGTGCGGCGAGCACACCACGCGCTGTCGCCAGTGACGGCCCGTACCACGTGAGGGCGCGCCCTTCCACCAACGCGACCGGGATGCCCGGAAAAGCTTCGGGCCCATCGGTTTCGGTAAAAGGATACGGCTCGTCGGGAAGTACCGCCAGGTCGATGCCTCCGGTCAGCTCCGCATGGGTGACGCGCGGGTAACGGTCCGGGCGATCAGCGTGCACCAACCGCAGACCCAGGCGGCGCGCGATATCGCCGGCAAAAGTATCACGCCCGACCACCATCCACGGGCGCCGCCAGATCGGGATAACGGCGGCACGACACAATGCGGGTACCTCTGGTGCCCAAACGGATTCGGCCTGGAGCAGCCAGGGAGGAATATCGACCCCGAGCGCCTGCGCACAGACTCTGGTGAGCGAGTCCACAGCCTCGTCGACTGTTTCCACCTTGGTGACCCAGACCGGGATTCCCGCAGCGCGTAACCGTTCGACATCGATACGGCGGTTCTCCTCCTTATTGCACAGCACCAGATCGGGGGCGAGCTCGATGATGCGCCGCAGGTCTGGATTCTTGGTTCCCCGAATCCGTTCCACCGCAAGCCCGGCCGGGTGCGTGCACCATAGCGTAGCGGCGACAAGGACTTCCGGACAGGTGAGCGCCACTGCCTCGGTCAAGGACGGAACCAAGGAAACCACCCGGCGTGGGGGTGTGCGTACATCGACAGGGGCGCCGAGGTCGTCGTGCGGCGCCATCGCCGATGGGCTCTCGCCTGCCACACCTGCCAGACTACAACAAAGCATTCGTTCTGGTCGGTATGGTTTCCGCATAGAAAATGGCCAGGTGTGCGCATCCCTCGGGTGCGCGCGCGTGCCCAGTTCAGCGCAAAGGCAGTATGCGGGCACCGTTGTGACAGTTCCCGGTCGCTCCGACCGGCGGGAGAATGGAGAACGGTACCCGGCGTCGGGAAGTCTCTGGTCCCTTCGCTGCACCGGAATCGCCCTGCCCCTGATATCCGGTGCAGCCATCAGCCCCGATACCGGGTGCCAACCACGCTGGTCAGCTGACGAACACACGGTACAGCGCGGTGAGTTCGCGCAGTCCTGCGGCGGCGATCGCCTCGTCGGCCGCAGTCATCCGTAGCGCCTTGCGCAACAGCACGGAACGACTGCGGGCTGCCGAGCAGCTTCGGCGCCGCGAAATCCATGAGCGCGCGCAACTCTTCCAACCGGTTCTCCACCGGAGTCCCGGTGAGCGCCAGCCGGTGCCGTGCGGGCAACGACCGCGCCGCCCGTGCTTGCCTGGTGCCCGCGTTCTTGACGTGCTGTGCCTCATCCAGAATGATGCGATTCCAGCCCTGCCTGCTGAGTTCCTCGACGTCGCGGACGAGCAGCGCGTAGGTGGTGATCACCAGATCGGCCGCGGCGACCGCCGCGTCGAGTTCGGGCCCTGCCCGCCGCCCCGCGCCATGGTGCACCCACACCCTGAGGTCGGGCACGAATCGTGCGGCCTCCCGCTGCCAATTGCCCACCACCGACATCGGACATACCAGCAGCGTCGGTCCCTGCGGCGCAGCCATCTCGGGCGTGGCGCAGGCCGAGGCAGGCCACGACGGTGCCTGTTCGCGCTCGTGCGCCAGCAGAGCGAGCACTTGTACGGTTTTGCCCAGTCCCATGTCATCGGCCAGAATCGCCCCGCAGCCCAGCCTGCTCATGGTGGCCAGCCAGGCCAGACCACGTTCCTGATAGGGCCGCAATTCGGCTTTCAGCCCGATCGGTCGGGTCACCGGTTCCAGTTCCCTCGTGCGATCGAGCAGGTCCGCGACCCAGCCTGAGGCGGTGACCTCGGCGATCGGCACCCGCGGCACCCGTGAGCCCGCGATATCGCCGAGCAGATCCGCGAAAGTTATCGGGGAGTCGTCGGTGTGCGCGGCGATATAGCGGGCCGCGGCGGCGAGCGCCCTGTGGCCGCGCAACTGGACTAGATCGGATTTTTCGCGCACGAGCCGTTCTATCTCGGCCTCGGTCAGCACGATGTCACCGAGTGCGAGCTCCCAACGATAGGAGACCAGGTCACTCATCCCGACGACGCTTTCCGCAGCAGGCACGGCACTATCTACCCGAAGGCGCATACTCGGTTCGGCGATGCTCCATGCCCTTGGCAGCAGCAACCGCACTCCCGACGCGTGCAGGGCGTGCGCGCCGTGCTCGACGAGGTCGATCACCACCTCGGTCGGCAGTAACAGGTCCATAGTGCGCGGATCGCCCGGCACATCCCGCAACCGTGGGTAGACCCGCTGCGCCGCGCCGAGTTTATCCACAGCGATCCGGACTCGACTCGGATCGCCATGCAGCGGAACCGGCATGGGCGCCGCACCGGGGACACACAAGCAAACCTATAGCCGCCACAGTGTCATCGGCTCAGGCGCGGCATCGAGTTCGCCCTCCGGCTCTAGCAAGCGGAGCACCAGATCCGGTTCGTCCTCAGTCAGGCAGGCTCGCCAACGCTCCAGCGCCTCGGCCACCTGTAATGCCTGTGGCATGACAGCGGCCAGTTCGGCCAGCCACGCACGTTGCCGTTCGCCGCCGACCAGCCGCCAGCGCACCCACCATTGACCATCCGCCCTGCACAGGCCCGGAACGACTCGCCCGGCCCGCACCCAGCATTCGATACCGCGCGCGACATGGGCGAGAAAACGCAGATCCCCGGACACCTCCTCGGCGAGTAACCGCCCGAGCAGGACCTCGGCAGCCGCGGCTGGAGCGAGGGCATGCGCGCGAACCCGCTCGGTCATGATGCCGCCGGGCCCGGCGACCAGGACCTCCGCTCGATGTCGCAGCTTCGCGACCCCCGATACACTGCCCACCGGGCCAGGCTGCACGACGTCCGGATCAGCGGATCGGGTGGTGACTGGCGTGTCGTACCAGAGCGACAACCCGGACCCCGGCGACCACAGACCGTGCAGCATCAGCCCATCCAATCAAGCGGCGCCGACGCCGCCACGGCGCGGCCCTCCTGGATTTCTGCGCAATCCCGGAACATACTGGAATAACCGCTGGTCATCGTGAAAGAACCGCAGTTTGGTGTCAAGGGAAGCCGAGGAAGCAGCATGACGATCCTGCTCCAGGTACTCGAGCAGAGCTTTACGCCGACGACCCCATGGGAACGGCGCAGATTCACCTTTGTGCACGCCGACAAGATCGTCGGCATGCGGCTCGACGGACAGGGCGGTGTGTGGCTGGACCTCTCCCGGCCAGGTGAATCCCAGCGTCTGGCCCGGACCACCGACCCAAGTGAAGCGATCACCTTTCTGCTCACCGCGTTCGCGAAAATCGCCGAGTGCGAAGATCGTGGCGGCTCATGGCTGGTCGGACACGACGGAACGCGCACAGAGTCGATCGCGGCGACCCGATTTCCACCGAGGACGAGCGAGGTCGCCGACGACGATCTGCTGGCTCGCGCCTGGTTATAGGCGCCGAGCAGCAGAACTGCCACCTCAGTCGCTGGTCGCCACCGGTCGCTTCGGGTCATTCGACCACTGTGACCACGAACCGGGATACAGCGCCGCGTCGACGCCGGCCATGGCCAGCGCCGCGATCTGGTGCGCCGCCGTCACACCGGATCCGCAATACACCGCGACCGGCCCAGAACCGAATCCGGCGAACCGCTCGCGCAGCTCGTCTGCAGGACGGAACCGGCCATCGGCGTCGAGATTCTCGACGGTCGGGGCGCTGATCGCGCCGGGAATGTGGCCTGCCCTCGGGTCGATCGGCTCCACCTCTCCGCGGTAACGCTCGCCCGCGCGCGCGTCCAGCAACACTCCCTGCCATTGGGCCGCAGCGTCTGTGTCGATCACCGGCAGCCGGCCGGAGCTCATATCGACATCTCCTGGTTCGGGGTCTGGTTCGGCGCCGGTCGCGATCGAACCGCCTGCACCGATCCAGGCGGACAGTCCGCCGTCGAGAATACGCACGTCGGCGATACCCGCCCAACGCAGCAGCCACCAGGCGCGGGCGGCGGCCAAACCTGCGGTGGCATCGTAGACGACAACAGGATCGCCATTGCGCACACCCCAGCTCCGCGCGCACTTCTCCAATTGAGCGGGGTCAGGAAGCGGGTGCCTACCCCGCGCGGCTGAGGGTGGGGCGGCCAGTTCGGTTTCCAAATCCACGAATACCGCTCGGGGAATGTGGCCGTCGAGATAATACTGTGGCCCGTCCGGGTCGCCCAGCGCCCAGCGAACATCCAGCAGGCGAAGCCGCTTGTCCGCCAATTCTTCTCGAAGCTCCCTCGGTGAGATCAGTACCGTGCTCAACTCAGCTCCTCGTCCCGAATCGCATCCTCGCGCATCGACTTCCCTACCCTACGCATCAGCATGCCTCGTGTCGCTCTACCTCGGTCCGCAGCGCGTGGCATACGAACCCGACCCAGGACACACACATCGGCCCACTATGCCTGCAAGGTGGCCTGAAAACGGCGCATGCCATCGAGCCAGCGGTCGTAGTCGGAGCCTTTGTAGCGGTACATCTTCAGCACTTCGGGGTGCGGCAGGATCAGGAAGCGCTCATCCGCCACCCCGGCGAGCACGACGTCGGCGACCTGCTCCGGGGACAATACCGCGCCCGCGCTGGTGACGGCCCGCACCGCCAGCTCGGCCGCGGCGGCGTGCTCCGGCGGAACGGGAGAACCGTGCAGTAGCGGTGTCTCCACCCCCATAGGGCATACGCAACTCACCCGAATCCCGCTGTCGCCGTATGTGACCGAGAGCCATTCGGCGAACCCGACAGCAGCATGCTTGGATACCGAATAGGGCGCTGATCCGAGTTGTGTGAGCAGACCGGCCGCTGACGCCGTGCTGACGAAATAACCACAGCCGCGTTCCAGCCAGCCGGGCACCAACAGCCGCGCGGCCCGAATATGCGCCATGATGTTGACCTCCAGCGCGGCCGCCCACTGCTGATCGGTACTGTCCACATCCCCGCCCCCGCCGATACCGGCATTCGCGAAATACAGATCCACCGGTCCGAATTCGGCTTCCGCACGCTCGATAAGCGCACGGATCACCGTTTCCTCGGTCACGTCGCCACCGACCGCGACCGCACCAGGACCAAGGGACCGCGCCACCCGTGCCACGCGCTCGCCATCCAGATCGGCAAGCACCACCTGGGCGCCTGCGGCGACAAGCCGGTCCGCCAAAGCGGCCCCGATACCTGAGCCCGCTCCGGTGACAATCGCAACTTTGCCCGAAATCTCCATTCCCGCACCCTAACGGGAGAACCTCACGTCCTAGCGGGAGAACGCAAACCTCGCCGCGAAAAGTGCGGCGACACCTTGTCCACACGGGCCGCGAGGGCACCCAACATCAGTTTGCCAGACGCTCCAGTAACGGCGCGGTACGCGGACCGACCAACTCCCGCATCACCAGCGCCATATTGGTTCGCTCGACACCGGGGATCTTGAGGATCTGCCCAGCGATCCGGTACAGATCGTCGGCATCCTGCGCGACCACCCGCACGGTGAGATCGGTGGACCCGGTCATGCCGCACACCTCGGTCACCTCGGGCACCTCGGCGAGCTCGTCCACTACCGAATCCAACCGGTGCTGATCGACGACAACCGCGACAAAGGCCGCGAGCGGATAGCCGAGCGCCCGCGGCTCGACCCGGCGTTCGAAACTGCTGAGCACTCCACCTGCCTCCCAACGAGACAAACGAGCCTGCACGGTATTGCGGGACAGACCGAGCCTGGCTGCCAGCTCAACACCCGTCGCCCTAGGGTTGGCGACCAGTTCCAGCAACAGCCTGGCATCGGTGGCGTCCAGACGCGTACCGACGGTTTCTCTGGTCATAGCATTTCTCTGGTCAAAGGACACAACTCGACATCATTTCTCCGGCCAGAATTGAGCATTCTGCCAATTGTCCTCTCATACACTTGTGCAATTCGCATTCTAATGGACGCTGTGAGATACACCATAATCCGCTGCGGGGAGGCGAGCGCCCATGCCGAGCAAAGCCGCACATCCAGTGGAATCGACGCCGAGGCCACCGTACTGCAACAGCAACGCGAACTCGGCCTATGGGCGCCGCTACTTCGCCGCCGCGCGGATCGTCGAACGCTGCTTCTACTGCCTGGAGACACCGGTCCTGCGCGTCGGCGGACGGCGGATTCGACATCCCCTACCCCCGGCTGAGCTCGAGAAATACCCTCTGCCCGACCTCGGTCGCATTCCCGACGCGCTCGACCGTCCACTCGCAGCCTGGCTCAGGGCCGCCGTAGTGCGAGGTACTCACGTGCAAGACCTCACCCGCCAGGAACTTCCGGACTCCGTCCTGGAATTCCGGCTTCCCGATCTCGGAGAGGGGCTGACCGACGTCGAGCTGGTGCCCTGATCGGTCGCCATCGGCGATGTGGTGGAACTGAATCAGACCATCGCGGAGGTAGAGACGGCCGAAGCGGTGGTTTCGCTGCCATCGCCGTTCACGGGCCAGGTCACCGAATTGCTGGCGCGACCTGGCAATACCGTAGCGGTCGGCGCACCGCGGCGGCGATGCACACCAGCACCAGCACCATCCCACAGACCAGGAGTTGGACGGACCACCGGTCCGGGCAGCCACCTAGAATCGGCGAATGCGTTCCGAGTATGTGCATTGGGAGACCGTCCCGACCCGGTGGAAAGACAACGACGTGTACGGACACGTCAACAACGCCGTGCACTATTCGCTGATGGATACTGTCATCAATGATTGGCTTATCCGTACCGGCGGCCTGGATATCCACAATGGCGGGATCATCGGCTTGTGCGTCGAGTCCCACTGCAACTACAAGGGATCTGTTTCATATCCAGAACAGATCCGGGTCGGCTTGCGAATAGGACACTTGGGAGCATCCAGTGTTCGCTACGAGCTCGGCCTGTTCAAGTCGGACGGGGAGACCATCGCTGAGGGCCATTTCATCCACGTGTTCGTGGACCGCGAGACACGACGCCCAGTACCCATCGAGGAGCCGCTGCGCTCCCACATGCAAAAACTCGTTGTGGAGTAGAACGCAGATATACGAAGTGACACCAGCGACGATTGGAGCACATTCGAAACTCAGGGCCATTGCTCCCGCTAGTGTTTACAGCCAGTCGACGTCAACCGACCAGTCGATGTCAACCGACTCGGGTTCGAACAGCCGGCCCCTTTGTCGATGATCCCCCTCTTGGCAGATGGCTCCAAAACTTCCATAACAGGAATATTTCTGCTGGAAATTTTCCAGCACTGTGCCTGATATCGCCGTTTCATTGTTTTGTTTGTCGCAAAGATATACGTGCGAACTCATGTATGCTCGTTGAGCATCCGCCCCCTCGGTCTACACCGGCCGCCATTTAGTGCGGAGCGCCGTCGGCGGCTCACCGATCTGGTCGGCGAACCGCCACGGCTACTGCTCTACGCAGGCTGCTCCTCGGTCACTTCGTCAAGCAGGAGACCGAGCACCCTGCTGTCGAAACGACTGCCTTATAACGCCTTCAGCTCTTCGGTGACCGCCCCGACGGATTTCTTCGCGTCGCCGAACAGCATGGCGGTGTGGTCGGCATAGAACAACGGATTGTCGATACCGGCGAAACCGGAGCTCATCGAGCGCTTGAGCACGATGACGCTCCTGGCCTGGTCGACGTTGAGCACGGGCATGCCGTAGATCGGGCTGGCGGCGTCTTCCCTGGCGGCCGGGTTGGTGACGTCGTTGGCCCCGATCACCAAAGCCACGTCGGTGCGGGCGAATTCGCCGTTGATCTCGTCCATTTCCTTGAGTGCGTCGTAGGGCACTTCGGCTTCGGCGAGCAGCACATTCATGTGGCCGGGCATACGGCCCGCGACCGGGTGGATGGCATACTTGACCTCCACCCCTCTGGCCTCCAGCAATGTCGCCATCTCTTTGACCGCGTGCTGCGCCTGCGCGACGGCCATACCGTAGCCGGGGACGATGATGACCTGGTTGGCATACGCCATTTGGATCGCAGCGTCCGCCGCGGAAGTGGCCTTGGCCTGTTTCTGCTCGCCACCCGCACCACTGACAGCCGTACCGCCGCCGCCGAATCCACCGGCGACGATAGCCGGGATGGACCGGTTCATCGCCTTCGCCATCAGGTTGGTCAGAATACTGCCGGAAGCGCCGACGATCATGCCCGCGACGATCATCGCGGTATTGTTCAACGCCAGACCGGCTGCCGCGGCCGACAAACCGGTCAGAGCGTTGAGCAGCGAGATGACCACGGGCATATCCGCGCCGCCGATCGGCAGCACCACCATCAGGCCGAGCACACCGGCCAGCACCAGTACCGCGATCATCCACAGCTGCGACACCCCGCCACCCGTGGCACCGATGCCGATCACCACCGCTGCGGCGATCGCGCCGAGCAGCAACAACAGATTCAGCGGCTGCTGCAGCTTGCCGATCCCGATCGGATGCCCTGGCAGGATCTCCTGCAATTTGCCGAACGCGATCAGCGAACCCCAGAACGACACCGAGCCGATGATCGCCGCGAACAGCGAGCCGATCACGATATGTACGGTGGGTTCCTCCTCGAGGTGTGAGAAGCCCTCGGAATTGATGAACTCCGACCAGGCGATCAGGGCGACCGTGCCACCACCTACACCGTTGAACGCGGCCACCAGCTGCGGCATCGCGGTCATCTTGGTATAGCGGGCCGGCGGCACGCCGAG
Source organism: Nocardia sp. TBRC8007 (assembly GCF_056629435.1). NCBI lineage: Bacteria > Bacillati > Actinomycetota > Actinomycetes > Mycobacteriales > Nocardiaceae > Nocardia > Nocardia sp. TBRC8007. Next base: position 83,270 of record NZ_JBWSOR010000009.1, on the reverse strand, counting down.
CACCACGCCGACCACCAATCCGGCGATGATCAGAATCCAGTTACTGGTGTGCCGGATCGAGATCAGTGTCGCCACCACCGCGATCGCCATGCCCACTGCGGCGATCTGATTGCCGCGCACCGCGCTCTTCGGGCCGGTCAAGCCCATCAGACCATAGATGAACATCGAGAACGCCACGATGTAGAGGCCATTGACCAGATAGGTCACATTGTCGAAGGTATGCATCAGATATCGGCCTTCTCGGCAGTCTCGCCGGTGTCCTTCTTCCCGGTGGCTTTCTTGGCCTTGAACATACCGAGCATGCGGTCGGTGACCACGAAGCCACCGATGACGTTCAGAGTGCCGAAGACCACCGCGACGAACAGGATCACCTGGGTCAGGACCGACGGATCCTGTTTGTTGCCGAGTGTGACCAGCGCGCCGAGCACCACGATGCCGTGGATGGCATTGGTGCCCGACATCAGCGGGGTGTGCAAGGTGTTGGGCACCTTGGAGATCACAGCGAAACCGACGAACCCGGATAGCACCAGGATCGCGATGTTCGCCAGCAGGTCGGTGTACATCAGGCCTCCACCTCACGGGTGACGCAGGAATCCGCCAGCACTTGATCGCTGAAGTCCGGTGCGAGCTTGCCGTCGACCAGCATCAACTCCAACAATGCCGCGATGTTCTTCGAGTACAGCTCGCTGGCGTGCTCGGGCATGGTGGCGGGCAGGTTCAGCGGGGAGGCGATGGTCACCTCATGCCTGACCACGGTCTTGCCCGGCTCGGTCAGTTCGCAATTGCCGCCGGTCTCCCCGGCCAGATCCACGATCACACTGCCCGGTTTCATGCCCTCCACCGCCGCGGCGGTCACCAGGCGCGGCGCGGGACGGCCTGGTACCAGCGCGGTGGTGATCACCACGTCGAAGCCTTTGATCGCGTCCTCCAGTGCTTGCTGTTGCGCGGCTTTCTCCTCCTCGGTCAGCTCACGCGCGTAGCCACCCTCACCGGTGGCGGCGATCCCCAGGTCCAACCACCGCGCGCCCACCGAGCGCACCTGATCGGCCACTTCGGGTCGTACGTCATAACCGGTGGTCCGCCCACCGAGACGCTTGGCCGTGGCCAAGGCCTGCAGGCCCGCGACACCCACACCGAGCACCAGCACCGTCGCGGGCTTCACTGTGCCCGCCGCGGTGGTCAGCATCGGGAAGAACCGTGTCGACTCCGAGGCCGCCAGCAGCACCGCCTTGTAGCCGGCTACGTTCGCCTGCGATGACAACGCGTCCATCGCCTGCGCGCGCGAGATCCGCGGTATCGCTTCCACTGCGAAAGCCCGTACCCCCGCAGCCCGTAGCGCATCGATCTGGTTGTCCGTGTTCCGCGGCGCCAGAAACCCGATCAGGGTTTGTCCCGCCGACAGTTTCCGTACTTCGTCGTCGTTGGGCGGGGCCACTTTCACCACCACGTCAGCCGACCAGGGATCGCCGATCGAAGCACCCGCTTCTGTGTAGGCGCGGTCCGGAATCAGCGCGCCTTGGCCTGCTCCTGGCTCGACGACGATCTCGATGCCCTGCCCGAGTAGACTCGCGATGACCTTCGGCACCAATGCGACACGTCGTTCGCCCGCGTTGAACTCGCGAACGACTCCGACACGCGTGCCACGTGACGATGGATCGCCCACGCTCTGCGTTGTCTCCACTTGTCAGACTTCCTTTTCGTGCTGAGCTTCAGGCAATAGGTAGACGGCCGGACACTGTTGCTCTCGGGTAAGTTGACTCGAATTCCTCGCAACTGTACCCGGCACGCGGTGAGCTGAGCCGAGACGCCCGTCACACATGCTGAGTGAATCGTACCGATACACCGGAATTTCTGGTTGTTATGAAGCCGCTCGACAGCTGCCGAACGCCGGCTCGCCCGCTTTCGTTCTCGATACTCGGTACTACGTTCGATCCCAGCGCACTCAACTGCCAGGTTACGGAATTCCCTGTGGTCACAGGCTCGGTGTGTCGCCGATGGCGAGGCGAATCGGGCTCGATCCGTACCAGGGGCTGTTCCACTCGGCTCTTACGCCGTATGGTCCAGCATGTGAACGACTGCGTCTTCTGCCGCATCGCGGCAGGCGAGGCCCCAGCGGCAAAAGTGTATGAGGACGACACCCTCTGCGCGTTTCTCGACATCCGACCGATCGCCCGCGGCCACACATTGGTCATACCCAAGCAGCACGCCGCGGAATTGACGGACCTCGATGCCGAGCTCGGCGCTCGGATCTTCCGCACCGGGCGTCAACTCGCGCTGGCCGTCCGACACAGCAGCCTCGCTGCGGATGGGGCCAACTTGGTACTGAACGATGGCACGGCCGCCTTCCAGACCATCCCGCACGTTCATTTACATGTGGTTCCCCGTAAACACGGCGATATCCTGCGGTTCGCCAAGGGATTCCTGCTGCGCCGCTCGCATGACCCGATCGGCACAGCCGCCGCCGTACGAGCCGGTATGGCGGCATTGGACAACGGGGGCGAAACCCCGGAAAAGAGAGTCGACTGATGACCGAAACCACGGACCGGATCACGCAGATCAACCTGCTGTCGAAGCAGTGGGACAGGATCGAAGCATTGGTCCGCGCCCTGGACGAGAAACGCTGGCGCACCCCATCGTCACTGCCCGGCTGGACTGTGTTCGATGTCGTCGCGCACATCATCGGCACCGAGTCCTGGCTGCTCGGCGATCGTCCGCCCGCACACGACCCGACCAGGATCAAGACCGACGTGCGTGCCCTACCCTACGTGCGCAACGAGACCGCGGTACTCAACGAAATCTGGGTGGACCGGCTGCGCCCACTGTCCGGCGCCCGGCTGCTCGAGCTCTACCGCGACGTCATCGACCGCAGGCTTTCGGCGCTCCAGGCGATGAGCGACGCCGAGTGGGAGAAAGAAACCAACACGCCGGTCGGACAAGTGAGTTATGGCAGGTTCATGCGGGTGCGGTTGTTCGACTGCTGGATACACCAGCTCGATATCACCGACGCACTCGGTACACAGGCCGAGGAAGGCGGGCCGTGCGGGGAGCTGGCCTTCGCCGAGTTCGCGGGCAATATCCCGCGCACAGTGGTCAAGAAAGGCGGGGCACCGGACGGGTCGCGGATCACCTTCGTATTGAGCGGGCCGCTGGCCAGGACATTGCACATCCAGGTGGCAGGCCGGGCAAGCTACGTCGATGCGTTCGATGAACCAGCAACAGTAGAAATCAGCATGGACAGCAGTCTTTTCGTGCGACTTGGTAGCGGAAGGGCCACTGCCGAAGAGCACCTCGACGAGATCACCGTGACCGGTGACATCGAGCTCGGGCAGCAGGTGGTTCGTCACCTGGCCTTCACATTCTGAAGCAAGCCGGTGCGACTGTTCCTGTCCAGCTACCGTTTCGGAGCTCACTACGATCGGCTGATCGCGCTGGCGGGCGCGCCCGGCTGCGTCGCGGTGATAGGAAATGCTTGCGACGCGTGGCCTGAGATGCGGGCAGCGGCAGTCACCAGCGACCTGGTGCCGCTGCGCGATCTAGGATACGTCCCGACGGAACTCGACCTGCGCGAGTTCATCGGGCGCACTACAGAATTGGCGCGGCAGCTGATCGATTTCCCGCTGGTGTGGGTGCGTGGCGGGAATACCTTTGTGCTGCGTGCCCAGTTCGCCCGCAGCGGGGCGGATCGTGTCCTCACCCAGCTGCTCGCCGACGACACATTGGTCTACGCGGGCTACAGCGCGGGCGCGTGTGTGCTAACCCCGGATCTCCACGGCCTCGACTCCGTCGACGACCCAGCCGAAGTAGCATCGGCCTGCGGTATCGAACCACAATGGGATGGCCTGGGTTTGGTCGATCGCGCCATCGTGCCGCATATCGGTTCCATGACCGATCCAGACGGTAGCTGTGGTCGGCTCGCCGCCCGCTACCGGGCCGAGGGCGTCACACACTGGGCGCTCACCGACAATGACGCGATCATTGTCGACGGATCACGGACCGAGGAACTGATCACGCCGGTGGCGCGGTGAACGCCTCATCCGCCGCGTCCGCTCACGCGGCGGATAGGCAGGCGAACCGGGATCGGCGGCGGATGAACAGCTGGAGACCGGGAGGCGGCTCAGCCGATTCGCGCCTGAACAGGTTCGCTTAGGATCTGATCCAGATCGGACCATGCCGCGAGACACCGCCGCCGGGTGACATCGTCGGCCGTCGCCAGCAGCGCTTCCAGCAATTCCCGCGGATCGCGGCGCCAGCCGTCCGCCAACTCGGCGAGTGCCTCCTTACCGAAGATACCGGAGCGATCCAGCGCGTTCAGCCATTCACCGTGGTCACCCGTATGCACCCGGCGCAGCATATGGGGGTCGACGCCACCGTCGACGAATTCGCCGGAAAACATCGCGGAGACCAATTCCCGGCGACTATATTGTCCACTCTGCATCCGTTCCATCCCTTCGAGTGATATGCGTAGTACCCGTAACACAGAGCAAACCGCATGATGGCCGACGCCCGATGTGATGGCGCCGGGTGAACTCGATACCCCAACGGTCAAACCCCTATCCGGCATTGTGGCTCGCCATGGGCAAGAATGCCACCGAGGTAGGAAACGTCACATTCCGGTTCGCCCGCCTACTACCCGTAACGACGCAGGCGAATCAGCAAATATCGGGCATAAAGGTTAGCGTGAGAGATGTGGACATGGATGATCTGATCGCCTGTCTCCCCGACGGCGCGGTACTCACCGACCCCGGATTGCTCGCGGGCTACCGGCAGGATTGGGCGCGTGATCCGAACGCGGGCACCGCCCGCGCCGTGGTACGCGCCACCAGCACCGATGACGTGGCCGCGACACTGCGCTGGGCTACCGCCCACGGTGTACCTGTGGTTGCGCGCGGCGCGGGGTCCGGGCTGTCCGGCGGCGCGACAGCCGTCACCGGGGCGATCGTGCTCAGCACCGAACGGATGCGCGCGATTTCGGTCGATCCGGTAACGCGGACCGCGGTGGTACAGCCGGGGCTGCTCAACGCGGAAGTCAAACACGCGGTCGCCGCATACGGCCTGTGGTATCCACCCGATCCCTCGTCATTCGAGATCTGCTCGATCGGCGGCAACGCCGCCACCAATGCGGGCGGGCTGTGCTGTGTGAAGTACGGCGTGACAACCGATTACGTCCTCGGCATGGAAGTGGTACTCGCCGATGGCACTCCTGTTCGGCTCGGCGGTCCTCGGCTGAAGGACTCGGCGGGATTGTCATTGACCAAGCTGTTCGTCGGCAGCGAAGGCACGCTCGGCGTAATCACCGAACTGACCTTGCGACTGCTGCCTGCGCAGCCTCCACAGAGCACCGTCGTCGCGACCTTCGGCACGCTCACCGCGGCGACTGAAGCGATCCTGGCGATCACCGGCGAGCTACGGCCATCGATGCTCGAGTTCATGGACTCGGTGTCGATCAACGCCGTAGAGGACGAATTGCGGATGGGCTTAGACCGCACCGCGGCCGCGCTCCTGGTCGCGCGCTCCGACGCCCCCGGCGAATTCGCCCGGCACGAAGCCGAGACCATGGCTGCGGCCTGCGAGAAGGCTGGCGCGACAGAAGTTTTCCATACCGACAACCCCGAAGATGGCGAAGCCTTCTCCGCTGCAAGGCGTTTCGCAATTCCCGCCGTAGAGAAACTCGGTCCGCTGCTCCTGGAGGACGTCGGGGTACCACTGCCCCGGCTCGGCGACCTGGTCACCGGCATCGCCGCGATCGCCGAGCGCAACGCGGTGACGGTCTCGGTGATCGCGCACGCGGGCGACGGCAATACCCATCCGCTGATCGTGCACGATCCGTCCGATCCGGACCACTCCGCGCGAGCACACCGCGCCTTCGGCGAGATCATGGACTTGGCCATCGCACTCGGCGGCACCATCACCGGCGAGCATGGCGTCGGCCGATTGAAGAAGGCCTGGCTACCCGATCAGCTCGGCCCCGATGTCATGGCCCTGACCCGGCGCATCAAGGACGCGCTCGACCCGAACGGAATCCTCAATCCCGGCGCGATCCTCTGACGGGCGCCGGAACATTTCCGCAAGAAAGGAGTTGTCCGCATTATGACGACCAAGCTGAAGCACAACGTCGCCGACACCCGTTTCGAGATCTACATAGATGACGCTCTGGCCGGGTACGCCGACTACGCCGAACGCGAAGCCTCCAAGGTCCGCGACTTCCACCACACCATGACGTTCCCCGAGTTCCGTGGCCGCGGCGCAGCCGCCCAGCTCGTGCGGTACGCCCTCGACGACTCCCGCGCCGCCGGCTTCTCCGTCGTCCCCACCTGCTGGTACGTCGAGAAGTACATCGCCGATCATGCCGAGTACGCCGACCTGGTGGTCTAGCCTACTGATACTGCGGGCAATCACGGCGACAACAGAAGGGCATCTCGAGACAGAACGCCCTGGATTTCTCGTCGCGCACCTACACGCATGTGGTGCCGCCGAGCTGTCAGCGAGCACGGAATGCGATCGAAGGAATGTCCGGGCGGCCTGTGTCCTTTGACGGCCTGAGATGCGATCCCAGGCACGCCCGAACATCCCGCGATCTAGAAAAACCTCACTTGAGCAGGGCGCGCGACATGACAAGACGCTGGATCTGGTTGGTGCCCTCGTAGATCTGGGTGATCTTGGCGTCGCGCATCATGCGCTCCACCGGGAAATCGGTGGTGTAGCCGGCGCCACCGAACAGCTGTACCGCGTTGGTGGTGACTTCCATGGCGACATCGGAGGCGAAGCACTTGGCGGCGGCGGAAATGAAGCCGAGGTTCTGCTCGCCGCGTTCGGCACGGGCGGCTGAGCTGTAGACCATCAGGCGAGCGGCTTCGATCTTCATCGCCATATCGGCGAGCATGAACTGCGTGTTCTGGAAGTCTGCGATCGACTTGCCGAACTGCTTGCGATCCTTGGTGTAGGCGATCGCCGCGTCCAGCGCGCCCTGAGCCAAGCCGACGGCCTGCGCGCCGATGGTCGGGCGGGTGTGGTCGAGGGTCTGCAGCGCGGTCTTGAAACCGGTGCCCGGCTCGCCGATGATGCGATCACCCGGCACCCGGCAGTTCTCGAAATACAACTCGGCAGTGGGCGAGCCCTTGATGCCGAGCTTGTGCTCGAGCGGGCCGACCACAAAGCCCTCGTCCTCCTTGTGCACCAGGAATGCCGAGATACCGTTGGCTCCCTTATCAGCGTCGGTCACGGCCATCACGGTGTACCAGGAGGACTCGCCGCCATTGGTGATCCAGCACTTGGAACCATTGATGACCCAGTCGTCGCCCTCCTGCTTGGCCCGGGTGCGCATACTTGCCGCGTCCGAACCCGCCTCGCGCTCAGACAGCGCGTAGGAGGCCATTTCACCGTCGACGATGTCGGACAGCACTCGCTGGTTCAGTTCTTCCGATCCGTTCAGGATCATCCCCATGGTGCCGAGCTTGTTGACCGCGGGGATCAGCGAGGACGAACCACACACTCGGGCGACCTCTTCGATCACGATGCAGGTAGCCACCGAGTCCGCCCCCTGGCCACCATACGCCTCCGGCACATGCACGGCGTTGAAGCCGGAGGCGGTCAGCGCGGTCAGCGCCTCTGCGGGGAAACGGGCGCTGCCGTCGACGTCTTTGGCATGCGGGGCGATCTCCTTCTCCGCGAGAGCGCGGATCGCGGCACGCAGCTCATCGTGGAAGTCCTCCAGCTTGAACAGGTCGAAATCGGGATTTCCCGCCATCGGATTCACTCCTGGTCGTCGGTGATGGTCGTCGGTGATGGTCACTGAATTTCTCTGAGCGAATCCAGCACAGCATCAATCTAGCGGCACTGAGTGCCAAACTAAAGACGATTGTACGCACTTATATCCCGACCACATGCGGAGTCATCATGGCACTTAGTGTCAGACCGGCGATATTCCGAATACAACCCACTCTGGTCTATGCCACAGCGCACTGAGGTCACAACGCCGCGAGTTTGTGGGCGAGCAGTTCGGCGACCTGCCCTGGCGCGGTACCACGGGGAAATACCGCGACAACCACTTCGTCGGCGTTCGTCGTGCGGACAGCACCGCGCGGAAGGACGGCCAGTTCCCTGCGCAGATCCGCCGCACCCGCCGCCGACTCCCCTCGCACCATCCGGCGCAACAAGTAATTGTGCGTCGCCGCTACGGACGCGGTGAACTGCACCCGTGCCAGATCCGGCACATCCGGCAGCCGCTCACGGAGGTAATCGGTGAACAATCGCTGGTAGCGGAATACCGTGACGATCTCCCGTTCGCGCAATGTGGGTACCCGGCGCACCACTTGGTATCGTCGCGCCGCGATTTCCCGCCACTGGGTGAATCGCTCGAACACTCCCACCGCCGCCACGCATACCGCCTCCCACGGATCTTCCCGCGCGGCCAACAGATATTCCTGGGCTTGCGCCAGCTGGTATTCGTGATCGGCGAAGACCACGTCTTCTTTCGAACGGAACTGCCGGAAGAACGTCCGTCGGGAGATCCCGGCGGCTTCGGCGATCTCATCCACCGTCGTCGCCTCATATCCCTTCTCGGCGAACAGCCGCAGCGCTTGATCCACCACCGTCAGCCGAAAATGCGCGGGGCCATCCCCGCTTCTTGGGCGGGTGATGTCGCCGGTAACGGCATCCTCCTGGTCGCGAAATACCGGGGTTCCTCCTGCGCTGCGATGTGGCGCTTTGGTGGGTTCCTGTTTCACAGGGACTCGCTTCCCGTAAGGCACTACCCGCCCGAGCCGGGCGGTGCGGTGCGAGCTGTGGCCGAAGCCTTGGCACGTCCGCTCCGTGGCTTCCGGCTCAACCCAGGAGCTTGGTACGCAGAGCGTCATCCTTGACCATGACCATCTGTTCGAGTCCGGCCTGGAACTGTTCCATGCGGTCCCGAAGAGCCGGATCGTGCGCGGCGAGGATACGCACGGCGAGCAGACCCGCGTTACGGGCACCGCCGATGGAGACGGTAGCCACGGGGACGCCTGCGGGCATCTGGACGATGGATAGCAGCGAGTCCATCCCGTCGAGGTATCTGAGTGGCACCGGGACACCTATCACCGGCAGCGGGGTGGCCGAAGCGACCATACCGGGTAGATGAGCCGCGCCACCTGCCCCTGCGATGATGACCTTCAGCCCACGGCCTGCGGCAGCACGTGCGTAGTCCAGCATGCGCTGTGGGGTGCGGTGCGCGGAGACGACACCCACCTCGAAGCGAATTCCGAATTCCGCCAAAGCTTCCGCGGCGGCTTCCATAGTGGGCCAGTCGGAATCGCTGCCCATGATCAAGCCTACCGCCGGGGTTGCGGCCTCTGTTTCACTCATGCGGATCCCATCCGTCAGTCCATACCGCGTGCGACATCCAATACGCCGCCCGCTCCGCTTTCTCCCGAACCTCGGCCACATCGTCGCCGAGGATGTTGATGTGCCCGATCTTGCGGGCGGGACGCTCGGTTTTGCCGTACAGGTGCACCTTCGCCTCAGGCATCCTGGCGAAAAGATGGTGCAATCGCTCATCCATCGACATAGCAGGAGCCTGCGGCGCACCGAGGATATTGGCCATCACGGTGACCTCGGCCAGCGGCGTGGTATCACCGAGCGGGTAGTCCAGTATCGCGCGCAGATGCTGTTCGAACTGTCCGGTGCGAGCGCCGTCCATACCCCAGTGCCCGGAATTGTGTGGGCGCATAGCCAGCTCGTTGACCAGCAATTCTCCGCCCACGGTCTCGAACAGCTCCACCGCCATCACGCCGGTGACACCGAGTCGCTCAGCGAGGTTCAGCGCCATGGCCTCCGCCGCCGTAGCTGTATTCTCCGGCAGCTCGGGCGCGGGTGCGATCACCACCGCGCACTGCCCGTCGCGCTGCACTGTCTGCACGACCGGCCACGTCGCCGCCTGCCCGAACTGCGACCGAGCCACCATCGCCGACAGCTCTCGCCTCAAGTTGATCCTCTCCTCCGCGAGCAACTGGACGCCATCAGCGAGCTGCTCGGTGACGATCGCCTCGGCCGCGGCAGCGGAATCGGGCATCCACACACCCCGCCCGTCGTAACCGCCGCGTACTGCTTTCAGCACGATCCGCCATTGGCGCTCCTGGCCGAATCGCATCACGTCGGCTATCGAGGTCACCGGAGTGAACACGGGTACCGGCAGTCCCAACTCCCGCAAGGTGGTGCGCATCGCCAGTTTGTCCTGCGCGTAGACCAGCGCCGATGGCGACGGCTGCACATTGACCCCCTCGGCGACCAGTGCTCGCAAATGCTCGGTCGGTACGTGCTCGTGGTCGAAGGTCAGCGCATGCGAGCCGACCGCGGCCTTGCGCAGTGCGGCTAGATCGGTATGACTGCCGAACACCACCTGGGAACTCACCTGTGCGGCCGGATCCTCGGCACGCTCGGCGAGCACGCGCAGTCGCTGCCCCAGGGCGATCGCTGCCTGATGGGTCATACGCGCCAACTGGCCACCGCCGATCATGGTGACGGTCGGCATTGCCAGTGGATCAAAAGAACGGGCGCTCACATCGGACAATATTGTCATGTCCGGGATGAATGACCGGTACCGGTACACTGTGCTGTTGTGTCACTCGTCGACGGTGTGGTCAACGCCCTCCCCGAACCGCTGCAAGATGTCGCATACCGGCATCGGGAATTGATCAAGTTCGCGATTGTCGGCGCGACCACTTTCGTGATCGACAGTGGCATCTTCTACCTGCTGAAATGGACGGTTCTCGCGGAGAAGCCCGTCACAGCCAAGATCATCTCCGGCATCATCGCGGTGATCGCCTCCTACATCTTGAATCGGGAATGGTCATTCAAGAACCGGGGCGGACGCGAACGCCATCACGAAGCGCTGTTGTTCTTCGGCGTCAGCGGTGTCGGTGTCGTCCTGGCCTTCACGCCGCTGTGGATCTCCAGCTATGTCTTCGACCTGCGCCAACCCAATGTAAGCTTCACCGTCGAGAACATCGCGGACTTCATCAGTGCCTTCGTGATCGGCAACTTGATGCAGATGGCCTTCCGATTCTGGGCGATGCGCCGCTGGGTCTTCCCGGACGAGATGAGCGAAATCGCCGCGGAATTCGAAGATCTCGTGGAGGAGGAATTCCGCCGCAGCTGAATCACCGAGGCTCGGAAACCACCGAGTTCAACGCTCGGACCTTCGAGGATCCGAGAAATACCGCGAACAGCGCGGGCCTGCGCCGCTGCAGTTCCAGTCGCCCTCCGTCGGCCTCGATCAACGCCCGCGCGAGTGCCAGCCCCACACCGGTCGAACCGCCCGCAGAGAAACCACGGTCGAAGATGTGCGGCGCCAATTCATCGCGCACGCCGCCGCCCTCGTCGGCGACCTCGACGCACACCAAAGATTCGCGGCCCGTCCCCGGCAACACCGAGCGCACCGATACCGTGCAGGTCCCGCCGCCGTGCATGAGCGCATTGTCCACCAGCACCGCCACCGCCTCGCGCAACCGCGAACCCGTAATCGGCGCGCGCAGCGACTGATCGCCGGTCAAGGTCAGTGTCCGCCCAGCCTCGGTGAACGGGTGGGTCCATTCGGCGACCACACCGCGCAGCTCGTCCATCACCGGCACCGGATCGCGGTCGGCCGCGTCCTCATCGCGGGATGCGCGCACCAAGTCGTCGATCGCGTCGGTGAGCCGGTCCACCTGGGCCATCGCCTCCTCTGACTCGTGCACCACCTCCGGATCTGTATGCGCGGAAAGCTCATCGAGGCGCAGCCGCACGGCAGTCAGCCTGCTGCGCAATTGGTGGGAGACATCGGCGACGAGGGCGTGTTCACGCTGGAGCCGACCGGCGATCTCCACAGTCGCCGAATCGAGCACATCGGAAACCCGGTCCAGTTCGGCAATGCCATGCCTGCGCGGATCTGGTCGGAAATCACCCATCGCCAGCCGCGCGGCACGCGCCGCGACATCGCGCAGCGGATCGGCCACCCGGCGCGCGGTGATCACCGCGACCAAAAAAGCCACGCCCAGCGAAGCGAGCACCGCCAAAGCCACCACTGCGACCGCTTGGCGCTGCCTGGCATGCATCGGCGCCGCAGGCACCTCCAATCGCAACGATCCTGAGGTGCCCATCGACAGTGACTCCACCAGCGGGTCCGGCACCTCGGCCACCCCGACATCACGACGGGAAGCACTGTCGCGCGCCGACGAAAAGACGATGGTGAGCCTGCCGTCGTCGGGGACCAGTGGCGCTACCGACCGGACATCCAGCTCTCCGAGCACCGTGCCATCGGTGTGCTCCTGCGCGACGATCTCTGCGGCGATCCGGTCCAGCCGGTTCTGTAGATCGTTACGGGTGATGTCCTCCACCCATAGCCAGGCCGTGTAGATGAGCGGCACACCGAGCACCACTGTCGTGAGAGTCAGCACGGTGAGCATCGAACGCAGAATGCGACGGCGCATGTCAATCGGTATTCAGCCGGAATCCGACTCCCCGCACGGTGACAAGGCGCCGTTCGGCCAGCGGACCCTCGTCACCGATCTTGCGGCGCAGCCACGACATGTGCATGTCCAGGGTCTTGGATCCGCGCAGCTCGGCGCCACCCCACACCTCACGCAAAATGGTCTCCCTGGGCACCACCTGACCCGCCCGGTCTATCAACACTTTCAACAGCTCGTATTCCTTGTTGGCCAAGTTGATTTCGACCCCGTTGACCAGTACCCGCCGCGCCGCCGGTTCCAGGCGAATACCGCCGACCTCGACCGTATCGTCTCCGAGCCCGCTACGCCGCAACAACGCCCGCACCCGGGCGAGGAGTTCGGCGAGCCGGAACGGCTTACCGACGTAGTCGTCGGCGCCCGCGTCCAGCCCGACGACGAAATCCACTTCGTCGGTGCGAGCGGTGAGCATCAGCACGGCCAGATCCGCTCCGCAGGCACGTACCTGACGGCATACCTCCAATCCGTCCATACCAGGAAGACCCAAGTCGAGGATGAGCAGATCATGGCTGCCCTGCAGCGCTCGCTGCAGCACAGCGGGGCCGAAACTCTCGACGGTCACCGCGTACCCCTCGCGGCTGAGCGCACGCGACAGCGGGGCAGCGATGGCCTCGTCATCTTCGGCCAGCAGTACAGCGGTCATACGCCCAGGTTACGGCTCACCGATATGTGCTGCTTCCATCCCAGCGTTCGTCATGCCCGTTGTGCTGCTGGTCGACTTCGAACACTTGGTGATACAGCAATGAGTGCACCCGCTGGACCGAGGGGATGTCGTCGTATTCCAGTGGCTCCGAAGAAGCCGACTCGATGGTCAGCGTCCCGGTCCCGAGCAACCGATCGAACAGCCCGTGTCGGAACTGAACGCTGGAGATCCGGCTCATCGGAATGTCGATACCGCTGTGGGTGAGCACTCCCTCCCGTACCAGCACCCTGCGGTCGGTGACGATGAAATGCGTCGATTTCCAGCTGATGATCGGTGCGACACAACGCCACCCGAGAATCATCAGGTACACCACGAGCACTGTGACCAGCCAGGCCGATCGCGTGGTGCCCTCGACCCGGCGCGAGACGAACCCGGCCGCGAATCCGGCGAGTGCGGTGGCGACGATGAGCGTCACGATCGGCCAGAAGAGCATTTTCCAATGCGGATGCCGATGGAGCAGCAACTGTTCGTCGGGCGCCAGCACATTCTCCGGATAACCCATGTCAGGCACCCTACCTCGTAAAGATGTCGGGATACCCTGCCACCACAGCGCGTCGTACCGCGCAATCGGCCATCCGCGTGTGACGATTCCGCGCAGCAGCTTTCTCTTCGAGCCGGCTTCAGTCCCGTCCAAGCGCACAGCACAACGCTCGGCACAACACTATCGCCGATTCCGACCGTGGAGGAACGACTGATCATGGAACTGACCCAACTGGAAATTCTGACCGAACTCGAACCAGTGGCCGAACAGAATCTCAACCGGCACCTGTCGATGGCGAAAGACTGGAACCCGCACGAATACATCCCATGGTCCGAGGGACGCAATTTCGCCGCCATGGGTGGCAAGGACTGGGCTCCAGGACAATCGAGGCTGAGCGAGGTGGCCAAGGTCGCCATGATCACCAACCTGCTCACAGAGGACAATCTGCCCTCCTACCACCGGGAGATCGCGCAGTATTTCGTCGAGGCAGGCCCTTGGCGCACCTGGGTGGACCGCTGGACTGCCGAAGAGAATCGCCACGGCATAGTCATGCGTGACTATCTGGTTGTCACCCGCGGTGTAGATCCGGTCGCCCTGGAAGAAGCCAGGATGATCCATATGACCAACGGCGCCCGATCGCCGGACGGCTGGGGCGGATTCCTCGAGGGCATCGCCTACGTCACCTTCCAGGAGCTGGCGACTCGGGTGTCGCACCGCAACACCGGCAAGGCATGTAATGACCCCATTGCCGAACGCATGCTGCAACGCATCGCCGCAGACGAGAACTTACATATGATCTTCTACCGCTCACTCTGCGGCGCGGCACTCGATCTGGTGCCGGACCAGGCGATGGTCGCGCTCACCAAAGTCGTGACGAACTTCCAGATGCCCGGCACGGGCATGCCCAACTTTCGCCGTAACAGCGTGCTGATAGCCAAGTACGGTATCTATGACTTGCGCCAGCATATGGAAGAAGTCATGGGGCCGGTGCTCAAACAATGGAATATCTTCGACCGATCCGATTTCGGACCACGCGGCGAACAGGCGCGCGAGGAACTCGCCCTGTTCATGGAGAAACTGGACAAGAACGTGATCCGGTTCGAGGAGCAACGCGACCGCTCACTCGCCCGCGACGCCGCGCGCGGCCTTACCTTGTCCGTCTGACCCCATGACAACCGGGTGCTCGGCGTGTCGGCGAGGACGACAGCCGAGTGGATCGGACAAAGCAGGTGGTGTTCACACCGCTCGCAGGCTCGGATAGTCAATCCTGCACGCGCAAGTGCGTGACATCGGCCGCGGATACCGCCTCGTCACCGATGAGCAGGCGACCGGCATCGTCGATACCATCAGCGATGCCGGTCAGCGTCCGACCGCCGGGCAACTCGGCGCGGACCGGGGTGCCGATCGTGGCGCACCGCTCCCGATAGGCGGCGGCCAACTCACTCGTCGCCCAACCCTTGTCCTGCCAATCGGTGAAGCGACGAGCGAACTCGGTCAGCAGCGCGCGGACGAGCACCGTGCGGTCGATCTGTTTCGCACCGGCGAGGGCAAGCGAAGTGGCATGTGGTACTGGCAACTCCGCCTCGGTAAGGCTGACATTGAGCCCGATACCGACCACTACCTTCGGTGTGGCGCCACCCGTCGCCACCTCGGCGAGGATGCCCGCGACTTTGCGCCCATCGATCAGCACGTCATTGGGCCACTTCAGTTCCGCGGGCGCGCCCGCGGTAGCCCGCAGCACGTCGACCACGGCGACGCCGGTCAGCAGCGACAGCCAACCCAGCGCGGTCGGAGCGACCCCGTCCACCTCCACCAGCAGCGACATCGCGAGTTGTGCCCGTGGCGGACCGACCCAGGTCCGCGTATGCCTGCCGCGCCCCTGCGACTGGCTCTCCGCAAGCAGCACCGCATGGCCGATATCCGGCTCTGTCGCGCGCGCGATCAGGTCGGTATTCGTGGACCCCGTCGACTCCACTATGTCGATCCGGGAAAAGAACGACAGCTCAGGCGACTCCAGAAGACTGCGCCGTAATAGCTCTGCGTTCAACGGTGACCTCTGCACCATGGCAGGTTACCCACCGTTCGGAGTGTTACCCGACTGAGCTCTACTCGTTCTCCGCCGCTGCGCCCCGGTGATCGACCAGGGGTTTCTTCCCATCGAAGCATGATCTAGCTGCGGTTTTCTACTTGTGGGTAGCGCAGTCTTGGGTTACCGAGTCGCACTGACACTGGTTACACTCCGGAGCCATGACGAATGTCCAGCAGCAGCCCGCGTCAGGTCCGGCGGGCTCACCCGATATCCACACCACCGCTGGGAAGCTGGCTGACCTTCGGAATCGGCTGGAAGAAGCCAAACACCCAGTGGGCGAGGCCGCGATCGACAAGGTGCACGCGAAGGGCAAGATGACCGCTCGTGAGCGCATCCTCGCCTTGCTGGACGAAGGGTCCTTCGTCGAACTCGATGCGCTGGCCCGGCACCGCAGCGTCAACTTCGGCCTGGAGAACAACCGTCCGCTCGGCGACGGTGTGGTGACCGGTTACGGCACCATCGATGGTCGCGATGTGTGCATCTTCAGCCAGGACGTCACCGTATTCGGCGGCAGTCTCGGCGAGGTCTACGGCGAGAAGATCGTCAAGGTGATGGACCTGGCCTTACGAACCGGCCGTCCGCTGATCGGCATCAACGAAGGCGCAGGTGCGCGCATCCAGGAGGGGGTGGTCTCGCTCGGCCTCTACGGTGAGATCTTCCATCGCAATATCCAAGCCTCCGGGGTGATTCCGCAGATCTCGCTGATCATGGGCCCGGCCGCAGGGGGGCACGTCTACTCCCCCGCGCTGACCGATTTCGTGGTGATGGTCGACGGCACCAGCCAGATGTTCGTCACCGGCCCGGATGTCATCAAGACGGTCACCGGCGAGGACGTCACCATGGAAGAACTCGGCGGCGCGCACACCCACATGACCAAGTCCGGCGTAGCGCACTACGTCGCCTCCGGCGAGCAAGACGCACTGGATTACGTGAAGGATCTACTGTCCTACCTACCGAGCAACAACCGCGCCGAGGCGCCCCGGTTCGCGGCCACCGATCCGATCACCGGCGCGATCGAGGACTGTCTCACCGACGAAGACCTGGAGCTGGACCGGATCATCCCGGACTCGCCGAACCAGCCATACGACATGCACGAGGTGATCTTTCGCCTACTCGACGACGATGAGTTCCTCGAGGTGCAAGCCGCGCGTGCGATGAATATCATCGTCGGCTTCGGCAGGATCGACGGCCGTAGCGTCGGCATCGTGGCCAACCAGCCCACCCAGTTCGCGGGGTGCCTGGACATCGATGCCTCCGAGAAGGCCGCGCGCTTCGTACGCACTTGCGACGCGTTCAACATCCCGATCATCACCCTGGTCGACGTTCCCGGCTTCCTTCCCGGCACCGAGCAGGAATACAACGGTATCATCCGGCGCGGCGCGAAACTCCTCTATGCCTATGGCGAGGCTACCGTGGGAAAGATCACAATCATCACTCGCAAGGCATACGGTGGCGCTTATGACGTCATGGGTTCCAAACACATGGGCGCCGATGTGAATCTTGCCTGGCCGTCTGCTCAGATCGCCGTCATGGGCGCATCCGGCGCCGTCGGATTCGTCTACCGCAAACAGCTGCAACAAGCCGCTAGTGAGGGCGAAGATGTCGATAAGTTGCGACTCGAGCTGCAGAACGAATACGAGGACACACTCGTGAATCCCTACATCGCCGCCGAACGCGGATACGTGGACGCAGTCATCCCACCATCTCACACACGCGGCCAAATCGTGTCCGCACTGCGATTACTCGAACGCAAAATGGTGACCCTTCCATCGAAGAAACATGGCAACATTCCGCTGTGACCGAGCGATATCCTCGAAAGCCGCGAACACTGATCGCAGAAAGGCATTGAGTGGACGAGAGGACGATCGCTTCGTCCATAGCTGGTCGATAATCGAAAGTCAGCCTGATCGGACCACCGTGATCAAGGCGAAGAGAGGATCTGCACTGTGACGACCGTGGCAGATGAAGATGTATTGAATGCCGTCGAACTGGACCTCACAGTCGATCCGGCCGCGGACCAGGCCGGTGCTGCCGTCACCCCGAGCGCAGAAGCCGCGACGCCCGTCGAAGCTACCGCGGAGCCGTTATTCCGTATCGTGCACGGCGGCTCGCCCACCGACGAAGAGCTCGCCGCCCTGGCGTGCGTGCTGTCCGCTGCCGCGGCCTGCGCCGCACCGAACGGTCCTTCCGGCCCGTCGGACCTGTGGGGCCATCCGATCACACTGCATCGCAGTGCCGCGCCGCTGTCTTCGTACGCTTTCGCACACGTGTCCCGCCTGTGCGGGTGACCCGACTGATTCTCGCTTCCGCGTCTCCTGCCCGCCGGGAAGTTCTCCGCTCGGCGGGCATCGACCCCATCGTCCGGGTTTCCGCTGTGGACGAGGACGCGGTGGCCGCCGCTCTTCCCGAAGGCACTTCCCCGCAGCAGGTCGTGGTAGAACTCGCTCGCGCCAAAGCGGCCGCCGTAACAGCGGACATTCGCGAGTTCTCGCATGATTGCGTTGTGGTGGCGTGTGATTCGATGCTGCTCTTGGACGGTGAACTGCAGGGCAAACCGCATACGCCCGAGATCGCGCGGGCCCGCTGGGGCGACATGGCCGGACGCAGCGCGGATCTCGTGACCGGACACTGTGTTGCGCGCCTACGCGACAATCGAGTCACCGCAGAGGTGGTCGACTGCAGCAGCACCACTGTCCATTTCGCCAAGCCAGAGCCCGATGAACTGGACGCCTACATCGCGACCGGCGAACCATTGCAGGTGGCAGGCGCTTTCACTCTCGATGGCTTGGGCGGCTGGTTCGTCGATCGCATCGACGGTGACCCGTCCAGCGTCATCGGAATCGGACTACCACTGCTGCGCCGGTTGCTTGGCGAGGTGGGGGTCGGCATTACGCACCTGTGGAGCCACTCGGCCTGATGGCGCGGTGAGCGCCTCGACACCGTCGACGACGGGCACCGTTGCCGCCTCCTGGATTCGGTCGCATCGCGCGGCGATCAATTCCAACCGCGCCACACACAGATCCGGTTCGACGAATGAATGCATCCGAACCTCGATCTCGCTCCGCGTGCCCGTGCGATCGAGCATCCCTTCGATCAGGCCCCGATGCACGCCACACACCACCTCGGAGTGTATCCGTGCGAGTTCGCGCAGCGGGCATGCCGTCAACCGGATCAGCGCCTTGCCCTCGCCCCCCGAAGCGGGATCGCGTTCGGGCGCGAAGCCGAGTTCCGACATCAACGTCATGGTGACTTCTTTGGCGTCTTCTAGTGATTCGATCCGGTGGTCGCCCGCGGCGAGCCGAGCACCCCACGCCCGGCCCGCCGCGATGGCGGCCTCCGACCTGCGCCGGGGATCCGGCCCCAACTGATCGGCGAGCACCTGCGCCAAATCCTGGTAACCGACCGATCGCTGCACCGCGCTGTAGCCGATACGCGGTCGCCCGCGTCCCCGCGGCGGCTGCTGGAATTGCCGGACAAGCGATTCTCGGGTGAGCACATCCAGATGAAATCGAACCGTGGTGACGTGCTGCCCAGTGATCCTGGCCAGTTCCTGGGCATCGAGCGGCTCATTGGTGCCACGTAAGATCGCGAGCAGTCGCCGCCGCGGCCAAGAATCCGACATAACTCACCCCTCCTTCCAGGAGACTTTATCGGATGTCGATGCCATTTATTCACCCCTTCATCCGATTCGTGATCCGAAACGGAGAGTCGCCGCCTCGCATCAACCATCGCCGTGCGACCCGAACAGTCGCAATCCACCGCCTACCCACGTTTGGAGGACCTACACCGTGCCTATTGCCCCGGATTCTCATTCCGCATTCAGTTCTTACGCAGATCCACACCGACTGGTAACCACAGAGTGGCTATCTGCAAACATAGGCGCGCAGGGGCTCAAGATCATCGAGGCGAACCACGACGCACTGCTCTACGACATCGGGCATGTTCCTGGCGCCATAAAACTGGATTGGCGAAATGACCTGAACAATCCGGTCACACGCGACTATGTCGATGGAACCCGCTTTACCGAATTGATGCGCGCCAAAGGAATCGAGCGCGACGACACCGTGGTGGTCTATGGAGATCGCGGTAATGCGCAGGCAGCGCATACAGCGTGGATATTCACTCTGTTCGGACACAAAGACGTGCGGTTACTCGACGGCGGGCGCGCTATGTGGATTTCCGAGGAACGCGACACCGTCTTCGAACCTGCTCACTGTGTGCGCAGCGACTACCCCGACGTTCGCCGCGATGACAGCACCATCCGGGCCTTTCGCGAGGACGTGCTCGCTCATCTCGGCAGGCCACTGATCGATGTGCGCTCCGCCATGGAATACCGCGGTGTGCCCACCCAGCCGGGTAGGCCCGGGGATGCGCTGCGCGGCGGACATATCCCCAATGCGTCGAACATCCCGTGGACCGAAGCGCTCACTTCCGACGAGCGATTCCGCCCACGCACCGAACTCGATGAAGTCTACCGATCCTTGGATGATCGCGACGACCTGATGGTCTACAGCCGGATCGGCGTGCGCTCCAGCCACACCTGGTTCGTGCTGACCCATCTGCTCGGCCACAGCACTGTGCGCAACTACGACGGCTCCTGGGCCGAATGGGGCAACTCGGTGCGCATGCCGATCGTCACGGGGGACTACCCCGGCGAGATCTCCCCGGATAGTGATTCACAGCGGATAGGCCACGCACAGATCCAGCGATAGACGGCGTACATTGTGATCTACGACCTACTGTCGAGTAGGGCTGGTCGAGTTCGGAGGCTGCTGGCAGACTGCCTACACTCGCCCGATACGTCAGTTTGTCGATTACGGGAGCGGAGCATGCGCAGCGACCCCGATCTACGGGAGCGTAGCCTGCGCAGCGACCCCAATCCCCCGCGAAGCGACCAAAAGAATGCACACAGGAGGCGCAGTGCCCAGTCACGCCAGCGCGCAGATTACAAAGGTACTCGTAGCTAACCGAGGCGAAATCGCCGTGCGCGTGATCCGGGCGGCCAAGGACGCCGGCATCGGTAGCGTCGCGGTATACGCCGAACCGGATGCTGACGCGCCGTTCGTGAAGCTCGCCGATGAGGCCTTTGCCCTGGGCGGTCAGACCTCGGCCGAGTCATATCTGGTGTTCGACAAGATCCTCGACGCCGCGACCAAGTCCGGTGCCGATGCCATCCACCCCGGTTACGGCTTCCTCTCGGAGAATGCCGACTTCGCTCAGGCAGTGATCGACGCGGGGCTGATCTGGATCGGCCCTTCTCCGCAGTCGATCCGCGATCTCGGTGACAAGGTCACCGCGCGGCACATCGCCGAGCGCGCGAATGCTCCGATGGCCGCAGGCACCAAGGATCCGGTGCGCAATGCCGACGAGGTCGTGGAGTTCGCCGAGAAATACGGAGTCCCGGTCGCCATCAAAGCCGCCTTCGGCGGCGGTGGCCGCGGGATGAAAGTCGCGCATTCCATCGAAGAGATCCCGGAGCTGTTCGAGTCGGCCACTCGCGAGGCGATCGCCGCCTTCGGGCGCGGTGAGTGCTTCGTGGAGCAGTACCTGGACAAAGCCCGCCATGTCGAGGCACAGGTGATTGCCGACGTCCACGGCAACGTGGTGGTCGCGGGCACCAGAGACTGCTCACTGCAGCGACGGTTCCAGAAGCTCGTCGAGGAGGCCCCGGCGCCGTTCCTTTCCGACGAGGTCCGCGCGAAGATCCACGCCTCGGCCAAGGCCATCTGCCGGGAAGCCGGCTATCACGGCGCGGGCACCGTGGAGTACCTGGTGCAGGGCGACACCGTCTCCTTCCTCGAAGTGAACACCCGACTGCAGGTCGAGCACCCGGTCACCGAGGAGACTGCGGGCATCGATTTGGTGCGTCAGCAGTTTCGGATCGCCAATGGTGAGGAACTGGAGATCACCGAGGACCCGATCCCGCGCGGACACGCCTTCGAGTTCCGCATCAACGGCGAGGACGCCGGGCGCGGCTTCCTGCCCGCGCCCGGTCCGGTCACCGTGTACAAGGAGCCGGCGGGCCCCGGCGTACGGGTGGATTCCGGCGTGGTGGCCGGCAGCGTGATCGGCGGGCAATTCGATTCGATGCTGGCCAAGCTGATCGTTACCGGCGAGAATCGCACCCAGGCACTGCAGCGGGCGCGGCGCGCGCTGGCCGAGTTCGAGGTCGACGGACTGGCTACCGTCATTCCGTTCCACCAGGCCGTCGTCGAAGACCCGGCGTTTGTCGGTGACGGCAAGTCGTTCGAGGTCTACACCAAGTGGATCGAGACCGAGTGGGTCAACACCGTCGAGCCCCACCACGGGGCAGGCGCGGCAGCCGACCAGGACGAGGAATTGCCGCGGCAGCGGGTCGTCGTCGAGGTCGGCGGGCGTCGAGTCGAGCTCTCCCTTCCCGGCAACTTCACCGTCGGAGCCGGTCCGAACGCGGCGGCAAGCAATGGCGGCGGCGTGGTCCGCAAGAAGCCCAAGCCACGCAGGCGCGGGGGCGCGGGAGCGGGGGCTGCTTCTGGCGACGCGGTCACCGCACCGATGCAGGGCACTGTCGTCAAGGTCGCGGTCGCCGAAGGCCAGTCGGTCGAGACGGGCGACCTGATCGTAGTGCTGGAAGCCATGAAGATGGAGAATCCGGTCACCGCGCACAAAACGGGTGTGGTTACCAGCCTCGCAGTCGAGGCAGGGGCAGCTATCACACAAGGCACAGTCCTCGCGGAAATCAAGTAGATACCCGGCGAACACCGGCAGGCGCGGGCTTCGTCGTCCACACCCGCTGGTGGCATTCGCGGCCCTTCGAGCCACCGCACACCGCCGCTTTCCGAGCCCGATACGCATACCACGATGCCGTATCGTGGTCCGGTGACCAGTTCGCCGAGTAACTCCCCTGTCGCGGAGTTGATCCGCGCGCGTCATGCCGCTGCCAGTCGCGCCGATGGGCATCGGCTCGTTTTGGTCATCGAAGGCGGCGGCAGCCGGGGCGTGTACTCCAGCGGCATGGTAGCCGCGCTGGAGGAACTCGGGCTCACCTCGGTATTCGACGCGGTGTACGGCACGTCCGCGGGAGCGATCAACGGTGCTTGGCTGCTGTGCGGGCGCGCGATTGTCGGCATGCGCCCTTGGACCGACCCGGCGATCATGCGGCGGGCCATCGACCCCATCCGCTTCCTGCGTGGACGTCCCCCGTTCGATCTGCGGTACCTCGTGCATCAAGTGTACGACGGCATCGAGCCGATGGATTTCGACGCGATCCTGTCCAACTCCACCACATTTCATCCGATCGCCACCGATATTCGTACCGGTCGAGCAGTCGACCTACAACCACACATCACCGACAAACACACGCTCATGCGTGCACTACGCGCCTCGGCCGGCCTGCCCATCCTGGCCGGGCCACCGGTCGCCTTGGGCGACAACGCCTACTTCGACGGTGGTCTCGTCGAAACTGTGCCCATCCGCACCGCTTTCCGTGCATCCGCCACACACGCCCTGGTTCTGCGTACCCGGCGCGCCGACGAAAAACGCCCGCCTGCCTCGCTGCTGCACCGGATCGTCGGCGGCGGCTATCTACGTACAGTAGCGCCCGGCGCCTATCGGGCCTGGCGCGAGCGGCCGAGACAGCAGGACATCGAAGACAAAGCGCTGGTCGATCTCGGCGACTCTGTATTGCAGATCCGTCCTCCGCTCGGCGCACCCGATGTCGGCAGCGCCGACCGCGACACCAGGCTGCTGGCTACCGCTCTGCGCATCGGCCGCCGAACCGTGGTGTCCGCTCTTTCCGCCACCGTCGCGCCCACCGCGTGACCGGCACAACACCGAGTTTCTTCAAAGCTACCGCGTTGGGCGCTGGTCAGCCCCAACGCAGTGCGGGAGGTGAACACCATGGAACCGATCGAAATCAACGCGGGCGTCTGGTACCTGCGCGCCCTTCGCGCAGACGACCGCATCGATGATCGCCCCGCACTGGCGGCAGTCGGGATCACCGATCCGGACTATGTGGCGCTGCGCGGTGTGGGCTGGGAGCAGCAGACCCACTTCTCCTGGGCGGTCTGCGAACCAACAACCGCCGAAATGGTCGCCGAGATCGGGGTAACGCCTACCGGCGGTGGCACCGCGACCGTCAACGGATGGGCACATCCCGGCTACGAATCCGCCCTGAACGCCGGGTTGAGGTCTGTCCGTCGCTTCCTCGCCGACGGTCTCGGCTTGACCGAGAACACCGATACACCTTGATCAATTCGTTCGCGAGCTACTCGAGCCTCGTCAGCACCCGATCCAGTGCATCGACAGCTTCGTCCAGTTCGGCACGCAAGACCGTCAAGGGCGGACGGAAACGAATGCCCCGCTCACCAGTGCCGAGGATCAGCACATGCGCACGCTCGCGCAACGCGGTGAGCACCTCGTCACGCAATCGAGCCGACGAGAGCGTGATCGCGCACATCAAGCCGCGTCCGCGTGGCTCGCTGATGGCGACATGCCGCGCGGCGAGCTCGGTCAGCCGATCGAGCAGGTACGCGCCCAACGGCCCCGACCGCTCGATCAGCTCATCGCGCTCGATCACTTCCAGAATGCCCCTGGTGCGCACCATATCGGTGAGATTGCCGCCCCAGGTGGAATTCAGCCGGGAGCTGACCGCGAACACATTGTCGAGTACCTCGTCCACGCGCCCGCCCGCCATCACACCGCACACCTGAGTGCGCTTACCGAAAGCGACAACATCCGGCTCCAGCCCGAGCTGCTGATACGCCCAGGTGGTTCCGGTCATACCAACTCCGGTCTGCACCTCGTCCAGGATGAACAGCGCGTCGTTCGCATGGCACAGCCGCTGCACCGCCTGTAGGAACTGCGGCCGCAAGTGCCGATCACCTCCTTCGCCCTGGATCGGCTCTGCGATGAAACACGCGACATCGTGCGGATTGTCCGCGAACACCCGTTGCGCCTGGTCCAGTGCGTATGACTCTGCCTCCTCGATATCGAAGGCGTCGGTTACATAAGGCGCTTTGATCCGCGGCCAGTCGAAGCGGGGAAAGCGCGCGATCTTCACTGGATCGGTATTGGTCAGCGACATGGTGTAACCGGTACGGCCGTGGAACGCACCGGTCAGGTGTAACACTTTGGTGCCGAGTTCCGGTGCGCGACCACAAGCTTCGTTATGCCTGCTCTTCCAGTCGAACGCGACCTTGAGCGCGTTTTCCACCGCAAGGCCGCCACCGTCGATGAAGAACAGATGTGGTAGCCGCGGATCGCCGAGCACTCGCACGAATGTCTCGACGAAGCGAGCCATCTCGACGGTGTACACATCGGAATTGCTCGGTTTGTTCAACGCCGCTGTGACGAGGTCTGACCGGAAATCCGCGTCATCGACGAGGGCAGGATGGTTCATGCCCAACGCATTGGAGGCGAAGAAACCGAACATGTCGAGGTAGGAGCTGCCGTCACGTTCGTCGATCAAACGGCAGCCGCGGGACCGCCTGAGGTCGAGTACCAGATCGAAGCCGTCAGCAAGGATGCTGGCCGACACGATCTCATGGACCCGAGCGGCGGAAGTGACTGTAGCGCGGGTGCTTTCCAGTTCGATGGCCACCCCCAGAGCGTACGAAAGAATTAGCGAAATATCCACACTTGGACGTATAAATTACAACTATTTGCTATCTATCATAGAATGTCTGCAAAATAATGGTGCTCCGGGTACGTACGTTGGCAGTCACTCTGATCTCCTGGAGCAGCTGCTCCAGGTGCCGAGGGGACGCCACCCGCACCAGCAGGACGTAGCTCTCGTCTCCTGCTACCGAATGACAGGACTCGATACCCGGGATGTGCTGCAGTACCGCAGGCGCGTCATCGGGTTGCGACGGGTCGAAAGGAGTTATCGCGACGAATGCCGACAGCATCTGGCCGAGCGCTTCGGGATCAACGTCCGCGGTGTACCCACGGATCACGCCGCGCGCCTCCAGTCGACGGACCCGTGACTGCACGGCGGATACCGAGAGACTCGCCTTTTCGGCCAGGTTCGACAGCGTGGCCCGGCCGTCGGCTATCAGTTCACGAATCAGTAGACGATCGATGTCATCGAGTACAGGTCTTGCCGGTGTATCCGCCATCAGCGAAGGCTAACTCAGGCGACCCGATTCGTGCCCGAAGCCCTGACTCACCTCACCCTCCATATGGAACACGATGCCGCGATGCGGCCGAAAGGTATAGCGGAGCAACAGATGACTGAGGTACTCGACACCAAGTCCACCCAGGAACTCGCCGAGCGCACGACCACGTTGTTGCACGAGCTCGGCATGCGAGTACCGGAACCGGGCGGCCTGCCCGCGCGCACTCCGATCACCGGAGGGCAGCTACTGACCCTGCGGCCCAGCTCACCGCATGAGGCGGAAGCGGCTATCGGCCGGGCCGTCACGGCCTTCCGGGGCTGGCGGAATATTCCGGCACCGAACCGAGCCGCGGTAGTGCGCAGACTGGCCCAACTGCTCACCGCACATCGCGACAACCTGGCCGAATTGGTGACTCTGGAAGCGGGCAAGATACCGGCCGAGGCCGCGGGTGAAGTGCAGGAGATGATCGATATCTGCGAGTTCGCTCTCGGCCTGTCCCGACAGCTTTACGGATATACCATGCCCTCTGAACGACCGGGGCACCGATTGATGGAGACTTGGCACCCGCTCGGTGTGGTCGGAGTGATCTCGGCTTTCAACTTCCCGGTCGCAGTCTGGGCATGGAACACAGCGATCGCACTGGTCTGCGGTGACACCGTGGTGTGGAAGCCCTCGGAGACGACACCGCTGACGGCGCTGGCCTGCCATGCGCTGCTGCGCCGCGCGGCGACCGAGGTAGGCGCGGACCCCGAAGTGCATCAATTACTTCAAGGCGGCACCGATATCGGGTCCTTATTGGTGGAAGATGATCGGGTGGCGCTGGTCAGCGCGACCGGTTCGGTACGAATGGGCAGGCTCGTCGCGCCACGGGTAGCCGAACGGTTCGGCCGGTGCCTGCTGGAACTGGGTGGCAACAACGGCGCGATTGTCACCGCTTCCGCCGATTTGGAGCTCGCAACGCGGGCCATCGTGTTCGCGGCAGCGGGCACCGCCGGACAGCGGTGCACCACTCTGCGTCGCTTGATTGCGCACCGCGATGTCGCCGACCTTCTGCTCGACCGGCTCGAACGGGCATATCGGCAACTGCCGGTGGGCAATCCGTTCGACAATGGGGTGCTGGTCGGCCCACTTATCGACGGGAGGGCATACGCCGCGATGCGCGCCGCACTGGACAAGGCAGTGGCCGACGGCGGCGAACTGGTCTGCGGCGGCGAGCGAGTCGAAGGGTTCGGCGACGATGCCTACTATGCGCGTCCCGCCATCGTACGCATGCCCGCCCAAACCGCAGTAGTGCGCGAAGAGACCTTCGCGCCGATCCTGTACGTGCTCACTTATGACGACTTCGATCACGCGATCACCTTGCACAATGAAGTACCACATGGCCTTTCGTCCTCGATCTTCACCATCGATCAGCGTGAGGCCGAACGCTTCCTCGCCGCCGACGGATCCGATTGCGGAATCGCCAATGTCAATATCGGCACCTCGGGTGCCGAGATCGGCGGCGCCTTCGGCGGAGAGAAACAGACCGGTGGTGGCCGTGAATCCGGCTCGGACTCCTGGAAGGCGTATATGCGCCGGGCCACCAACACCATCAACTACTCCACCGAATTGCCCTTGGCCCAAGGCATCGAGTTCGGCTGAACAACCGCCCACTACCGACACGATTCGGTAGTTCGCCTCTACCCGTGTAGTGTTGTCCACGCCAACGCGGGGTGGAGCAGCTCGGTAGCTCGCTGGGCTCATAACCCAGAGGTCGCAGGTTCGAATCCTGTCCCCGCTACCAAGACCCGGGCTTGCCGGTTACCATACCGCCAAGCCCGGGTCCCCTTTACCCGGCCCGATGAGGAATCCACCCGCCATCTGGGTTGCGTCTCGATTCCGCTACCTCCCTATATGGACCCATAACAACCCGATCGTGGGCGGTCGAGTCCGCATCGATTTCGTTCTCGACAGGCAGCCGTGGCACTCCCACCACCCCACCCACTCGGCCTACGATTGATTTGTCGGCTTCATCACGAAGTCGACGAGCTGGGGCGGGCCCCGGCACTACAAAGCTGTTCTGCCGGTGAGGTCGGACGGCATATCCGCATTGTCCACCTCCCGAGGGGGTACCGTTCCAGCCCCAACACGGACACCTCGAGGAGGTCATCATGCTTGGTGAGCAGGTTGGCGAGGCCAGCGGCCAGGTGATCAGCACACGCGTTCTCGACGACACCGGCCTCGGCCCCCGAACAGAGATGACCGACCATCAGGTCGGCACGATGTGTGGCGTTCGGGTCGAGATCACCGTGACCTACACCGGCACAATGCGCCCCAACGGCACGCTCGCGGGCGAAGGAACCGGGTTTGTGGTCACCGAGAACGGGCAGACAGCAACGTTCCGTGGACAGGGAGTCGGCAACTTCACCAGCCCCGGAACCGTCACCTGGCGAGGTTCGAACTTCTACGAGACCACCGGAGACGAACTGAACGCACTGAACGGGATCGCTGTCATGTTCGAGTACACCGTCGTGAGCGGCAAGTCCGAAGGCAAGCTGTTCGAATGGAAGTAGTGACCGATGCCGACCGGATGGCAGTCCCTATAGATATCCACCCCTTGCGGCCTCATCGGCCGCGAGGGGCGGATCGGGTCGAGGTCGAGGACTGCCGGTCGGCTGGACCACTATGTCGTGTCCAGACTGTCTATTCGTCTTCGACGCCGATCTCGGGCAGTACCACGGGGGTGATATCGGTGTGCGGGAAATCGTTCCCCTTGAACAAGAGCGGTTCGCCACTGACCTTGGACAAAGCGTAAGAGAAGCAGTCGCCATAGTTCAATCCCGCTGAATGGCTGCCTTTACCGTAAGTGCGGTACGCGAGCCGTGCCGCATGGACATGTTCGGGATGCACTGCGATCAAGTCGACAGCCGCATGGTGCATCCACAGATCGAACTCTCGGCCACCGGCATTGCCGTAGCGGCTTTCGATGATGATCGAGGTCTCCAGGTAGGTCGCGGTAGACATGAATCGAACGGGGTCGGCCGCGATCGCGGCTTCGAAGCGAGGTGCGTCCGATTCATCGGTCAGCATGGCTATGACAGCTGATGTATCGATCACCATCAGGACGGCAGACCTCGGCGGTCATAGCCAAGGATTTCTTCGGCGCCGCGGTTGTCGAGAACCGGCAGCGCAGCGCAGCTGCGGCGGATCGCGGCCAACTCAGCACGCAGCGGTACCGAACGTGCCCGCCCGGTTTCCCGGGCGAGCCGCTCGCGCAAGGCAATGACCACCGCTTCAGTCATCGTCTCTCCGGTTCGGGCCGCGAGTTCACGCGCCAGCCGATCCGCTTCGGGATGCTTGATACTCAACGCCATGTCTAGATTCTATATAAATAGGAATAATCTATACATTGATTCTGGACTATAGCGCGCTGGAGCGCAGCCCAAACATCACCTCGGCAGCTTCTGCGCGGCACTCCGAACCACCATCAAGCCGCTCTAATAACGTGGCGGCTCGATACCGAGATCGCGCAGACGATCGACGTAGACCGCCACATTGGCGAGCTTGACGTCCTCATAACCTCGGACGAGATCAGGCAGACCCGCAACCTCGACGGCGCGATCGTAGTTCGCTTCGGCGAGAGTATCGGCGAGAGCGGTCACCATCGCGGTGTAGTGGTCACGCAAGGCACGCTCCACCCGGCGCACGCGACTATAGCCGAACAGGTCGAACGTAGTGCCGCGCAGACGTTTACCTTTGGCCAGTACACGTAGGGCGATATGACTTCTCGGACCGAAGCCGATCTTCTTCCCACGCCCCAGAGCACGCAGGATCGGTGGGTGCAGCTGATAGGTCAGATTCGCACCTGTAGGCAACTGGGCAGCGACATCCGCCAAGAAATCAGGGGCGGTGAGCCGCCGTGCCACCTCGTACTCATCCTTATAGGCGGTGAACTTGTACAGTCCGCGCGCCACCTGCTCGCTGAACTCGGTGCGGTCGCCGACCCGACGCTGGGCATCCCAGATCCGTTGCATCGTCCGCACATACGTACGAGCGATTTTCACGTTCTGGAAGCCGACCAGCTCCAGCGCGCGCAACTCGACCAGCCGCCTGGTCTCTCCTGTCGCAGTGAATCCGTCGAAAAGTCCTTCCGGAACATCGATCTCGGCTTCCGCGCGACGTGTCGCCGCGGTGGCCGCGGCGAACTCGTCGGGTCGGGCCACCGCGACGCGACCCCAGCGGAACGCGGCGATGTTCGCCTCGACCGCTACATCGTTGACCGTGATGGCTTCCTCGATCACCGTGGCGGGTATCCGTAGACCACCGATTTGATAGGCGGCGCCGACCAACAGAAAGTTGGCGGTGGTGGTATTACCGAACAGCGCTTCGGCCGCGGCCAGCGCGTCGAACGCACGCACCGCGCGGGAGACTCTCGCCAAACGGTCCAGCAGCAGCTGCTCGTCCGGATAAGCCACCGACGCGTCGTATACCATATCGCCGGTCGGTGTCCTGCTGGTCGATGCCACGGCGGCGGTGACCGTCTTCGCGCCATACGCGAGATTCTTGGCATCGGTAGCGGTAAGCAGGTCGAAGGCCATAATGCAGTCCGCCGAGGCGGGCGAGAGCCGGTTTGCCGGTTCCAGGTCGCCGCGCGCGAAACGCAGATGGGAGACCACTGGGCCCGCCTTCTGGCTCATGCCGATCTGATCGAGTCCGGCGACGTCATACCCAGCGCGCAACGCCGCGGTAGCCAACACCTGGTTGACAGTGACGATGCCGGTTCCGCCGATACCGGCGAGGAAGATGTTCTGGGTCGATGCCGGCAGGTGGCCGGGAAGTTCCGGTAGCCGCGGCGGCTCGATCCATACCCCGGAGCGCTTGTTCGCCTTGGCGTCAGTCGGGTCGGGCAGCTCGACGGTGACGAACGAAGGGCAGTCGCCGTTCAGGCAGCTGTAGTCAGTATTGCAGGAGGTCTGGTCGATCCTGGTCTTCCGGCCGAACTCGGTGTCCACCGGCTGGACCGACAGACAATTGCTCTGCACGCCGCAATCACCGCAGCCTTCACACACCGCCTCGTTGATGACCACCCTGGTCCGGCGCGTCGGCAATGTGCCGCGTTTGCGCTGCCTGCGCGCGTCCGCGGCACAGTGCTGGTCGTAGATGAGCACTGTGACACCGGGGGTCTCACGCAGGGCGCGCTGTGCTTCGTCGAGCCGATCCCGATGCCAGAGCAACGCGCCAGGAGCGAGATCGCGTTTGCGGTAGCGTTCGGGCTCGTCGGCGCAGACGATGATCCGCCGCACCCCCTCGGTGGTGAGTTTGTGTGTGAGCATCGGTACCGTGAGCGCTCCCTCGGCGTGCTGCGCGCCTGTCATCGCGACGACATCGTTGTGCAGCAGTTTGAAGGTGATGTTCACCCCCGCTGCGACGCATGCCTGCACGGCGAGCTGGCCGGAATGGAAGAATGTGCCGTCACCGATGTTCTGGAATAGATGCGGCAGATCGGTGAACGGCGCCTGGCCGATCCACTGCGCACCCTCGCCGCCCATCTGAGTCAGGCCGGTGACCTTGCTGTCGGCGCGACCCGACACGGTCACCAGGGTATGGCAGCCGATACCGCCACCGGCCAGTGAACCTTCCGGCACGGCAGTGGAGCGATTATGCGGACAGCCGCTACAGAAATAAGGTGCGCGGGTGGCGGGCAGCACCGACAGCGACAGCGGTTGTGGTAGCGGACGGCGCAGCTCGAGGAAGCCATCGAGTACTCGGCGCAATGGCGCGGCGATACGCCCTGAGGTGAGTTCACCGTCCTGAGCGAATAGCGGTCGACCTACGTCATCGCGTTTACCCACGATCTCGGGCGCGCTGGAGGTACCGTACAGGATGTCCCGGATCTGGGTCTCCAGGAAAGGCGTCTTGTCCTCGACCACGACCAATCGGGACAGTCCAGCGGCGAACTCCCGAACTCGTTCGGGGGCCAGCGGATATGGCATGCCGATGCGCAGCAGCCGAACACCCGCGCGGTACAAGGCGTTGTCATCGGCGCCGAGATCGACCAGCGCCTGCCGGACCGCGTCGAAGGTCGTTCCCGTGGCGGCGATCCCGATTGTCGCGCGGGCCGGGTTCAGCTCGAGCACATCCAGTTCATTGCGCATGCTGTATGCCTGCACCATCGCCCAGCGCGGACCGTAGAGGTCCGCCTCGGCGAGCAGGCTGTCGGCAGGCGCGGCCATCGGGCGCTGCCGATAGCGGAATCGCTGCCCCTCCCACTCGATCTCGGGCACCACTATGTCGATGTCACCGACCGAACCGCCGACCGTCCACGCGCCGTCGGCAACATCGGCAACGACCTTCAGCGCCACGAGGCATCCCGAGGCACGCGACAGGGCTACCCCATGCATACCCATGGTGATGATCTCGCGGGCATTGCGCGGAAACAACACCGGGATGTTCAGCGCCGCCAGCGAGCGCTCGCTGGCGGCGGGCACGGTGGAGGACTTCGCGGCCGGGTCGTCGCCGACCAGCAGCAGCATGCCACCACGCGGATTCGCACCGTACATATTGGCGTGGCGCAGAGCATCGGTCGCACGGTCCAGTCCTGGCCCCTTGCCGTACCAGACCCCGATGACACCGTCATGGGTCATGACGTCGGCGGGCAGATCGGCCTGACTGCCCCACACCGAGGTCGCGGCCAGTTCCTCGTTCAATCCTGGGACGAAGGCGACGTCGTGCTCAGCGAGGGCATCCGGCATTCCGGCCAGCATCTTGTCCACACCGCCGAGTGGACTGCCTTGGTATCCCGATACGAACGTACCAACCCGCTTGCCTGCGCGCAGATCGCGCGCATGTTGCTCGAATATTTGCCGGGCGATGGCCTGGACACCGGTGAGGACCGCAGTGCGCCCCCCGACCCGATAGCGGTCGGCGAGCCGATAGCGGTCGGCGAGATCATCAGGCGCTGCGATCAGATCGCGGTCAGCGAGTTCGGTCATACAGATCCATCCGTCTGCTCGGCACCGATCAGGCGCCTCACATTGTTGAGCACTTGGTGTGGATATCCTGCATTCAGAGATCTGGACGCACAACTGTTGATCTAGGTATATAGCATTTTGCTCAACCCTATACGGTGCGAGTAGACGCCACCTATGCACCATGTGAGGTAGGCGACAGTGCCATGGCATTCACTGCTCTGAGCCGATGTCCCGGAGCAGCAGTGCGAATAACAATGGCCGGCCCCATCCCACAAACCGGATAGTTCAGCGGTGCGGCTGCTCGTGCGCCGCCGGGTACGGCCGGTTCGGCGCTGAGCGCGTAGGCGTCAACTGAGTGAACGAATCTTCCGCTCGTACTCCGCACGAGTCCGCTCATCGGCCGGATATAGCGCACGATCGCCGTCGAACAGCCTTCGGACCAAGTGCGCGGCGCGTTCCGGCACCGCAGCGAGCGCAATGTCCACCGGGCCGAGATAACTCGGCACAGCCACTTCGGCCTTACGGGTGGCGCAGGTGCGCACGATCGCCGCAGCGACATCCTCCGGATCGACAGTCGGCATGCCGCGTCCGAGTGTCAGCCCCGAGGAAAGACGGGTGCGCACAGCGGAAGGAAGGACACAGCTGACACTGACCCCCTGTCCGGCGAACTCCAGCCGAGTTGTCGCCGAGAGTCCGACAGCCGCGAACTTGCTCGCGCTGTAGACAGCCAGACCGGGGACCGGCACCTTGCCCGCCAAGGAGGCGACATTGACGATGTGGCCGCGACGGCGCCGCACCATACCCGGCGCGACAACCCGCATGCCGTGGATGAGACCCCACAGGTTGATGTCCAATGTGGCCTGCCCGACCATGTCCGGCTCATTCAGGAAGGCGCCCGCCGGCATGACACCCGCGTTGTTGACCAGGATGTCGACCCTGCCCATCGCAGCAAGCACCGTGTCCCACTGACTGCGGGAGCGAACATCCAGTTCATGGGCGATGGCACCGATCTCGGCTGCCGCCGCTTCGGCCGCCGGCTTGTCCACATCCCCCAGCACGACATGAGAGCCTTTGGCGACGAACAGTTCCGCAGTGGCTCGGCCGATACCACGGCCACCCCCGGTGACCAGGACATTCGCCTCACGCAGATCGATATGCGGGTAGTCGGATCCGAGGATTCGCATACGAGGGCTCCTTGTTCGACCGCGTCGTGTTCGACCACGACTCCGCTAAGCCATGCCGTGCAGCGTCCACGAACCACGATAGTGCAGACGGGTGCTGCTTCCGGGTGAAATGTCGATGCGCCAGAACGATTTCGGCGGGGCGGACAGGGTCACCAGCAGCGCGGCCCGGATGATCGCCGGGTGGGTGACCGCGATGGTGGGCACCTCCTGCGTGGCGACCTCAGCCATCCAGCACCTGGTCCGCTCGATGACGTCCATCACGGACTCTCCGCCGTGTCCGCGGAAACCGGGGTCGGTGAGCCACGCGGACAACTCGTCCCGAGGCAATGCCCCCAGCTCTCTACCACGCCAGGCGCCCGTGTCCAGATCGCGCAGCCGATGGTCCGGTGCGCCGGACAGCCCGAGGGCGACAGCGGTCTCTACGGTCCGGCGCTCTGGACCGGTGCGCACCTTCCTGCCTATCGGCCGGCCTGACCCTGACAACGACCGGCGGCCCGCCTCGGTAAGCGATTCGTCACCCGGAAAGCGCGCCTTGCGCATCGCCTCGGTGATGCCATGGCTGACCAAGTCGAGTCTGAGCACCTTCCGCATCCATAGCAGGGTACGGTCCAGTTGCCGTCGAGCCACTCATACCGCACCAACCAGCGGTACCGGCGTACTTGTCGGTCACCCGATGCACACTGATGCCATGACCAGGTTCTCCCGCCCCACCCAGGAGTGGTTCGACGGAGCGTTCCCCGCGCCGACATCCGCTCAACTCGGGGCGTGGCAGGCGATCGCGGCGGGCGAGCACACGCTCGTCATCGCACCGACCGGGTCCGGCAAGACGCTCTCGGCGTTCCTCTGGGCGATAGACCAGTTGGCTACCCGAAAGCCGTCCGGCGAGCGCACCGGCACTTCCGTGTTGTACGTGTCGCCGTTGAAAGCGCTCGCGGTGGACGTGCGGCGCAATCTACGGTCACCGCTGGTCGGCATCACCCAGACTGCCGAACGCTTGGGGCTGGAGCCGCCGAATATCACTGTCGGGGTCCGTTCCGGTGATACCAGTGCCGCCGACCGGCGGTCTATGCTGCGCACCCCGCCGGATATCCTGATCACCACTCCGGAGTCGCTGTTCCTCATGCTCACCTCTGCGGCGCGGGACAGTTTGCGTGAGGTCGGCACGGTGATCGTGGACGAAGTACACGCGATCGCAGGGAGCAAGCGCGGCGCCCACCTGGCACTGTCGCTGGCCCGACTCGACCTGCTGACCGAACGGGCGCCGCAACGTATCGGCCTATCCGCTACCGTGCGACCCGCGGAGGAAATCGGGAGGTTCCTGGTCGGCGCCGCACCGATCACAGTGGTCGCGCCGCCCGCACCGAAGACTTTCGAGCTTTCGATCCGAGTGCCCGTAGCGGATATGACCGAGCCGGGTGAATCCGACCAGCCTGGGTCGATCTGGCCACACGTGGACGAGGCGATCGTCGACCTCGTGCTGGAGCATCGATCCTCAATCGTATTCGCGAACTCGCGCAGGCTGGCCGAGCGCCTCACCGCCCGGCTGAACGAGGCCTACGCGGCACGGCTCGGCGCACCGACGCCAACCGAGCACGGGCCGCCCGCTCAGCTCGGGCCGTCCACCGAGGTGATCCACGGCGCCGAACCACTGCTGGCACGAGCACACCACGGTTCGGTCAGCAAGGAGCAGCGCGCACTGATCGAAGACGATCTCAAAAGCGGGCGGCTGCGGTGCGTCGTCGCGACCAGCAGCCTGGAACTCGGTATCGACATGGGCGCGGTCGACGTGGTGGTACAGGTAGGAGCGCCCCCTTCGGTGTCGAGCGGGCTACAGCGGATCGGGCGAGCCGGGCATCAGGTCGGTGAGATCTCGCGTGGAGTGATCTTCCCGAAGCATCGCACCGACATCGTCCGCTGCGCGGTAGCGGCGCAGCGGATGACGGCGGGCCGGATCGAGGCGGTCCGGATACCGGCGCATCCGCTCGACATCCTCGCTCAGCAGACCGTTGCCGCGTGCGCGCTCGACCCGGTCGATGTCGACACGTGGTTCGACGTCGTCCGTGGCACGGGAAGCTATGCGGCGCTGCCGCGCTCGGCCTACGAGTCGGTACTCGACCTACTCTCCGGACGCTATCCTTCCGAGGAGTTCGCGGAGTTGCGGCCCCGGCTGATCTGGGACCGTGACGCCGGGACGCTGATCGGCAGACCCGGCGCGCAGCGCTTGGCCGTGACCTCGGGTGGCGCGATTCCCGACCGCGGCATGTTCGCGGTGTACATGGTCGGAGAGAAGGCTTCGCGAGTGGGGGAACTCGACGAGGAGATGGTCTACGAGTCTCGGGTCGGCGATGTGTTCGCGCTCGGGGCGACGAGCTGGCGGATCGAAGAGATCACCTTCGATCGGGTGCTGGTGGCACCGGCATTCGGACAGCCGGGCCGGTTGCCGTTCTGGCATGGCGACGGGCTCGGTCGCCCTGCGGAACTCGGCGCGGCACTCGGCGAGTTCGTGCGCACGACCGGGCAGAAACTCACCACTATGGCGGCTGAGGCTACCGGCGCGCGAACAACAAAACAGCGAAAATCCGGCACAGCTTCTATAGCTGCGGGCAACGCGCACGATATGCGGACGACCGGTCTCGACGACAACGCGACCGCGAACCTGATCACTCTGCTGGACGAACAGCGCACCGCGACAGGGCAGCTGCCTACCGACCGCACCTTGGTGGTGGAGCGGTTTCGCGACGAACTCGGCGACTGGCGGCTGGTCCTGCACTCGCCCTACGGACTGCCGGTCCACGCGCCATGGGCGTTGGCCATCGGGGCACGACTGCGTGAGCGGTTCGGGGTAGACGCCGCGCCGAACGCGTCCGACGACGGCATCGTCGTGCGCCTGCCCGACACCACCGACGATCCGCCCGGCGCCGAGCTGTTCGTCTTCGAGCCCGACGAGATCGACGAGATCGTCACCGAGCAGGTGAGCGGATCGGCGCTGTTCGCCACCCGGTTCCGCGAGTGCGCCGCACGCGCACTGCTGCTGCCGCGCCGCGATCCGGGCAAGCGGGCCCCGTTGTGGCAGCAGCGGCAACGCTCGGCCCAGCTGCTCGACGTAGCCCGGAAGTTCCCCGAGTTCCCGATTCTGCTGGAGACGGTGCGGGAATGTCTGCGCGACGTCTACGATCTACCGTCACTGCGCGAGCTGTTCGGCCGGGTGGCACGGCGTCAGGTGCGGTTGGTCGAAGTGGAGACTGCGGCGCCGTCGCCACTCGCGAACTCTCTGCTGTTCGACTACATCGGTCAGTTCATGTACGACGGTGACAGCCCACTGGCCGAACGTCGCGCCGCCGCGCTCTCGCTCGACTCGAGCCTGCTTGCCGAACTGCTGGGTCGCGTCGAACTACGTGATCTGCTCGATGCCTCGGTGGTCGAACAGATCGAGCGGGAATTGCAGCGGATCACCGCACAACGCTATGCGCGGGATGCCGAGGGGCTGGCGGACCTGCTGCGGCTGCTCGGGCCGCTCACCGCATCGGAGGCTGCCGAGCGTTGCGCTGCGGACCCGACCGGGTGGTTCACCGATCTCATCGCCTCGCGTCGCGCACTGGAGGTCTCGTTTGCGGGTCACACCTGGTGGGTTGCGATGGAGGACGCGGCCCGGCTACGGGACGCGCTCGGAGTGGCGCTACCGCTCGGCACCCCGTCGGCGTTCATCGAGCCGGTGGCCGATCCCCTCGGCGATCTGTTCGGCCGTTATGCCCGCACCCATGGCCCTTTCCGCACCGAAACGGTCGCGGACAGGTTCGGGCTCGGCACCGCTGTAGTCGCCGCCACACTTCATCGGCTGGTGACCGAAAAACGTTTGACACAGGGTGAATTCACACCAGGAGCTACGGGTTCGGAGTGGTGCGACCCGCAGGTGCTTCGCCGGCTGCGCCGCCGGTCGCTCGCCGCCGCACGGCACGAGGTCGAGCCGGTCTCGACCGCCGCTTTCAGCCGCTTCCTACCATCCTGGCAACACGTCGGCACCGGAGAACTGCGCGCTATCGACGGCGTGGCGGCAGTCGTGGAGCAGCTTGCCGGCGTTCCGCTTCCGGCATCGGCCTGGGAATCGCTCATCCTGCCCGCGCGGGTACCCGATTACACCCCGGCCATGCTGGACGAGCTCATGGCGGCAGGCGATGTGATCTGGTCCGGTCACGGCGCCCTTACCGCGAAGGACGGCTGGGTCGCCCTGCACCTGACTGAGCAGGCCCCATTCACTCTCGCACTGCCGGACAATATCGACCACACGGATACTCAACTACGGTTGCTCGGCGCACTCGGTGCGGATTTTGCGCCAAGGACACCCCTCGGTCCGGCCGGGCACCCGCCGGTAGTGCTGGATGGGCTCGCCGCAGCAGCCCAAAGCAGCGGTGCGCGCATCGATCCAGCCGCTGATCGGCCTGCCCGTACGGGCGGTGCGTTCTTCTTCCGGCAACTCGCGGACGCCACCGCCGCGGTGGACGACTCCGCGGTGGTCGCCGCGCTGTGGGAACTGGTCTGGGCGGGCCGGGTTTCCGGTGATACATTCGCGCCGGTGCGTGCGCGACTGGCCGGAACAACACGGGTTACCGCCGCGCACCGCACGCCCCGGCGCGCACCACGCGCGCGCGCCTATCTTCCCCGGCCGAGCATGCCGACCCGCTCCGGTCCGCCCGTGGTAGCCGGCCGATGGTCTCTGCTCCCCGATCGAGTATCAGACACCACCGTGCGCGCGCATGCGAGCGCGGATCTGCTTCTGGAGCGCTATGGAGTACTGACCAGGGGGTCGGTACAGAACGAAGCGGTGCCGGGCGGATTCGCACTGATGTACCGGGTGCTGACCGAATTCGAGGATCGTGGCCGGTGCCGCCGCGGGTATTTCGTCGACTCCCTCGGCGGCGCCCAGTTCTCCACTACCGATGTGGTAGACCGCTTACGCTCCTTGGATACCGAGCGCATCCGCCCCGTGTCCGGACAGCGGGCGGGCACTGTGCACGCGCTGGCAGCGTGCGATCCCGCCAATCCATACGGCGCCGCACTGGCCTGGCCCAAGAGCGATATCGACAGCGGACATCGCCCAGGGCGCAAAGCAGGGGCGCTGGTCGTTCTGATCAACGGGGAGCTGGTTCTCTATCTGGAACGGGGCGGCAAATCCCTGCTGACCTTCACCGAGGAACTCGATGCCTGCCGCGATGCGGCGCATGCACTCGCCGACCTGGTCCGACGGCGCCGGGTGAGCGCACTGGTGGTAGACCGCATCAACGGAGATACTGTGCACGGCAATGTCGGCGCCGGATTTCTCATCGAAGCGGGCTTTACCGCAACCCCGCGCGGTCTTCGCCTGCGCAGCCACCCATGAACAGCCCCACCTCGACCCAGTCGGCCGACCGAGGAGGTACTCGACGAAATGGTTGTCCAGACTACGAGCGGTATCGGCCGCGCATGGTCCGCATGGGCGTCCTCGACCGATCTGGTCATAGCTAGTTCCGGCTCGAGCCGGTGCGCCGAGACCACTGTCCCCACACCAGGATCACGGTATGCCTGAAGGAGACACCGTTTATCTGACTGCCCAACGCCTGCGTACGGCTTTAGCTGGAAAAACTTTGATGCGCAGCGATTTTCGAGTTCAACGGTATGCGAACACAGATCTGTGCGGTCAGGTGGTCGATAGTGTCGGCAGTTATGGCAAGCATCTGTTCATCCGGACATCGACGGTGAGCGTGCATACGCACCACAAGCTGGAGGGCAGCTGGCATGTGTTCCATTGTGGACAACGCTGGTCCAAACCCAGGGTCACTGCACGGATCGTGCTGAGCACCGAAGAAGTGGAGGCCGTAGGGTTCTCGTTGAGCACCGTCGAGGTGGTGCGAGTGCGCGATGAGCATCGGATCGTCGAGCGACTCGGTCCCGATCTGCTCGGTCCGGATTGGGATGCGACCGAGGCAGTCCGGCGGCTGGAGCAGCGGCCGAGTCAGCCGATCGGCGTCGCCTTGCTCGATCAGCGCAATCTGGCAGGTATCGGCAATATCTATCGTAGTGAGGTCTGTTTCCTGCGCCGGGTGCACCCCGCTACTCCCGTCGCGGCAGTGCCGGACCTGCTCGCACTGGTCAATGAGGCGCATCGGGTGCTCACCGAAGCCATCCGTAAACCTCCGCGACGCCCGTTGGCCTATGGCCGTGCCGATCGCCCGTGTCAGCGCTGCGGTGCCCCACTGGTAGCCGGACTGCTCGGTGACACCGCACCCGATTACGACCGGGTGGCAACGCGGGAACGCGGCATTTTTTTCTGCCCCCGTTGCCAGCCCACCCCAGTTACCTGACCCGATCGCACCGAGCACGCGCGGTAGCAGGGGATCAGCTCTCGAGCGGCACCGGTTCCAGGATCTGCTGTCGTGGCTCGGGGGCCGCGATCCGCAGAGCGTCGGCGGAGATATCGTCCGGCTGGGTCTGCGAGCGGATCTCCGCGCCGACTCGTGCCTGGTATATCCGGACCTCCAGATCGATCTGCTCCTCATCCCAGCCCAGCACAGGCGCGACCAGCCGCGCCACTTGCTCGGCGCAGTTGATGCCCCGATGCGGGTATTCGATCGAGATTCTGGTTCGCCGGGCGAGGATGTCGTCCAGGTGCAAGGCGCCCTCGGCCGCTGCCGCATACACCGCCTCCACCTGCAGATAAGCCGGGGCGTCTGTAATCGGCTGCACTAGTTCGGGTTTCCCCTCGGCGAAGGACATGACCTCATCGATCAGCGAACCGTATCGACCCAATAGGTGTTTGATCCGGTACGGATGCACACCGTACGTTTCGGCCAACTGCACTGTCTGGTTGATCAGCGCGAAATAGCCGTCTGCGCCGAGCAGCGGCACCTTCGCTGTGATCGATGGTGAGACCCGAGCCGGAATATCTTGCGCGGCTTCGTCCACCGCGTCGTAGGCCATCACCCGATAGGTGGTGTACTTACCGCCCGCGATACCGACCAGTCCTGGCGCGGCCCGAGCGACGGCGTGCTCGCGCGACAGCTTGGAAGTCTCGTCGCTCTCTCCCGCCAGTAACGGGCGCAGACCCGCGTACACTCCATGGATATCGGTGGCCGTGAGCGGCGTGACCAGCACCTGGTTCACCCGCTCGAGCAGATAGTCGATGTCGGCCCTGGTAGCCGCCGGATGCGCCAGGTCGAGGTTCCACTCGGTATCGGTCGTGCCGATGATCCAGTGCGCGCCCCACGGGATGACGAACAACACCGAGGTCTCGGTGCGCAGGATTATCGCGGCGTCGCTGATGATCCGATCGCGGGGCACCACAATGTGCACACCTTTGGAAGCGCGCACATAGAACCGTCCGCGCTGATGCGACAGGGCCTGGACTTCATCGGTCCACACGCCGGTCGCGTTGATCACCACATGAGCGCGGATCTGGCCCGAACGCCCGTCCTCGGTATCGCGCACCTGTACGCCGACCACTCGGTCAGCCTCCCGCAGAAAACCGACCACCTGGGTGGACGTACGAATCACCGCGCCGTAATGGGCGGCCGTACGCGCCACCATCATGGTGTGGCGCGCATCGTCGACCACCGTATCGAAGTAGCTGACCCCGCCGACCAGAGCATTGCGCCGTAATCCAGGTGCCAGCCGCAGGGCGCCCGCGCGAGTCAGATGTCGTTGACCGGGGACAGATTTGGCACCACCCATCGAGTCGTAAAGGACCAGGCCCGCCGCCACGTAAGGCCGCTCCCAGACCCGATGGGTCAGTGGATACAAGAAGCGCAGTGGTTTGACCAGATGCGGCGCCAGTCTGGATAGCGAAAGCTCGCGTTCTCGCAGTGCCTCACGCACCAATCCGAACTCCAGCTGTTCCAGATATCGCAAGCCACCGTGGAACATCTTCGAAGACCGACTGGAGGTACCCGCCGCGAGATCACGCGCTTCGACCAGCGCGACCTGCAATCCTCTGGTCGCCGCATCCAACGCGATACCTGCCCCGACCACCCCGCCTCCGACGACCACCATATCGAAATGATCCTTGCCGAAACGTTCCCAGGCCGCTCTTCGCTGCTCCGGACCGAGGAACTCCGCATTCGGTTTGATGACCATGCCCGACTCCTCCAGCCGATACGGATTTGTCCGATCGAGCCTTCCTCTACAGGCTAGATGAATCGCCGCCGCCCGACCGGCCGCGACCGAATACGCCCCACTTGCAGCTATCAGTTGGCAACATTTCTTATGCTAATAGCGAGGGGCTCCGGCAATGCGATAGCCGCGGCGAGCGAACCCACACACCACCGGATCGACTGAGCAGGCAGTGGCCGAGTAGCTATCCGAGCGCAGACGCGAGACGATCGATCGCCAGTTCCAATGTCGGCGCATCGGAGGTGGCGAAACACATCCGCATCGAGTTGCGGTACCCACCATCGACCGAGAAAGCGGAACCGGGAACATAGGCGACACCAGCGGCGAGCGCCTGCGGCAACAGGCAGTCGGTGTCGGTGCCGTCGAGAAAATCGACCCAGACGAACATCCCGCCCGCCGCATCGCTACACCGCACACGATCGCCGAACCTGGTACGCGTAGCGTGCGTGAGCGCCTTCGCCCGCGCACCATAGACCCCGCGTACATGGTCGATATGGTCGGTAAGCCACATCGCATCGGCGAGCAGCTCGGCGGCGATCTGCTGGGTGAGCGCCGAACCACACAGGTCGGCACCCTGTTTCAGCAGCTCGACCGCGCGGCAGACCGGTTCTGGTGCGACCATCCAGCCCACGCGCAGACTCGGCGAGAGGATTTTCGACGTACTGGACAGCCGTATGACATTGTGCGCGAAAGATGCCACCGAAACAGGTACAGGGCTATCGAACCACAGCTCACCATACGGGTCGTCTTCGATCACCCAAAAGCCGTATTCCTCCGCCAACCGGGCTAGTTCCGTACGGCGCCGCAAGCTCATGGTCACCCCACCAGGGTTATGGAAATTACTTACCGTATGCACCACGGCCGGCCGCTCGCCCGCGGCGAGCAGCGTCGTGATCGCCTCTGTAGACATGCCCTCGGCATCCAACGGCACCCCGACGATGCGGGCACCCGCAGCCCGAAAGACTTGCAGTGCACCGATATACGCTGGATTCTCGACCACGACCAACGCGCCTGGATCAAGTAGTACTTCGGTCAGTAGCGACAATGCCTGCTGTGATCCATGGGTCACGAACACCTCGGCGGTTCCCACCGAGCGGCCGAGCCCGTCCGACTCCCGCTGCGCGAGCACCTCACGTAACGGCCCCCATCCTGACGACTCGGTGTACTGCAAGCACCCGTGATGGCTCAACACGGCAGCCGCGGCGGCGGCCAGTCGCTCACGTGGCATCAACGCGGCATCTGGCAGGCCACCGGCCAAGCTCACGACCTCGGCCCGCATGGTCAGCTTCAACAGGTCACGAATCGCCGAACTGTGCAGCCCATCCAACTTGCTTGCCAGCGGTGGGATAGTCGACGACATAGAAGACCTCCAGAGAACGCCGCGGTACGCGATATCCCACTGTCGCACACTTCGATCAGAATTCTAAGTATTCATCCCATGATCTGATATCGATACGTGGCGAACTCGATTTTCACT
Organism: Nocardia sp. TBRC8007; assembly: GCF_056629435.1. Classification (NCBI taxonomy): domain Bacteria; kingdom Bacillati; phylum Actinomycetota; class Actinomycetes; order Mycobacteriales; family Nocardiaceae; genus Nocardia; species Nocardia sp. TBRC8007. Next base: position 39,677 of record NZ_JBWSOR010000009.1, on the reverse strand, counting down.
ATGGGCGTTTTTTGGTCAGATAGATCGCGTAGACCAGGAACTTGCCATTCCGGTTCACCGTGGTGACTGTCTGCCGGTACACCGTGGTGGTTCCGTCGGGTCGGTGTTCGGTCACATCGACATCGAAGGTATCGGAAGTCAACTCGGTGATCCGTAGACAATGTGTGGTGCCGACCGGCACCTGTTCGTCGATGCCCTTCTGGATGACTTCGGCGACCGAGATGTTCTCTTCATCCTCGGCGACGAATTGCCGGACCCGCTCGCCGCTGCGTTCGACGTAGAAAGCATGCTGGAAGCCGAGAATGGCGTCTGGACCAGTGTCGGTGCCGCCCGAACCATTACCAATGGTGACCGCGCCGGTCTGGCTGAATGGGCAGCTCAACGCCGCCGTAGTACCACTCGATCCAAAAGCGGCGCCGGTATCGTCGCTGTTACTGGAGAGCGCGATGACGGTCCCGGTCAACGCGATCGACACCACGATCGCCGCGACTATACCGAGCACGACCCACCGGGACGAGAAACCGGAACGCGGTGCGGACTCGGGCGCCGCCTGGGCGCGCAATGCCAGCCGCATGGCGATCGGGTCCTCAGCCCAGGACAGGCCCGGCTCGGTGGACAGGGGAGGCTTGGGCACATCCCCCTCCGCGGTCGGCCGGTTCCACCACGCGTCCCGCTCCCCGCCAACGGGCTGCGGACGCGCGGCCGCAGTGGCAGACTGCTCGGGCTGGGCGGGCGAAGATGACGTGGCAGATTGTTCGACGTTGCCCGTGGCATCCGGAGCGCGGTGCTGCGGGGGCAGTGCGGATGGCGCGTCTGGCTCACCCGCTGGGCGCCAAATGAGTTCAGGGTGGTCGGCCTGCTGCTGCGCTACTTGCCAACGCCGACCAGTATCATCGCCCATCGACGGCCCGAACGCGGAAACCGGCGGCCCGAATTCCCCCAACGGAGGACCGAACTCCGAGCTGGACCGGTCGGATTCGTTCTCCCTCGCATCACCCTCGGAAGCCACACCCAATCCTTTCCAGGACACACAGGTGGGGCGGCCGTGAACGACCGCCCCACCCATCGAAATCGATTCGTGTCAGTACTATCAGTACTGGAGTGAACCACCCCACTGGGTGATGACACCACCCACCTCGATGGTTTGCGGTACGAGTTCACCCGGCTGCAGCGGCAGCCTGACCGCTGCGGCGGCCTCTAATGCCACCGCGCCACCCGGCTGCTCCCGGATCCAGTTCTCCACCGCCGCCCTGGCCATGTTCAGCTGAGTGGTATCGAGCACCATAGCGGTGCTGTTGTCCTCTACCCCCTCGCCACCGGTATAGGTGGTCAGCTTGATGGTGTTCGGGTCGACGAACTCCACCGAGACACCTGCCTCGCCCGCGCCCGTCGGAGTGCGATAGCCGATGGTTCCGACGTAACCCGCATCGTTGCCGAAGTGATGAGTATTGGCCACATGACCGGGCAGTAGAGTCCCGCCGTCGATATTCGCGCCGAGCTCAGCGTGCGGACCGGTCATCTCCACGACCGGAGCGGGCGGAGCCTCCTCCAGGCGCGGCGCCTCCCAGCGCGGCTGCTGCGGCTGCACCAGCATGGAATTCTCCGGCTGCCGCTCATCGTCGGCCTCAGCGGCCTCGGCGTTCTCGGTATCCTCCTCGGCCTGGCCGCCCGACTCCGGCGCGGCCTGCTCCGACAGGGTCCCTGGCCGCGGTTTCTCCGCCGAACGACCCGGAACCGGCAACGGAGCGATTCGCGGAGTAGTCACCCCCGGCTGAGTGGGCTCTGCCAGTTCCTGATCGTCCTCCTGCTCGGACAGAGCCCGGTTCGAATCCGGAGTGGTGATGCCGGGCTGGCTCGGCGTCGGTGTGCTGTCCGGCTGCTGCGGCTCCTGCCCGGACTCCGGCTTGTTCGGCTGCGGCTGAGTGGTCTCCGGGGTACTCGGCGACTCGCTCACACCCGGCTGCGCCGGAGCCGGCGTTTCCGGGGTACTCGGCGACTCGCTCACACCCGGCTGCGCTGGAGCCGGCGTCGCAGGCGTGGTCGGCTGGTCGTTGGGAGCCGCCCCCGCCGGCGCAGCGAAGAGAGTAGCCACTGCAGCCGCTGTGGCCAGCGGCAGCGAGCTGTTCGCCATCACTCGCTGTGCCCGGCTCGGCTTACGATGTTTCACTTTTCGCGATCCCTTCCCGGATGCGACCTGATCGGTCACATTCAGTTGTCTCTGGGTGAGACGCCTGACCGTCGAACGATCCGAGTCATTCGCCGTGCCTATTTGGAAAGGACATATCCCCCACGCCGAACCTCGCGACCGCCCTCCGATCGCGTCTCTGCCGAGGAGTGAACCACATGCACGCATGATGAGCAACGTGACGAATAGTCAAGGGTGACAAGAGAGCCCAAGCCCGCTGGGCTCAGCGCATACCAAAATGTTTTCCGACGATGTCATCAATTCCGCGTCATCAGTTTCGCGCATCGTGCCGGTGATATTTCGCGGCGGCGATCAGCCCAAATCGTCGTGGCGCATCAGCAAGCGTGCGGCTTCGGTCACCGAACCGCTGAGCGAGGGATACACCGAGAAGGTTTGAGCCAGGTCGTTGACCGTCAGATTGTTCTGCACCGCAAGCGCGATCGGCAAAATCAGCTCCGAGGCGATCGGTGCGACGACAACGCCTCCGATCACCACTCCAGTCGCAGGACGGCAGAAGATCTTGACGAAACCGCGTCGCAACCCGGACATCTTGGCACGCGGATTGGTGTTCAGCGGCAGCATCACTGTACGCGCGGGCACCTCGCCGTTGTCTATCGCGGTCTGGCTGACACCGACGGTCGCGATCTCCGGCCGAGTGAATACCGCGGAAGCGACGGTCTTAAGCCGGATCGGGCTGACGCCTTCGCCGAGCGCGTGGTACATCGCGATACGTCCCTGCATTGCGGCCACCGAGGCCAAGGGCAACAAACCGGTGCAGTCCCCCGCAGCATAGATGCCGGGAATCGAAGTGCGCGATACTCGGTCCACTCGTAGATAGCCACCGCTGTCCAGCTCGATACCGACCCGCTCCAGCCCGAGCCCCGTGGTGTTGGGTATCGAACCGACGGTCATCAGCGCATGCGAACCAGAGACGGTGCGGCCGTCGGACAGCTTGACCACAATGCCATCGGCAGTACGTTCCACGGCATCGGCACGCGCGTATTTGACCAATTCGACGCCGCGCTCAGCGAACGCCTCTTCCAGGGCGAGCGCCGCATCGGCATCCTCGCTCGGCAGCACCCGGTCGCGACTGGAGACCAGCTTCACCCGCACGCCCATTTCGGTATACGCGGAGACGAACTCGGCGCCCGTCACGCCGGAACCGACCACCACCAAGGTCTCCGGCAGCTTCTCCAGGTCGTAGAGCTGACGCCAGTTGAGTATGCGCTCACCATCCGGTTCAGCACCAGGCAGCACACGGGGGCTCGCGCCAGTAGCGATCAACACCACCTCGGCCGATAAAGTCTGCTGCGCACCGTCGGCCAGCTTGGCCAGCACTCGGTGCGCGGCCAAACCACCAGTGGGATCGATCAGCTCGCCGCGACCTGACAATACCGTCACCCCGACGGTCTGTAGCTTCGAACGGATGTCCGAGGATTGCGCCAGTGCCAGCGCCTGCACCCGCGCGTTCACTTCGGGCAGCTGCACCTGTGCCTGATTCGGATCGAGAGTGATTCCGAGACCGCGAGCGCGGCGTAGATCGGTACGTACGCCGGTCGAAGCGATGAATGTCTTGGAAGGGACACAATCCCACAGCACACATGCCCCGCCGATGCCGTCGGAATCGATCAGTGTCACCGACGCCCCGTGCTGGGCGGCTACCAACGCCGCCTCGTAGCCGGCCGGTCCACCGCCGATGATCGCGATGCGGGTCATTGATACCTCCGCTCGTGCCTGCGCACCGGGATCTCCGGCACGAGATAGACGTTATCCGGCAACCACCTCGCACCTCCGTTCACGTCACTGCCGTGCGAACCAGATCCCTGACGGGTGTTACGCCGCAGGTGCGGTAATCAAACGCAGTCCGCGGAGATTATTGGCTACTCTTTTGTCGTGCCGATCTATGCCGCCTACGGGTCCAACATGGACTCAACGCAGATGCTCGAGCGCTGTCCGCACTCACCCATGTCCGGGACGGGCTGGTTGGAAGGCTGGCGGCTCACCTTCGCTGGTGACGACATCGGCTGGGAAGGGCCGCTCGCGACAGTCGTCGAGGACCCTGGTTCACGCGTGTTCGTCGTGCTCTACGACGTGTCCCCTGAGGACGAACAACGGCTGGACCGTTGGGAGGGCTCGGACTTCGGGATCCACAAGAAAATCCGCCTGCGCGTCACCCGCGGCACCGACGAACCCACGTTGGCCTGGCTCTACGTGTTGGATGCTTATGAAGGCGGCCTGCCATCGGCCCGCTATCTCGGCGTCATCGCCGACGCGGCCGAGAAGGCAGGAGCACCAGAAAAGTACGTACACGCGTTGCGCACCCGCAACAGTCGTAATGTGGGGCCGGGGCACTTCAGTTGATCGCACGTCGCGAAACGCGAAGTCCGTAGCCGCTGCTGGTGTCCATCGGGTTGCCGCGCAATGGGCCCACCCTGTGACGAAATCGCCACTATGGCGAATATCACTGCGCCCGGTAGTACGACAACCGGATCGGCGAGGAGATCTCAGTGTGCCCGGAGCACTGATAGTGCTCAGTGTGCCCGGAGCACTGATAGTGCTCAGTGTGCCCGGAGCACTGATAGTGCTCAGTGTGCCCGGAGCACTGATAGTGCTCAGTGTGCCCGGAGCACGATATTGCTCAGTGTCCGAACACCGACCTCGAGCGCCCGCTCGTCCAGATCGAAGGTCGGTTGGTGCAGATCCAACTGTTCCCCCTCACCAGACCAGACGCCCAGGCGCGCCATCGCGCCAGGAACCTCCTCCAGATACCAGGAGAAATCCTCGCCACCGCCGGATTGCGTGGTGTCGGCCAGCGCATCCGGGCCGAGCGCACGGATCGCTTCCTCGAACATACGGGTGGAATGCACATCATTGACTACCGGTGGCACGCCACGCCGATAGTTCAGCTGGTAACGCACGCCTGTGGGGGCGAGCAGTCCGTCTACAATTTCGCGGACCATCGGCTCCAACAACGACCAGGTCGTGTGATCGCCGGTCCGGATAGTTCCGGTAAGCATGCCGGTCTGCGGAATAGCGTTCGGCGCTTTACCCGCACTGACCGCACCCCACACCATGACAGTGCTGGTGCGCGGGTCGATACGGCGGCTGAGCAAGCCGGGCAGACCCGTGATCACTGTGCCGATCGCATAGACCAAATCGCTGGTCAAGTGTGGGCGCGAAGTGTGACCACCCGGCGAGTCGAGCACAAGTTCTATGGTGTCGGCGGCCGAGGTGATCGCACCGACGCGAATTCCGACCTGCCCCACCTCGAGACGAGGATCGCAGTGTAGTGCGAAGATCCGCTCCACCCCCGTCATCGCACCTGTAGCGACCACGTCGATCGCACCGCCTGGCATGACCTCTTCGGCGGGTTGGAAGATCAGCCGGACACCGACGGGCAGCTCAGGCACCTCGGCCAGCGCCAGAGCTGTGCCGAGCAGGATCGAGGTGTGCGCGTCATGACCGCACGCGTGCGTCACGCCCGGCACCGTGGAGGCGAAACTCAGCCCGGTGAACTCCTGCAGCGGCAACGCGTCCATATCGGCGCGCAGCCCGATCCGTGGCCCATCCGGACCGATATCGCAGATCAAACCGGTTCCGCCAGGAAGCACCCGCGACTCCAAGCCCGCCTTGGCCAGCCACGAGGAGACGAATTCGGTGGTACCGAACTCGGTACGGGACAGTTCCGGATTCGCATGGATGTGCCTGCGCCACTGCACGAGATCGTCGGCGTGATCGGCCAGCCACGACTGCACCACTTCATGCCCGGATCTCCTGATACCAGGCACCACAGAGTTTCCAGAACTCTCCGTGGCTCCCCAGGTGCCCGCTATCGGCTCCGTTGCCGACGAACGGCTGACTATGCTCACCGAATGTCCTCCTGTCGTTGAACCAACCGTTGCAACAATCTGTCCCTATGGACTTCATCGCGCGCGACAACGATTGCGGTACGTGCCAGCGCGGCCGCACCGTCGAGGACCGCCCGATCCGCTGAAGCATTGACACTCGCCGCGGCGAATCCTGGCTGGTGCAGCACCGCGCCATCGGCTTCTATGCCGATAACCGGGTGAATACCCGGAATGACATTGGTGACATTGCCCATGTCCGTGCTGCCCAGCGGCCGTTGTGCCTCGAGCTCCGGGGCTATCGGCACACGTCCCGATGCGATGATCTGCTCGCGGTAAACAAGTAGTAACTCCGGATCCGGGGTCAACTCGGTGTAGGTCGGCGAGAGTGTCCGAATCTCGTGGGTACAGCCGGTCGCGAGAGCGCCTGCCTCGAAGCAGGCCGATGCTCGTCGCAGCAGATTATCGAGGGATGCGGAATCGGCTGCGCGTAAGTAATACAGCAATTCCGCATATCCGGGCACGATATTGGGGGCTACGCCACCATGCCCGACTATACCGTGCAACTGCTGGTCGGGCAGAAGATGCTGCCTTAGCAAACCAATAGCAACCTGCGCGACGGTGCTCGCGTCACCCGCGTTGCGCCCCTGCTCCGGGGCCGCACTGGCGTGTGCCTCCCGCCCGTGGAAAGTCACCGACAGGTCGGCGAGCGCCAACGAACGAGCACCGACGATGTCCGCCGACCCCGGATGCACCATCATCATCATCGCGACGTCGTCGAATACCCCGCGCTCCAGCAAGAGCACCTTGCCGCCGCCGCTCTCCTCGGCCGGCGTACCGAACACCAGTACCGTGATGCCCAGTGCGTCGGCGACCTCAGCGAGTCCGAGTGCCGCACCCACCGCAGCGGCCGCGATGATGTTGTGCCCGCAGGCATGCCCGATCTCTGGTAAGGCGTCGTATTCGGCGCAGATCCCCACGGTCAGCGCTCCATTGCCATACCTGGCTCGGAAGGCCGTCGGCAGCTCGGCGATGCCGGTCTCGACCTCGAAACCACGTTCGGCGAGCGAGGCGATGATCTTGGCGGCACTGCGATGCTCCTCGAACGCCAGTTCAGGTTCGGCGTGGATGGCATGCGAGAGCGCGATCAGCTCGGCGGACGCGGCGACGATCACAGCATCGCTGCGGGCAGCCGAGAACACTGCGTGGTCGTCCGGGTCTGATTCCCGGTATCCACTGCACGAGGGTGGCATACAACACAGTCTCGCATCAGCCCGGCGAACCGGCGCGCCCCACGCCGGTCCACCGGAGTTACGCACCCTGCTCAGCCCGCCGTGAACGTCAGGTTCTCCGGGGTGGTCGGTACCGCGAGGCCTGCCAGCGCTTTCGCGTGCAATGCGCGCTTTATCACCGGCAAGTTCGGCTTACGATTGCCCGTCAATGCCGCGGCCCGCTCGATCGCGGTCGCGAGCAGCACGGAAGCTTCGGCCTTCCCGTCCACGATGCCCACGGCGATCGCCTCGTCGGCAGGGTAACGGTGACCGGTGGTCATCGCCTGTACACAGACCTGATTGGACAACCTCTCGGTGAGCAGGGCATTCATCGCGACAGTAAACGGCATGCCCAGATGTACCTCGGGCAAGCAGTAGAAACCGCGGTCGGCACGCATCACACGAAAATCGTGTGCGGTCGCCAGCATGGCGCCCGCGCCGAAAGCGTGTCCGTTGATCGCCGCGACAGTCGGCATCGGGAAGGTGAGCAAACGGGTGTAGACCGAGTGCACCCGGTCGAGATAACTGTGCGTCTTGTCCGGGTTGCTGAACAACCAGTCTGTATCCAGACCATTGCTGTAGAACTTCCCCGTGGAAGTGGTCACCAACGCGGCAGGACCCTCAGAGCTCTCGACCTTGTCCAGCAGCCCGTGGAGTTCATCGATCCAATCGGGGTGAAAGCGGTTTTCGCTATCGGTCTGTCCCTCGGTCCCGAGGTAGACAACGAACACTTCCCCTTGACGTTCCAGATACGGCATGCATGCAGCGTATAGACTACGTTGTATTCGCCATGCGCCGCCCGCTCCACGCCGTGGCCCCTGACCACAGAGGCCCCACCCCTTGAACGACCCACCCGAACCGTCGGATTCGGCCCTTGCAAACACACCACTCGGCAAACACACCACTCGGCAAACACACCCCACTCGCCCACATCCCCTCAGATGCGAGTCGCGTACAAGCAACCAAACGCACACACCACAGAAACGAGCACCACATCACAGCCCATCTCACGTCCGAGCGACCGAAGCGCATGCGCCGCGGACGCGAGCCTCGGTCGCTCGGACGCGAAAGTTCCTGGGGCCGCGAACACGCAATGCCGCAGGCACTGCGAATCAGATACAGATATGGTGACGATCATGCTTGCCGAATTGGGCGCCGAAGCAATCGCCGAACGTACCGGAGTAGCGCACCATCGAGTCGCGGTAGTACTGGGATCAGGGTGGCAGGACGCGGCCGAGGAGATCGGGATGCCACGTGTGTCGCTGCCGATGCCGGAGCTCCCCGGATTCGGTAAGCCGAGCGCGGAGGGCCATCCGGGCATGGTCCACTCGGTCAGAGTCGGCGACACTTCGGTGCTGCTGTTGGTGGGCAGACAGCATCTCTACGAGGGCTACCGGCCCGCCGACGTAGTACATCCGGTGACGGTGGCTGTCACAGCGGGCGCGGAAATCGTTGTACTGACCAACGCCGCAGGCAGCCTCGACCCGCACCTCGAGGTGGGCGAACCGGTGCTGATCAGTGACCATCTCAATCTCACCGGCCGTACGCCGCTGGCCGGAGCGACCTTCGTCGACCTCGTCGATGCCTGGGACCCCGAACTGCGGGCGCTGGCCAAAGAGCTCAACCCGAGCCTGGCCGAGGGGGTCTATGCCGGCCTGGCCGGTCCACAGTACGAGACTCCGGCCGAGATCCGGATGCTGCGCACCCTCGGCGCGGATCTGGTCGGCATGTCCACGGTGCTGGAGGCCATCGCCTGCCGCGCGCTCGGCGCACGGGTGCTGGGGATCTCATTGGTCACCAATCTGGCCGCAGGTGTCACCGAGGCGAATCTGTCCCATGCCGAGGTGCTCGCCGAAGGGCGCGCCGCCGCGTCACGACTCGGTAAACTGCTGCGCGGCGTGCTGGAACGGATATAGATGCTGCGCTTCGGTACGGCAGGCTTGCGCGGACCGCTGCGCGATGGCCAGGACGGTATCAATATCACCACGGTGACCAGGGCGAGCGCCGGAATCGCCGACTGGCTGCGCGAGCGTCGCCTCAGTGGCGGCGCGGTGGTTGTCGGCCACGACGCCAGGCACGGCTCCGCTGAGTTCGCCGTGGCGACCGCGGAAGTCTTCACCGCGGCGGGTTTTCCGGTGACATTGCTGCCCTATCCGGTGCCGACACCAGTGGTCGCGTACGCGGTGCGTGAACTAGGGGCGGTCGCGGGCGTACAGATCACCGCGTCCCACAATCCCCCCACCGACAATGGCTACAAGGTCTATCTCGACGGCGGGACACAGCTGATCGCACCGGCCGACACCGAGATCGAGCGTTGCATCGAAGCGGTCACCGAACCGATCGCCCGCGCGCCGATCAGCCCGGCAGACGACGCTGTGGTGCGCCGCTATCTGAACCGCGTCGCCGAACTTCCCGCGCTGATCGGCGGCTCCGGTGAACGGGCCAGTGTGCGGATCGCGCTCACCGCACTGCACGGTGTCGGCGGACATCTGACGGTGGACGCGCTCACCGCAGCAGGCTATCCCGACGTCCACGTGGTCGACGAGCAGTTCGAGCCGCACCCGGACTTCCCCACCGTCGCGTTCCCGAACCCTGAAGAACCCGGCGCGACCGACCTACTCCTCGCACTGGCCGCGCGGACCGGTGTAGACCTGGCGATCGCGCTCGACCCTGATGCCGACCGTTGCGCGGTCGGCATCCCGCAGCCGGACGGCAGCTGGCGGATGCTGCGTGGCGATGAGACCGGTGTGCTCCTCGCCGACTGCGTGCTGCGCACCGCACCGGCAGGCGCCTTGGTGGCGACGACCCTCGTGTCCTCGCGCCTGCTAGCCGAACTGGCTCCCGCGCGCGGCGGCCGCTATGCGGAAACGCTCACCGGTTTCAAATGGCTGGCCCGCGCAGGCGACGGCTTGGTATACGCCTATGAGGAAGCGATCGGCCACTGTGTCGACCCGGCGGTGGTCCGTGACAAAGACGGCATCTCCGCCGCCGTGCTCATCACCGACTTGGTGGCCGGGCTGAAGGCGAAAGGCCGCACTCTGGCGGACGAACTCGACGGCTACGCGCTCGAATTCGGCCTGCACGCAGGTGATCAGGTGTCGCTGCGGCTGGCCTCCGCGCGGGAGGCCGAGGCGATCGTCGAACGGTTACGAGCCAACCCACCGGATGAGATCGCTGGAGAACCGGTCGAATACACCGATCAGCTCCAAGAGCGCGGCCGGATGCGAACCGACGCACTGATCTTCGAGAGCGGCACATCGCGCATAGTCGTGCGCCCCTCGGGCACGGAACCCAAGCTCAAGTGCTATCTGGAGGTGGTCGAACCGGTCGGCTCACGCGCGGGCCTCCCAGCGGCACGCACCGCTGCGCACAAGCGTCTTTCGGCGCTGCGTACCTTCTGCCTGGCACTGTGACGTTTCTCGAACCAGATCAGCGCCCAGGCCTGATCAGCGCAGGCCTGATCAGCGCGGGCCTGATCAGCGCGGGCCGAACTGCCGATCCCCGGCGTCGCCGAGACCGGGCACTATGAAGGCGTCCTCGTTCAGGCCCTGATCGACGACCGCAGCGACCAATCGCACCGGAAGACCCGAGTCTTCCAACGTGGCAATGCCTTCCGGTGCGGCGACAACACATACCGCAGTGATGTCGGTAGCGCCTCGCGCCGCGAGCAACTCCAAGGTGTAGCGCATCGACCCACCCGTGGCCAGCATCGGATCGAGCACGAAAACCGGTAAACCGGCAAGTTCGGCGGGTAACGACTCCAGATAAGGCGCAGGCAGGTGGGTGTCCTCGTCCCTGGCAAGACCGACGAATCCGATTCTGGCTTCCGGAATCAACTCAGCGGCGGCGTCGATCATGCCGAGCCCGGCACGCAGCACCGGAACCAGCAACGGTGGCTGGGCAAGTCGGATACCCTCGGTGACGGCGACCGGGGTAGGGATCTCGAACCGCTCGACCGGCGCGGCACGCAACGCCTCGTAGATCAGGATGCCGGTCAGATCGCGCAGGGCGGCGCGGAAGGCCGGATTCGCTGTGCGCTCGTCCCGCATCGTGGTGAGCAGAGCTGCGACAAGTGGGTGGTCCACGGTGTGGGTATGCATGAAAGAACGATAAACTCAGCTCAGGCGCAGCGCCGGATCTATCCGGCGTACCCGGTTTTCCCAAGGGACGGAACCGAACCCGGGTAATGCGCGTCGAACCGAGTAGATGACGTACTCTGCGTGGGAACAACAGATGGGGGAATCTCGAATGCGAAAGATGTCGGCGGATACCGAGGGCATCGCCGCCTATGGCGCGACCGCCCACGCCATGGCGAGTGAGCTGGCGACGGCGGGGGGCGGCGCGGCGGCGGAGCCCGCGGCGCTCGGCCCGATCATGGGGCTCGTCGGGGCCGACTTCATGGTGGCCTACACCGCGGCACACGCCGGGCACCTCGCCTCGATCGGTCAGCTCTCGGCGGTATTGGCCAGTATGGGTGGCGCGGCCACCGGCGCGGCGACCGTCCTCACCGAAACCGACGCCGCGGCCGCGAACGCGCTGCGGAACGTCGCTGCCGGCCTGGAGTGAGTTCATGATGGATATCAACGCGCTGACCAAACCGCTCCTGGATCTGCTCGCCTGCCTCGGCACCGGGGTGCTGCCTACTGGCGGTCCGGCCGATGCACTGCGCAGCACTTCGGCCGTGATCGATCAGATCCATCAGCGTGGTCGCGACAGCATCACCGCGATGAACACCGCGTGGGACGGGCGAGCCGCGGATGCCGCCACCGCCAAAGCACTGCGAGTGCAGACCACAACGGCCACCATCTCCGATCGCGGTAACCAAATGGCCATGGTGATCGGCCAGGCGGCGGCCGAGGTCGAGGCAGGCCAGAAAGAGCTCACCGCCATCGTGCAGTCGTTCGTGCACGCTGCGGCGAGCCTTGGGCCCGCCTTGACGACGCCGCAGGGGCTCGCCGCGCTCGTGGGTTCGGCGATCGAGCACATCGGCCGGGCGCTCGCGGTAGTCGGCCGGGTGCGGAATGAGCTGCGTACCTGCACCGCGTTGATGAACGACCTGATCCCCCCGCCGCCGACTCCACCGCTCTCCGGTGTACCCGGCCTCGGCATAAACCAGGTGATATCCGTCGGTGCCGGTGCGCTCGACGGGGTCGGCCAGATGCTGAGCACCGCGCTGGCCGCACCGCATCCGCAGCCATCCGCCCCGCACGGTCTTGGCGAGATTCCCGCCCCATCGACAGCTATCGAACCAGGCACCGGTTCATCGGAAATGCCCGCCGATGGCGATGGCGTGCGAATCGCGCTACCCGACGGCAGTCTCGTGGAGGCACCGAACGAACAGGCCGCCACTGCGGTCCGCTCGGCGCTCGGTGCCCTCGGCACCCCCTACGTATGGGGCGGAAACAGCCCAGGCGCCGGACTGGACTGCAGCGGGCTCACCAAGTACGCCTACAGCGAGGCCGGCGTCGATCTGCCCCGGCTCGCGGCCGAGCAGAGCACTGGGGCCACAGCAGTGTCCCCCGGTAACCTGATGCCCGGCGACCTCGCGATCTGGGATGGTCATGTGGCCATGGTGATCGGTAACGGACAGTTCGTCGAGGCGGGTGACCCAGTCCAGATCAGCTCTATTCGAACGGAGAACTCAGGCATGGACTTCCACGGTTTCTACAGGCCGACGGCATGAACCAGCCCCAAGTCCCCAACGTTACGGTGGCAGGAAGCAGTAACCGATCGGGCACCGTCTCGGTGCGAGCGACCGATCAGGGCATGCCGGTGGAGATCACCTTCGAACGCAGCGAGTATCGCTACGGCGCACAGCCACTCGCCGATGAGATCCTGCGGCTTACCAAGCGCTCCACCATCGCGGCACGAGCCCGGCGGCGCGAACTTCTCGCCGAGGCCGGCATGCCCTCGGACGTTCTGGACCGGCTCGGTCTGCCTACCCGGCAACAAGCAGTGAACGAACTCGACCGGATCGACGACGCGGACACCGGACCGACAAGCTGGATGAGACCGGTATGAGCGGTCAGGCCCGCAGGTGGTAGCGAAGCGTAACCCCGCAGGGCTCCGCTCATACCAGAACAGAACCCAGCATGAGCGGTCAGGCCCGCAGGCGGTAGCGAAGCGTAACCCCGCAGGGCTCCGCTCATACCAGAACAGAACCCAACATGAGCGGCAAAGCCTGCAAAAGATAGCGAAACGTAACTCTATAGGCCCCGTCCACACCAGAAAAGGAACAATATGAGCGCGGAGATGGACGCTCTGGTGACGTCGGCGACCCAGAAACTAGAGGCGCTGGAAGCGGCGCTGTATGGGTTGAAGCAGGTACACGGACAATTCACCACCGAGGACGGCTCGGTGCGTGTCGAGGTGAACAGCGATGGCGCGCTGGTGGGTCTGACCTTGGCGGAATCGGTCACCGCCCTGCCGCCCACCGAGGTCGGACAGTTGATCGTCTGGGCATGTGGGCAAGCCGCCGAGGATGCGAGCGCGCAGCGATCCAAGGTCGTTGCGACGCTGAACGAGTCGTTTGTCTCTCCCACCGGCCCCCTGGCTGACCAGCATGGGGGCGGGCGGGATAGTGCCTGACGGGGAAGGTCGATAGGCTACCGCACATGGCTTCTGGAGACATCGTCCCGATCGAGCTCGGCCTGACCGACGGCGATCTCGTCACCCTTTGGGCACCGCGCTGGCGCGATGGCGATGATGAGTGGGAGGCATTCCTCGGACACGAGGATGCCCTCTACGGCTTCGAGTCCATCGCGGAACTGGCCGCCTTCATCCGGACCAGCTCGGACAACGACCTCGTCGACCATCCGGCGTGGACAGTCGTCGCAGGTCTGTCTGCGGTCGAACTGGAGCCGGAGAAGAACTTCACCTTCGACTTGATCGCGGTACCGGAGCTTGCCGCAGGTGAGCCGGACGTGGACGTTGTCGCCGAATTGGAAGACACCCTCGACATGGTGCGTAACCTCGGCGAGGTCTGTGAACTGGAAACTGTGACCAAGTTCTTCAGTTCACATCCGGTGCTCGGCGCGCTGCCCGGTGGTGCGAGCGCGTTCGTCGGGCGCGACGGCGAGGAACTGTGGGACCAGATCGGCGCGGCTATCGCCAAGGGGTGGGACGACGTCCTGGATGCCATCGACTCCACCATCCAGACACCCGAGGTCAATGCCGAGGCGGTCGCGGTCGCCGAGGCCGAACTGCTGGCCGCGGAGGAAAATGTCGTCGATGCGGACGACGCGGCCGATAGTGACGAAGACGAGGAATTCGAGCCGGTCGACCTAGACGAGGAAGACGAAAACCAGGAAGACGAGAACGAGGAAGATGAGAACGAGTCGTTCTGGCATGAGGTCGGCATCGACCCAGTCAAGATCGTCACATCCGAGGGCAACTTTTTCACCCTACGCTGCTATCTCGGAGACGAGCCGATCTTCCTCGGCACCGACGGCTCGATCACGGTGTTCTCCTCTGAGCGTGCACTGGCCCGCTACCTCGCCGATGATCACGAACACGATCTGACCCGAGTGAGCACTTTCGTCGATGTGCAGACCGCAGCGGTGGACGGCTCCCTAGAGATCGAGATCACCGACGAGAACGTTTATGTGCTGCCCGGCCTGACCGACGATCTAGCGGAAGGACCGGAGGCGGTCGACATCGAACAACTCGACTTGGCGGTCGAACTGTTCACCGATGCCGCCGACTACGCCGACAACGACGCCGTCGAACAGGCGCTGGCCCAGTCCACCCCCTTGGGCTGGTACGTCTCCTACCTGCTGAATCCCGATCCCACCCGGTTGGCGCCTAATCCGCCGTTCACCGCCGAAGCACAGGCCTGGCGTGAGCTGGAACACAACTTGGAATCCCGGCTCGACAAGCAGTAGCTAAAACAAGCGGATCCAGACCTGCTCAGCCTGCCCGAGCAGGCGTCCGTCCGCGCCGTAGGCCGCGGTCGAGGCGAAGCATTTCCGGCCCTGCTCGCCGTGCCTCGCCCCCACAACGACACAATGCTCTCCGACTGAAGGCATGCTGTGCACGGTAGCGGTCATCGTACCGAGCAAGGCGGGACGGTCGAGCATGCCGGGGAGCGACCAACCGCCGGGACAGTCCAGTGCGGCCCACAGCACCGGTGGCTCCAGCGGCACTGTGCCGTCGGGCACCCATGGCGCGGCTACCCGTCCCTCACCTACCGCACCCGGCTTGATGCGTAACCCATCCGCACGGTCGCCACCACAGACGAAGCAAGAAGAGAACATCGTGTTGCTCCGATAGGTACCCGACGCCGCGGCCGCTTCAGCAAACGGAACGGGAAGCGGTGCGTCCCGTTCCAGCGCACCGCCGCTCAACTCGGCGACCAGCACCTCGCCGTCATACAGTCGCTCGTCCCGCACTTCGAGCGGCGTATCCAACGGCGGTGGGCTGCACAGGACCACCGTCACCGCGGCCTCCGCACGCCGCTCGGCGAGCAGGCCGCATACGTAACCGCCGTTTCCGGAGTCGGGCGGGCCATTGAACCGGCGAGGAATACGCAAGATCGCCATGGCCGACTACCCTAGCGAACGGTGCTCGACCCTAGATCGAGCCGAGCGCCGCTCGATCCGTTCACCCGCCATCGGCCGGCCCGACACCATGCGGTCGATTACGTCGGCATCTAGTCGAATCTCGTTGTATCCGCACACTATCCGATGAGCACGGCATATCCGGGCTTGATGATGTCATCGATGATCCGCAGCCGTTGCGGGAACGGGATGAACGCCGACTTCATGGCGTTGATGGTGAACCGCTCCAGATCACTCCAACCGTAGCCGAATGTCTCGACCAGCTTGAGCATCTCCTGGCTCATACTGGTATCGCTCATCAGCCTGTTGTCGGTATTGACCGTCACGCGGAAGCGCAGTCGGGCCAGCAGGTCGAAGGGGTGCTTATCCAGTGAGGGCACAGTGCCGGTTTGGACGTTCGACGACGGGCACAGTTCCAGCGGAATGCGCATGTCTCGCACATAACTGGCAACCAGCCCGAGCTGCGCGTCCTCGATCGCGCCCGGCACACTGATATCGTCGGTGATGCGAACTCCGTGACCGAGCCGGTCGCAGCCGCAGAACGCGAGCGCTTCATGGATGGACGGCAGACCGAAGGCCTCGCCCGCATGGATCGTGAAGTGCGCGCTATTGGTACGCATGTACTCGAATGCGTCCAAATGCCTACTCGGCGGAAAGCCCGCCTCCGCGCCCGCGATATCGAAGCCGCCGACGCCACGGTCGCGGAAGCGCACCGCCAGCTCTGCGATTTCTCGCGATCGCGCCGCATGCCGCATCGCGATGAGCAGGCAAGTCACCACGATGGTGTGCCCCTGCTCGGCAACCGCGGCCTCACCCTCACGGAAACCGGCGAGGGTGTGTTCGACCACTTCGTCCAGGGTGAGCCCGTGCTCCAAGTGCTGTTCCGGGGCAAAACGCACCTCCGCGTACACCACACCGTCGGCAGCGAGATCCTCGACGCATTCGCGGGCAACACGGCGTAGCCCCTCCGGGGTCTGCATCACGGCGACGGTATGGACGAAGGTCTCCAGATACCGTTCCAGCGATCCGCTGTCAGCCGCGTCACGGAACCAGGCCGCTAGTGACGCCTCATCGGAGGCAGGCAGGTCGGCATAGCCGTTGTGCGCGGCTAGCTCTAGCACCGTCGCGGGCCGTAGGCCACCGTCGAGATGATCGTGCAGCAACGCTTTCGGCGCTTGGCGGATCGAAGCGAGGGTCAAAGGCATCGGTCCAGTCATGTATCGACGGTAGCTGTAACACTCCGGATCGGCAGCCAACTCCAGGCGTGGCGACTATCTCGTTGCCGGACAGAAGCCGGCTGGAACAAAATGAGCTACCGAATCAAGCCCGTCGCATCCTGCCGATCAGCATGTCAGCGACTCGATGCCGCAAACCAGCGCGACAGATCAACGCACGACACGATCAAGAATCAGCGGAGCGGGCAGAACAGCATCAGGGGCAATAGCGACGGGGGCAATGGCGACGGCATCGTTCAGCGCCGCCGCCGCACCCGCGAATGCTTCGGGAGTGTCGGTGTGCATGGTGAGCAGCGACTGTCCCACGGTAACGGAGTCGCCCGGCTTGGCGTGCATAATGACGCCCGCGCCGGACTGCACCGGATCATCTTGGCGCGCGCGACCCGCGCCGAGACTCCGGGCAGCGATGCCGACGCCGAGCGCGTCGAGCCGGGTCAGCACACCATCAGCAGTAGCCCGTAAGGTCTCGGTGTGTTTCGCGACGGGCAGCGGCGCATCCGGGTCGCCTCCTTGCGCACGGACCATCGCCCGCCAGTGGTCCATCGCCCGGCCGTCCGTCAGCGCATCGGCGGGGTCGGTATCGATTCCGGCCAGAGCGACCATCTCGCGGGCCAGGGTGAGCGTCAGCTCTACCACGTCCGCAGGCCCACCTCCGGCGAGTACCTCCACCGATTCCGCGACCTCGAGGGCATTGCCCGCAGTGCGGCCGAGCGGGGTATCCATGGCGGTGAGCAGTGCCACTGTCTGTACGCCCGCGTCGATGCCCAGCTCGACCATGACCGTGGCCAATTCGTTTGCCGCATCGAGCGTATTCAGGAAGGCGCCGGAGCCGACTTTGATATCGAGCAGCAACGCCGCGGTGCCCTCCGCGATCTTCTTGCTCATGATCGAGCTGGCGATCAACGGGATCGATTCGACCGTGCCGGTGACATCGCGCAGGGCATATAGGCGCCGGTCGGCTGGCGCGAGGTCGGCGCCCGCCGCGCATACCACCGCACCGATCCTCGGATCCGCCAGAATGTCGCACATTCGCGGCACCGACACGTCGGCTTGCCAGCCGGGAATGGCTTCCAGTTTGTCCAGGGTTCCGCCGGTGTGGCCGAGCCCACGTCCGGACAACTGCGGTACCGCGGCCCCGCATGCGGCCACCAGAGGGGCCAACGGCAACGTGATCTTATCTCCCACCCCGCCGGTCGAGTGCTTGTCCACGGTCGGTCTGGACAGGCCGGTGAGATCCATGCGCTGCCCGGAATCGATCATCGCGGCGGTCCATCCGGACATCTCGCGCCGGGTCATCCCGCGCCACATAATCGCCATGGCCAGCGCGGACATCTGCTCGTCGGCCACCGCACCTCGGGTGAATCCGTCCACTACCCAGTTGATCTGCGCATCGGACAGTTCCCTGCCATCCCGCTTGGCTGTGATGATCGAAACCGCGTCGAATGCTGTCACGCCCGCCAGTCTGACATGAGCTCGCTCCGCCTCCCCCTCAGTTACTGCCGGCCGTCGCTGGCGCATACCCGGGTCGGCCGACACCGCATCGCGTCCACCGCTACCCGCGCCGCCGACCTCACCGTGGCCTACTCTTCTCGGCAGAATCGGGCACTTGCCCAGCGTTCAGGTCCATTGGACCGAATGCATCCGGCAGCAGCATACGTAACGGCACCGCTCCGGCCTTACTATCCACCAGGAGCTCGGCACCACCGTGCTCATGGAGCAATTGCCTGCAACGCCCGCATGGCATCAGGATTTCGCCGCGAGAATCGACCACCGAGATGGCCAGCAAGCGTCCCCCACCCCCCGAAATCAAGTTACCGATCAGTACACATTCGGCGCACAGGGCCAATCCATATGAGATATTTTCCACATTGCAGCCGATCACAATTCGCCCATCGGCACTGAGAGCCGCAGCGCCCACCGGAAACTTCGAGTACGGCGCATAGGCATTATGCATAACTTCAATTGCATTGTCGTGCAATATTTTCCAGTCGATATTCGACATAAGAAGCTCTTTTCGGTCGAGCGGAACGCAGCCGCGCGAGGCCCGCGCGGAAACCCCGCACACACAGAGGAAGGCGAACCTAACTCAACCGTTTGCCGCATAACGTGTGACACACCGAATTAGTTCCGAGAATGTAAGGGGATTAGAGTCCACAACAGATCGGTTCAGGTTCCCTGCGATGGGCCGGAGGACAGCCACCAGGGCATTCAACCCCCACTGCGGTCGGCGTCGGACCTGCAACCGGGTCCATCAACGACGTTGGAGGCACCGCGCTCTATGACCACGATTCAAGCTCCGGCCCAGCCGAAGCGAAGGACACTATACCGAGGCGACCCCGGAATGTGGTCGTGGGCGCTGCACCGGATCACCGGCGTCACCGTCTTCTTCTTCCTTTTCGTCCACGTGCTGGATACTGCGCTGGTACGCGTGAGCCCAGAGACCTACGACGAGGCGGTCGAGATCTACAAGACCCCCATCGTCGCATTGATGGAAATGGCCTTGGTCGCCGTCGTGCTGTTCCACGCGCTCAATGGCGTCCGCGTGATCCTGGTGGACTTCTGGACCAAGGGACCGAAGTACCAGCGCCTGATGCTCTGGATTGTCCTCGCGGCCTGGTTCCTGCTGGCGGTTCCCGCGATCGGACGCCAGTTCTTCTACCTGTTCACGGAGCACTGATCATGAGCGCACCTGTTCTCGGCAAGTCCTACGACCGTCCGGCGAGCCTGGATCTGCCCCGCTCGCCACGCGCGCGCTCGAACAACAATTTCGAGAAGTACGCGTGGCTGTTCATGCGATTCTCCGGTCTCCTGCTGATCGTGCTCGTTCTCGGGCACATGGCGATCATGCTGCTACTCGACGGCGGTGTGAAGCGGATCAATTTTGCTTTCGTCGCCGGTCGCTGGTCCAGCCCATTCTGGCAACTCTGGGACCTGAGCATGCTATGGCTGGCACAGCTGCACGGCGGCAACGGGCTGCGCACCGTAATCGCGGACTATGCCCGTAAGGATTCGACCCGGTTCTGGCTGAACACCCTACTGGCCATCTCGATGATCCTGATCATGAGCGTGGGCACCTACGTCATCTTCACCTTCGACCCCAACATCAGTTAGGAACAGGCCCCCTCGCATGAGTGAGCGCAGCGAACCAATCAACGGGACCGGCGAATCGCGCCCTGTCCAGGAGCATCGCTACGACGTCGTGATCGTCGGCGCGGGCGGCGCCGGCATGCGTGCCGCGATCGAGGCAGGCCCACGTGCGCGGACGGCGGTACTGACCAAGCTGTACCCGACCCGCAGCCACACCGGCGCCGCCCAGGGCGGTATGTGCGCCGCCCTGGCCAACGTCGAAGAAGACAACTGGGAATGGCACACTTTCGACACCGTCAAGGGTGGTGACTACCTGGTCGATCAGGACGCTGCGGAGATCATGGCCAAAGAGGCCATCGACGCGGTGCTCGACCTGGAGAAGATGGGGCTGCCGTTCAACCGCACCCCAGAGGGCAAGATCGACCAGCGGCGCTTCGGCGGCCATACCCGTGACCACGGCAAAGCCCCGGTGCGCCGCGCCTGTTACGCCGCCGACCGCACCGGTCATATGATTCTGCAGACGCTGTATCAGAACTGCGTCAAGCACGACGTGGAGTTCTTCAACGAGTTCTACGTACTCGATCTAGTGCTCACCGATACCGAACGCGGTCCGGTCGCGACCGGTGTGGTCACCTATGAGCTGGCCACCGGCGACATCCATATCTTCCATGCCAAATCGATCGTGTTCGCCACCGGCGGCTCCGGCCGGATGTACAAGACCACGTCGAACGCCCATACTCTGACCGGCGATGGTATGGCGATCGTGTTCCGTAAGGGGCTGCCGCTAGAGGACATGGAGTTCCATCAGTTCCACCCGACAGGTCTGGCCGGCCTGGGCATCCTGATCTCCGAGGCCGTCCGCGGCGAGGGCGGCATCCTGCGCAATGCCGATGGCGAGCGCTTCATGGAGCGCTACGCCCCCACCATCAAGGATCTCGCTCCGCGTGATATCGTCGCGCGCTCGATGGTGCTCGAGGTACTGGAGGGCCGCGGCGCCGGGCCGAACAAGGACTACGTCTACATCGATGTGACCCACCTCGGCGAAGATGTGCTCGAGGAGAAGCTGCCCGATATCACCGAATTCTCCCGGACCTACCTCGGCGTAGACCCGGTGAAGGAATTGGTGCCGGTGTTCCCGACCTGCCACTACGTGATGGGCGGTATCCCTACCCGCATCCGTGGCGAGGTACTGCGCAACAACACCGATATCATCCCCGGACTCTACGCCGCTGGTGAATGCGCCTGTGTGTCGGTGCACGGCGCCAACCGTCTCGGCACCAACTCACTGCTGGACATCAACGTGTTCGGTCGCCGCGCCGGCATCGCCGCCGCGGAGTACGCACAGCGCAGCGAGTTCGTCGACCTGCCGGAGCATCCGGCGCGGATGGTGCAGAACTGGCTGGCCCAGCTGCTGAGCGACCATGGCAACGAGCGGGTCGCCGACATCCGCACCGAACTGCAGCGGTCGATGGACAACAACGCCTCGGTGTTCCGTACTGAAGACACCCTCAAACAGGCCCTCACCGACATCCACGCGCTCAAGGAGCGTTATGCGCGGATCACGGTGCAGGACAAGGGCAAGCGCTACAACAGTGATCTACTCGAAGCCGTCGAGCTCGGCTTCCTGCTCGAGCTGGCCGAGGTCACCGTGGTCGGTGCGCTCAACCGCAAAGAATCCCGTGGCGGCCACGCCCGCGAAGACTACCCCGATCGCGACGACGTGAACTACATGCGGCACACCATGGCCTACAAACAGGTCGAAACAGGATCTCCGGCCGAGCTTCTCTCCGATATCCGCCTGGATTTCAAGCCCGTGGTGCAGACCCGTTACGAGCCGATGGAGCGTAAGTACTGATGACTGCTGTTATCGAGAACCCAGCAGCGCCTGTGGCAAAGCCTGCTCCGGTCCCCGCAGGCTCGGTGATGATCACCGTCAAGGTGGCCCGGTTCAACCCTGAAGACGATAAAGGCGCGCACTGGGAATCCTTCCAAGTGCCGGTGCTGCCGACCGACCGGTTCCTGAACGTGCTGATCTACATCAAGTCCTACCTGGACGGTACGCTCACCTTCCGCCGCTCCTGCGCGCACGGTGTCTGCGGTTCCGACGCCATGCGCATCAACGGTGTCAACCGGCTGGCCTGCAAGGTGCTGATGAAGGACATGCTGCCCAAGGGCGACAAGTCTCTCACCGTCACCGTCGAGCCGATCCGCGGCCTGCCGGTGGAGAAGGATCTCGTGGTGGACATGGAGCCGTTCTTCGACGCATTCCGCGCCGTGAAGCCTTATTTGATCACCTCAGGTAACGAGCCCACCCGCGAACGCGTTCAGAGCCAGGCCGACCGCGCCCGCTTCGATGACACCACCAAGTGCATCCTGTGCGCCTGCTGCACCACCTCCTGTCCGGTGTACTGGAGTGACGGCAGCTACTTCGGTCCGGCGGCGATCGTGAACGCGCACCGCTTCATCTTCGACAGCCGCGACGAAGGCGCCCGCGAACGTCTCGACATCCTCAACGATGTCGAAGGCGTCTGGCGCTGCCGCACCACCTTCAACTGCACCGATGCCTGCCCGCGCGGTATCGAGGTCACCAAGGCCATCCAAGAAGTCAAGCGAGCCCTGCTCTTCACCCGCTGACCACCGTGGCCCAGCTACTCCGAGAGTCGTCTTTCCTGGATAGGAAGGCGGCCTTCGGGGTAGCACCAGCGCGCTCCGGTCAAGGAATCGGATGGCCTGGGGCGCTGGCCCACTTCTCCCCCGCGATCACTATGTGGTCGAGGAAACGGAGGCCGACGATATGAGCGGCTTCGGCGAGAATGGTGGTCGCGCGGCGATCATCGGCACTCGGGGTGGGATCGCCGGAAGGATGATTGTGCACGACGGCGAAGCCACGGCCATCATGGCGCAACACAGTATTAAGGATCTCCCGAACCGGGACCGCGACCTGATCGACGGCGCCCTGCGCGACGAATACCTTCTGGCGCAACCGATTCTGAGTATCGCACACCAGCACCAGCAGCCGCTCCACCCTGGCGCCGGCAAACTGCGCCCGAGCAGCGGCAGCCACGTCGGCGGCACTGGCCAACCGGATCGCGATATCCTGCCCGCCGCGCGCCCGCGCACCGATATGGAACGCGGCGATGATCGTGCTGGCCTTCGCCACCCCGATCCCAGCTCGCCGCGACAACTCCTCCGGTCGCACCGACGCCAATCCGGTCAGCCCACCGTGCTCGACCAGCAATTCCACCGCCAAATCCAATGCGCTCGCACCGCGCCTGCCATGTCGCAACAACAGTGCGAGCAACTCCGCGTCGCTGAGCGCCTGCGGCCCGAGCGCCAGCAGACGCTCGCGCGGCCGCTGCGCGGCAGGCACATCGACTAGGGAAACCGCCATGACTCCACCCCCTCGGTCACGCCAACAGTTTCCCGGATTCTGCCAGCAGGCACCGACACCTCGCCCACATCGAACAAGCCGACTACGGACGCGTGCGATGCCTGGTCACGAGCCACGAGATGCCGGGAACAGCCGACGCACGGTCAGGCACCCTGCTACCGATCGGCGCCGACGACCTCCGGCTCCGGCACAGCGAACAACACGTCCGAGGCGAGCTTCTCCAGATGGCGCAACTGGCGCTCGTGCACAACGATTCGGCGCAAAGCCTCGTTGACGGTGGTAGCACTCGTCGAAGTGCCCATGATAGCGGCAGCCGCGTCGAGCAATTCTTGATCGAGATCGATCCGCACGTACTTCATGCGCCCTCCTTCTTACTTTCGCCATCTTGCGTCATGATGCCCGCTCATGTCTGGCAAATCACGAACTCGACTCGCCTTACTTACCACGCAGGGGTATGGCTCCTATTACGGAGTGCCAGCACAACCTGGTCGGCGACCAATCCACGCACACCGGCCCAAAGTCGGCGATGTCGGACACTGTTCGGCCGACAGCGAATGCCATTCGCCGACAGAATCCACTGGAAAAGTGAATTAAACTAGGCATTTTGCTCAGTTTGACGGGCTTTTGTTGTCGATGGCGTTCGACGATGCTTGCATCGAAGTATGTTCACCGAGGCCCAGCTGTACTCGCCGGTGACCAGCACCGGTAACGGCGACGTGACTGTGCACCTATGCGAAGAGCATCCCGGCGTACACGATCTTTCGTATCGGGTCCGCCGCAATGCCATCGCCGCGGCGGCCCTGGAATACACGCCAGGAAAGCCGCTCTCCCGTATCGCCTATACCGACTCCGAGCAGCGGGTGTGGCGGATCGTATCGACGGAGCTAGCCCGCAAACACCACACCTATGCCAGTGCCGAAATACTCACGGCCGCTGCGGCACTAGCCCTGCCCACTGATCACATTCCGCAGTTGGACGAGGTATCCGCGGCGCTGGAGCCACTCACCGGATTCCGCTATGTCCCGGCCGCGGGCCTAGTACCGCTACGGGAGTTCTTCAGCTCCTTCGCCGCGCGAACCTTCCACTCGACCCAATACATCCGGCATCATTCCGCACCGCTGTACACTCCGGAACCAGATGCCATCCACGAGATCATCGGGCACGCCAACCAGATCGCCAGCCCACGTTTCGCGGCCATCTACGCCATGGTCGGCGCGGCGGCGAGCAGGCTGAACACCGAGCGCGCACTGAAATTCCTCGCCAACGTCTTCTGGTTCTCGATGGAATTCGGCGTCGTTCGCGAGCATGGCGAAATCCGTTGCTACGGAGCAGGCCTGCTGTCGTCTTTCGGAGAGATCGAGGAATTCCGGCATGTCGAACTCCGGCCACTGGATGTCACCGAGATGGGCAGCGCGAATTACGACATCACCCGCTACCAACCGGTTCTCTACTGCGCGGACTCGGTTGCCCAGATCGAAGATGTGCTCGGCGGCTTCTTCGCGACCATGGACGACGACACACCCGACCGCTTACTGCGCTCTGACGCTGCCCGGACTCGGCTCCCGGTCGAGTAATGATGGGATCGGAGTCGACCCTCAGGATGCGCGATTCGTCCCGATCGGGAGACCAGCGTTCAAAAAATCCAATGTATGGGTGATGTTCTCGACATTCATTGGTGTGATCGTCGAGATGGCCAAAGCTGCGCCCGCCATAGCGCCCGCCGCTACCCGAACCTCGAAATCGTCGGCACAGCGGCCGGTGTGCTCGGCCAGCAAGTGCGCAATGAGGTCGATACTACGGATGATCTCCACGCCTATAGCTGACCGCAACTCCGGCACGTGGTGCAGCAACGCCTGCCGCTCCTGCTCGAAGCCCAGAGCGGCGGCGGGCAGCTCCGCGAAGACCTCTAGCACCGCGTTGCGGAAAGCAGCCATCGGAGTGATATCGCGCGGCTGACGCCGCAGCGCCTCCACCAGCAACGGATCGAGGTCATCGGTGAGCACGAGCTGCTCTTTGGTCTGGAAATAGCGAAGAAAGGTACTCGGCGAGACATCAGCCGCTGCGGCGATCTGCTCGATAGTCGTCTCGCTGTAGCCCTGCGCACG
The DNA here is from genome assembly GCF_056629435.1 of Nocardia sp. TBRC8007. NCBI lineage: Bacteria > Bacillati > Actinomycetota > Actinomycetes > Mycobacteriales > Nocardiaceae > Nocardia > Nocardia sp. TBRC8007. The sequence goes on along the minus strand of NZ_JBWSOR010000009.1, from coordinate 14,000 downwards.
GAACAGCCGGAACGCTTCCAGGCGAATCGTCCGGCGATCGCGCTCCTTCTTCCGCTCGCGCAGCGTCCGCACCGCGCCGCGCACGGGTAGCTCGACCGACATGCATCGATTCTGCCGCATCCAGCGCACATACACTGGCTGAACCCACATCGACCCATCGACGATCGGATCGCGATTCAGCGCACCCAGTCGCGGTTGATAACGAGTGGACAACATCGTTCCCAACACCACGACAGCGATAGCGACCAGTTACCCACGATCCGGCCGAGCGACCAGCTGGTCGCGGTCGAGGCACCGCACAGCGTAGATACCCGCCAACGTTCGACCACTCGGAGAACATGAGGGGTCGCCCGACTCGGCGCTTTCCGGTCAACGATGGCCGGAAAGCCTCCGCAACCTCGAAAGAATAAGGGCGGCAAGGACACCCGCACCAAAGTAACTGGCGCCCGCGCCCACCGGCAGGCCGCTGGCGCCGACCCGGGGCACGATCACAGCAGTGCCGGGCGGGGAGATCTCGGCCTCCGGCTCGTTCTCGGCGGCAGTGGCGGCCCATGCGGTAGCGAACAGCGTGATGCGGTAGGTGGTGTAGGTGAACACCATCAGGCCGATGATCGAACCGAATGTAGCACCCGCGGGACTGTTCAGGACTATTTGCAGATAGAGCGAGGCAACGAGCTTGAATACTTCGAATACCGGCGCGGCCAACGCCGCCGCCTTGGCCGCACTGGCCAGCGTGACCGGTTCACGCGGAAGCCGGGCAATGATCCAGGCGAACATCGCCCAGGAGCCCAGGAGCCCGAGCAGGATGGAAGCCACCCTCAGCAGTAAATCGGCGCCAGGGAGATCAATGAGGCCGAGACCTCTGAGCAGTTGCGTACCGAGCGCGCTCGACGCCAACGCCGACAAGCCGAGCAGAATTGTGAGAGCAAGACCGAGACCGACCAACGCGCCCAGATCGGAGAGTTTGGTCACCAGCCAGTTGCGCTCAGTGGTCCGCTGCTCCCATTGCTCGGTGAGCGCAGCGCGCAGATGGGTCATCCAACCGAGACCGGTATAGATCCCGACGAGCAGACCCAGCACGCCGACCGTGCCCCGTGATTCGATCGCCCGGTCGATCAGATCGCTCACCTGCGTGCCGAATAGGCCCGGCATATTCTCGATGATCTTGGCCCGCACCATATCGATCAAGTCGGGATTGCTGGACAAGACCAGGCCCGCGACCGAGAAAGCGACCATCAACAGCGGAAACAGCGACAGCACAGTGAAATACGTGATGCCTGCCGCGTAATGGTCGCCCCGTTGGTCACGGTAGCGGCCTGCCGCCCGGACCAGATGCTCCAACCAGGGTCGGGCCTGAATCCAGCGCTTGACCCCCGTCACGATAGTGTCGATCACCGCACCATTCGCCTTTCGACGCGAAAACTCACGAACGGTGCTCAGCGGCCCAACAGGCCGACTCGATCGTATACCTGTGCAAGAGTACTGCCCGCGATCTCGCGCGCCCGCTCGGCTCCGGTGGCGAGGACCCGGTCCAGCTCCCCTCGATCCGACAGATATTCTCGCACCTTCGCCTGCAATGGTGTGACGAACTCCACCAGCGCGTCGGCGACAGCCGCCTTCAGCTCGCCATAGCCTTTGCCCTCGAAATCCTTCTCCAGCGTGATGATCGGCGTTGTGGTCAGCGCACTCAGGACCACCAGCAAGTTGCTGATGCCCGGCTTGCGCTCGGTGTCGTAGCGGATCTCGCGTCCGGTGTCGGTGACCGCCGATTTCACTTTCCGCACGGTGATCTTCGGGTCATCCAGCAGGTTGATCAGGCCCGCGTCGGTGGTGGCCGACTTGCTCATCTTCGCGGTCGGATCCTGCAGGTCGTAGATCTTCGCAGTGCCCTTGACGATATGCGCCTCCGGCACCACGAACGTCTTCTTGAACCGGGTGTTGAAGCGCTGCGCCAGGTTTCGGGTGAGTTCCAAGTGTTGCCGTTGATCTTCACCGACCGGAACCTGATGGGTCCGGTAGAGCAGGATATCCGCGGCCATCAGCACTGGGTAGGTGAACAGGCCGACGGTCGCGTTCTCCGCGCCCTGTTTCACCGACTTGTCCTTGAACTGGGTCATCCGGCTCGCCTCGCCGAAGCCCGTGATACAGCTGAGTACCCAGGCCAATTCGGCGTGTTCGGGTACCTGACTCTGCACGAAAAGGGTAGACCTCTTCGGGTCGATACCGAGCGCGAGCAGCTGCGCGGCGGCGGCCCTGGTCCGCGCTTTCAGCTCCTTCGGGTCCTGCGGCACGGTGATCGCGTGCAGATCAGGGATGAAATACAACGTGTCATAGTCGTCTTGCATGGTCACCCAGTACTGCAACGCGCCAAGGTAGTTCCCGAGATGAAATGAGGAGCTGGTCGGCTGGATCCCGGACAGAACCCGCTGTGTGCGTTCGGCGGCCGGAGTGGGCGCAGGACTGGACATGCCACCGATCTTCGCATGCGGTTCAAGCCGGATTCCGCTGCACCCAGTTCCGCGGATCGATCCCCGGCATGCTCGGCCGCCCACTGCCGACCAGTTCGCGTTCGCGTTCGGCGAGCATGGTGTATACCGGCGCGCTGGGGCCTGCGAGGGCGCCGTGTAATATCTCGGGCAGCAGTGGGACCGGCACATGCGCAGTACGGACTGCACGCGCCAGCATCAGATAGGCGGCCTCGTCCGCAATCCCCCAGCGCATCCCGTACATCCGGCGGATACGCGACGGCAAACTACCCTGCACCAGCAGATAGAACGCCGAGGTAACCTGCCGTAGCGGCATACCGGGCGCATACGGTACGCGCTGGCCGGCCAGATAAGATCCGACCAGCCGCGCCTCTTCGGTGAGAAACAGTTCACTGGAGTGGAGGTAATGGTCGAAGAATGCGCGGAACTCTCGATAGCTGCCCGGTGCGGCGGCCGCGGACATACCGAATAGCTCACCCCAACGCACATAGTCCTGGTAGAGACCTTCCCGTTCGTCGTCGCTCAGGGTACGCACCAGCAAGTCGTGCATCACCTCAGCAGAATCGAAGGCGAAGGCCATCGTCATGAACATCAGGTGCGGGTCGAGCGCGGAGTATCGGGTGCCCGCCGGGTAATGGGCGCCCGCGTCCTCTGGCAGCGCGCCACGAACTGTACTGTGCTTCTTTTTGGTGAACGCCAGCGCGCGATCGGCCTCGGTCTTACTGCCGAGGAACACCGCCTCGAACAGCCTCCCGGTCAGCGCGAGCCTGGTGTAGGGCATCGTCCGATGCTCGGTGTTTTCCGCGGTGCCGACATAGAGCAGCGGGTGTACCGCGCCGACGACCAGAGCGCGCAGACCATAGGTGAGACCTACCGCACGCTTGCGCATGACTCGTCGAACCATCGAATGGTCACTGAAGTAGCCGGGCTCGGACATCGCGGTCTCCTCGAGAGCATCCAGCAACAGGATCCGACAGAATCAACCACTCTGGCAACACCCTCTACCAGAATCGTGACCACACTTTGACCTATCAGCGCGCCGTACCGGATAGGCCGTGCGAACATTTACGCTCGCGGCGCATCGGTCCAGCCCGACCAATTCACCTGTGCGCGATTCACTGGTACCGCACCGTGACGGGTGCGTGGTCGGACCAGCGCTGATCGTAAGCATCGGCCCGCTCTACCCGCGCATGTTCAGCGCGCGTGGCGAGCTCACCCCGGACCAGATGGTAATCGATGCGCCATCCACTATCGTTGTCGAAGGCACGCCCGCGGTACGACCACCAGCTGTAGGGGCCTTCGACCCCGGGATGCAAGCTGCGCACCACGTCGATATAGCCCGCGGCCAGCAACTCATCGATCCAGGCGCGCTCTTCCGGCAGAAACCCGGCCGACTTCAGGTTGCCCTTCCAATTCTTCAGATCCCGCTCGGTGTGCGCGATGTTCCAGTCGCCTGCCACCACGAAATCGCCGGGCCGCGTGGTCAAGTAGGCACCGAGTTCGGCCATGAAACGATACTTCTCGTTCTGGCGCGCGGTGCCCGCTTCACCAGAGTGCACATACACACTCGCCACCGTGGTGTCGTCGAAATCGGCCTCTAGATAACGACCCGCGGCCCCGAACTCGTCACTGCCGAAACCGATCCGCACTGCGCGCGGCGCCTGTCGAGACAAAATGCCGACGCCGGCACGTCCCTTTGATTCCGGCTCGGCGTGCGTCAACTGCCACCCCGCGTCCAGCGCGGATGCCAGTGCGACTCTGACCTGTTCATCGGTGGCGCGGGTTTCTTGCAGACAGACAACGTCGGCCGCTGTGGTCGCCAACCAGGCGAGTAGGCCTTTCCTCGCGGCCGCGCGGACACCGTTCACGTTCACCGTCGAGATGCATGGCACACGCTGACCGTACCGTGCTGGTCGGATGCCGCCCCTGCGGCATCAGCTGTCCACTGGCCCTGAATCACCAGACGGCGTCGTGTTCCCCGAGGCCAGCGCGGTGAGCTGTGTGAGGTTTCGATCGAGCTGTTCACGGCCGATCGACTCCACTGCCTTGGCGAGTGAGCCCCTGATCATCAGTCCGGAGAATTCACACTGCACCGTGATCGTGCTGCCATCGCCGTTCGGCTGGATGTCATAGACGAAATCAGTCTTCACCCCAGTTGTTTCACTGCGAATGATCAGCGTATTCGGTGCGGCCATCGAGACAACGGTTACTTCGGAATCGCTCGTCATGCCGAGCAACGTGAACTTGACAGCCAGCTTGGCGCCCTCGGTCAGTACCGTTGGCGGCTCCTTCAGAAAATGGTCTATGTTCGTGAACCATTCGCCCCAAGTATGCGGGTTGGCGACAAAAGCCCATACCTCTTCCGGAGAGGTATCTATATCCCTGATCTCCTCGATATGCGCCATGCGTTCCGATCCTTGTCGATTTCACCTTGGCCCGGCCACAGTCAGCAGTCTGACTTCCTCGCACTCCTCGAGTAACGTCATCGGCACGAGAACTCTCTGAGACAAAACTACAAACTTGCAGGTAGACAGACAAGTCTTCGCCCATCACGTCACCCTACTGGCCCCCAAAGGCCGGCGCCTGGGAGGTTTACGGGTTGATCGAGGCCCGCCTGGACGGGACTTCGTCACCGCTGCGATGGCCCGTCAGTGGCGAGTTGTCCACACCGAATGGATTTCGAACACGGCTGGATCGAGAGGAATTCCTCCACCAGTCAGTTCACGACAAGGTGGGATCTCACGGAGAAGACCAATGGCCGCTCAGTTCGGCAGCCACGCCGGGCAAACTGCCGACCTGATTCGGATGACAGCGGGAACGCCGGCTACATTGACGGCGCTCGAGATCAGCATAACCGCAGCAGCCCTCTTCATCGCCATACTGCCGGTAAAAACATGGCATCTTCCGGCGATGGAACCACCCGTCTGGCAATCAAGAGGAAATCGCACCGAAACTGACCGGAAACAATCCGGGCACCCGTTCCACTTACACGTGGGGCGGGTGCCCGATGGCATTCATGCCCGGCGCTGGGTACGCCCCAGCACCGAAGTAGGTCGAACGAGCCGATTCAGCGCAGCGCGCGAGCCAGATTGGCATCCAGAGCGCCGAGGAACTCCTCAGTGCTCAGGTATCCCTGGTCCCCCCCGACGAGCAGCGCGAGGTCCTTGGTCATCTGGCCACCCTCGACGGTCTTGATGACAACGTCCTCCAAGGTCTGCGCGAAGCCGATCACTTCGGGGGCATTGTCCAGCTTGCCGCGGTGCTCCAGACCACGAGTCCAGGCGAAAATCGACGCGATCGGGTTGGTCGAGGTCGGCTTGCCCTGCTGGTGCTGGCGGAAGTGCCGGGTGACAGTCCCGTGCGCGGCCTCTGCCTCACAGGTCCTGCCGTCCGGAGTCAGCAGCACGGAGGTCATCAGACCGAGAGAACCGAAGCCCTGCGCCACCGTGTCGGACTGTACATCGCCGTCGTAGTTCTTGCACGCCCAGACGTAGCCGCCCTCCCATTTCATGGACGAGGCGACCATATCGTCGATCAAGCGATGCTCGTAGGTCAGGCCCGCCGCGTCGAACTGGGTCTTGAACTCGGCGTCGAAGATGTCCTGGAAGGTGTCTTTGAACATACCATCGTAGGCCTTCAGGATGGTGTTCTTCGTAGAGAGATACACCGGGTAGTTCTGCTGCAGACCGTAGTTGAACGAAGCCCGCGCGAAATCCTCGATGGACTTCTTGAAGTTGTACATCCCGAGTACAACGCCGCCGTCCTCGGGAACCTTAACCACCTCGTGGACGATCGGCTCGCTGCCGTCCTCCGGAGTGAAGGTGAGGGTGACAGTGCCCGCTTGGTGCACTTTGAAGTCGGTAGCGCGATACTGGTCACCGAAAGCATGTCGACCGATGATGATCGGCTTGGTCCACCCCGGCACCAGCCGAGGAACGTTCGAGATGATGATAGGCGCCCGGAAGATGGTGCCGCCCAGAATGTTACGGATGGTGCCGTTGGGCGAACGCCACATCTTCTTCAGGCCGAATTCCTTGACCCGTGCCTCGTCCGGCGTAATAGTCGCGCACTTCACGCCCACACCGTGTCTCTTGATCGCCTCGGCAGCGTCGACGGTGACTTGATCGTCTGTCTTGTCGCGGTACTCGATACCGAGGTCGTAGTACTCCAGATTCACATCGAGATAGGGGTGGATCAACTTGTCCTTGATGAACTGCCAGATGATCCGAGTCATCTCGTCACCGTCGAGTTCTACAACGGTGCCTTCAACCTTGATCTTGGACATGGATCTTCGTGTCCTCCTAGGATGGTGCCATCATTGCACGGCCAGGTGAACACGCTTGTGAGCGGACCCCAGCTGTTCCAACAGACAACGTATATGTCCCGCGCTGTCCACGAGACGTGTGGTGCAAACAAGACAAGCGTACTGCTGCTGACATTCTCACCGCGCGGGCAACCCGGACAGTGAGCCAGACCACCCCGGTTATCGATCGACCAAGCGGCACCCAGGCTGCGGCGAGGTGTGTAGAGCTGCCGTCTCCGCAATGATCCGCTTCCCGCACTGCGATGACAATCTCGCCGCCGACCCGGTCCGGGTAACGCCGAGGTCCGCGTACCACCGATATGATACGCGGACCTCGCACGACCTGGTCAGACCGCGAGCGGGCTCCGGGCCTCCTCCTCCGATCCTTCGATCAGATTCTCCGGCCGGTCCCGGATCATCAAGGCGATAATCGGGATGGCTAGGAGAAAGAATCCGGCACCGATATAGAAGGCCACATCGTAGCTGTGAATCGCGGCTCGGGCAGCCAGGTTGTCGATGGCCGGGTTGTTCTCCGCGAATGCCTGGGCGGCCTGCACCGAAATAGTGGTCAGCAGTGCCGTACCCACCGCGCCGCCGATCTGCTGCGCCGCGTTCAGCAGGGCGGAGGCGACACCCGAGTCTTCTTCTCCCACTTGGTGCAGTGCGACAGCCTGCATACCGATGAACAAGGGGCCCATGGCGAGCGCGATGATCACCTGAGCGGGCAACACACTGGTGAGATAGCTGTCGCCATAGCTCAGCTGGGCCAACAACACCAGTCCGACGACGCCGAGTACAGCGCCGACCATCATCAACGGACGTGGGCCGAGCTTCGGCAGCAACGCGCTGGTGACAGCCGCTGAGATCACGATGCCCCCGGGTAAAGGCAGGAACGCGAAGCCCGCCTTCAACGCAGAATAACCGAGCGTGATCTGGAAGTAATAGCTGAGGAACAGGAGCATCGCGAACATAGGGATCGGGATGAGCAGCGCCACCAAGAACGCGCCGCCCCGGTTGATCTCTCCTGGAATACGCAGCGGCAGCAGGGGATTCGATGAATGCTGTTCGACCGCGACGAAGATGACGAGCAGGACCGCCCCCGCGATCAACAGCGACAGCGTGCTGCCTGCCAGCCAACCGTCGTCCGCGGCACGACTGAATCCATACACAACGGCGATCAAGCCGAGCGTCACCGTGACCGCACCGGGCACGTCATAGCCACCCGTGCGCTTCGTGGGAGCATCTTTCATCACCCAGGCCAGCGCGCCGAACAATGCGAGCAACGCTACTGGCGTATTGACCAGTAGGCACCAGCGCCACGATGCGTATTCGGTAAGCACGCCACCTGCGATCAGACCGAGCGCGGCGCCGCCCGCGGAGATGCCGGCGAACACCCCGAAAGCGGTGGCGCGCTCACTGGGTTCGGTGAAGGTCACCGACAACAGCGAAAGCGCGGCAGGTGCGAGCAGCGCACCGAAGGCACCCTGCAGTGCGCGGCCCGCGAACATTTCCGCGCCGCTTTGCGCGAGACCTGCCAGGGCCGAAGAAGCCGCGAAACCGATCAGGCCGATGATGAAGATCCGGCGTCGTCCCAAGTAGTCGGCCAATCGACCACCCAGCAGCAGCAGACCACCGAAGATCAGTGTGTAGGCCGTGATCACCCATTGCCGGTCGCTATCGCTGATGTCGAGATCGCGCTGTGCGAACGGCAGCGAAATAGTCACGATGGTGGCATCCAGCACCACCATGAGCTGAGCCACCGCGATCACCGCCAGCGCGAGCCAGCGCGTTGAACTCCCCTGTTTTCGCGGCGGGTCCGCCGCTGTCACCACTTGGCTCATTGCCGTCTCCTCGTCCTTCGATACGCTGAAGCCATACTGGCAGTAAGCGACATTTGTCGTCAATAGCCAAGTGTCGTAATACGACATTTGGCTGCTTTGAACAGGAAATGATGGCTTGCCATACCATGGGAAGCATGCTCGAGTCATCGGCCCCGATGGGCGCGACCGTCGCGGCCGACAACGCCGCGGACACCCGCACAGCCCTGGGGCTGCGTGAACGCAAGAAGCGACAAACCAGGTTGCGCATCATCGCGGCCGGTCTCGACTTGTGCGACCGGCACGGCTTCGACACAACCACGGTCGAACAGGTCGCCCATGCCGCAGACGTCTCACCACGCACAGTCAATCGCTATTTCGATAGCAAAGAAGACATAATCCTCGGTCCTATCGAGGACTTCGATGCCGCTGTCGCCGAGACTCTGCGCGAACTCCCCCGTACCAGCAATGAACTGGAAGCCCTGCGCGAAGCCTTCCTGCGTGTGATCGATCGAGCCGCCGACACCGATAGCGCGGTTTCATTTCGACAGTTCCAGCAGATACGGCGAATTCTGCGCAGCAGTCCATCGGTCAACGCACGCAGCCTGGAGCGCACCGACAACGCGGCGACCGCGGCCGTGGTCGCCGAACGTCTCGGTACCGAACCTGACGCGCGCGAAGTACGACTCATCGTCGGGACCTGGCAAGTGATCTGCCACGTCGGCATGGAGTGCTCGGACGAACAGTTCCCGCCCGACAAAGTCTTCACGGAAGAGGACATCGCGACCACGGCCGAGTCGGTACGCACCGCGCTCAACGAGAGCTTCGACGCTTTCGTGCGCGTGTGCTGTCTCACGCGACCAAGCCCTGGCCAGTGAATTCGACAGCAGATTTCGGCTGCTGACCACTCGCCAGTTATGATGCCCGATAGGTCATGAGTACCAGCGGCAAGCCCCGGCTCGCTGGTCGGCAACCCTCCAGCAGCGGTGGGGTGCTCCGGGTGATGACCTGGCTCCCGAGAGTCGGGAGCAAGCGCGCATCAGGAGGTCTCTGGCATGTGTTGTCGCTCGTCACACCGTTAACCCCTAACCCGTACCGGCGAACATCATCTATGGAGCAATAATGAGTGAAGCCACCGCGCCTGTGGCCGGGAACGACCCGACGCAGTGGTCCTTCGAGACCAAGCAGATCCACGCGGGCCAGACTCCCGACAACAGCACCGGAGCCCGCGCCCTACCGATCTACCAAACCACCTCTTACGCCTTCCGCGACACCGACCACGCGGCGGCGTTGTTCGGCCTGGCCGAGCCGGGCAACATCTACACCCGGATAACGAACCCCACCCAGGACGTGGTGGAGCAGCGTATCGCCGCCCTGGAGGGTGGTGTGGCCGCACTGCTGCTCGCCTCCGGTCAGGCCGCGGAAACCTTCGCGATCCTCAATATCGCAGAAGCCGGCGACCATATCGTGTCCAGTTCGCACCTCTACGGCGGCACCTACAATCTCTTCCGCTACTCGCTGGCCAAGCTCGGCGTCGAGGTCTCCTTCGTCGAAAATCCCGACGATCTGGCGCAGTGGGAGGCTGCGATTCGTCCGAACACCAAAGCTTGCTATGGCGAGACCATCGCCAACCCGAGCGGCGCCGTATTCGACATCCCCGGCGTCTCCGCCGTCGCCCACGCCGCGGGGATCCCGCTGATCGTAGACAACACCGTGGCCACCCCATACCTGATTCAGCCGCTGGCGCACGGTGCTGACATCGTCGTGCACTCGGCCACGAAATATCTCGGCGGGCACGGCGCGGCTGTCGCGGGCGTGATCGTCGATGGTGGCTCCTTCGACTGGACGGCGACCGACGAGCAGGGACAGTCCCGTTTCCCCGGCTTCACCACCCCCGATCCGAGCTATCATGGCGTGGTGTACGCCGATCTCGGCGCACCCGCCTTCGCGGTCAAAGCTCGCGTGCAACTGTTGCGTGATCTCGGCTCGGCGGTTTCGCCGTTCAACGCGTTCTTGATCAGCCAGGGCATCGAAACACTGAGCCTCCGGATGGAACGGCACGTCGCCAATGCCGAGAAGGTCGCCGAGTTCTTGAGCACACACCCGGCAGTCGAGGCGGTCCACTATGCGGGCCTGCCCTCCTCACCATGGCATGAACGCGGGAAACGGCTGGCTCCGAAAGGCACCGGCGCGATCGTCGCGTTCGAACTGCGGGGTGCGGTGGACGCGGGCAAGAAGTTCGTCGACGGGTTGGCCCTGCACAGCCACGTAGCCAATATCGGGGATGTGCGTTCCCTCGTGATCCACCCTGCCTCGACAACACATTCCCAACTCACGCCAGAAGAACAGCTGGCCTCCGGTGTCACCCCCGGACTGGTCCGCCTCGCGGTGGGTATCGAAGGCATCGAAGACATCCTGACCGATCTGCGCGCCGGCTTCGCGGCAGCGGCAACGTGACCGTGAGCACCGAATCGAGCATTCGGACCACAGGCATCGCCCTACCGCCTCCGGACGGACAGCTCGGCACCATCGACATCGGGGACGTACCGCTGGAAAACGGCATGGTCGTTCCGAATGTGCACCTCGGGGTGCAGCGCTGGGGCGAGCTCTCCCCCAGACTGGACAACGTCGTGCTCGTCGAGCACGCACTGACCGGTGACTCGCACGTCGTCGGCAGACCCGACGACATCCACCTACTGCCAGGTTGGTGGGACGGCATGGTCGGACCGGGTGCGCCACTGGATACCGACGAGTGGTGTGTGATCGCGACGAATGTGCTGGGCGGCTGCAAGGGCAGCACCGGCCCCTCCTCGTGGGCTCCAGACGGAAAGCCCTGGGGCGCAAGGTTTCCGGAGGTATCCATCCGCGATCAAGTGACTGCGGAGATGATGTTGATGGACCTGCTCGGCATCGACCGTCTCGCCGCCGTGGTCGGGGGGTCGATGGGCGGGATGCGAGTGCTGGAGTGGATGGTAGACATGCCCGAGCGGGTGGCCGCCGCTCTGGTGCTCGCGGTCGGCGCCCGCGCCACCGCCGACCAGATCGGTACCCAGACCACGCAGATCGCAGCGATCAAAGCCGACCCGGACTGGCAGGGCGGCAACTACCACGGCACCGGCCGGGCCCCGATGACGGGTATGGGCATCGCCCGGCGGATCGCGCACCTGACCTACCGCACCGAATTCGAACTCGACCACCGATTCGAGAACAAGCCTCAGAGCGGCGAGGATCCCCGTGCCGGCGGCCGCTACGCGGTGCAGAGCTACCTCGACCACCAGGCCGAAAAGTTGTGCAAACGCTTCGATCCCGCCACTTATGTCCTGTTGACCGAGGCGATGAACCGACACGACATCGGCCGTGGCCGTGGCGGCATCGAAACCGCGCTCGCGGCGACAACGGTGCCGTGCGTAGTGGGCGGCGTCGACTCCGACCGGCTGTATCCCCTGCAAACCCAACAGGAGCTGGCCGATCTGCTACCCGGCTGCGACGGACTGGAGATTCTGAATTCACGCTATGGGCACGACGGGTTCCTCACCGAGACCGCGGCGGTGGCGAAACTGCTGACCGAGACCATGCGACTGGCAAAGTTCGCCGTGCGGCCCGAGCGCTGAGAGCCGCACCGAATCTCCTCGGGGCGGCATGCTTCAGGGGCGGCCAGAGGCTGCACCCTGATCGGCTAGCCGATGCCGAAAGTGTCCCGCATCGGCTAGCCGATACCGAGAGTATTGATCGTGACCGCGAGAAATATAATGCTGGAGCCGAGCAAAATCAGCGCACCGACGTCGAAGGGCTTGCTGCGCACCGCGAGCAGTCCGACCCGCGCAGTCGGAAGGCATAGCCGGAATGCCGCGGCCAGCAACGTCGCACCGCCGAAGAACAGCACCCCCCGCCGCCATCGCTCGGCAGCGACGAGCACCACCGCCACTACGATGACCAGTGCCACAATCGCCATCGGCAGATGACAACGCAGAAACTCCGCTCCCGGACCACTGCGCTCAGCCCGATGATGTGCGGCAGATATATCGGCATCGGTCACACCCCGATTCTCGCAGAAACCTGTCACTACTCGGAAACGCGGGGCGGATCTGCCGCTGAGGAACAACACAGACCATCGACTTCGACTGCTGTCCGACTGACCGACATCGTCGGTAGCTCTCAGCCACCTGATTGACTGATACCCGTGTTCCATTTGATGTTCCACGAGCCATACATCACTCATTGCACAACATATCAAACGCATTGTCCCGGCTTCGCGACTCCCCAACCCGTACAGGGCCTCGAACCCGCATAACGCCCCGGTCTAAAGGACATGGGGAGGGTATACCCCCTGGGGGCCGTGATGCCGATCTCGACGTGCCTATGCACGGATGTGCTACCCAGCCGAACGCGGGTCTTGCTCGACACTCGGCCCGTTCCGGCGCACTCCTCGGTCAAGCGCCGTATCTATCAGATCCGCCTGTCTGGGCTCTGTAATCCGACGATTCCCCGGTGTCCGCCTCTACGGCTTGCCGGTGCCCACCTTCTCTGCCCTGCCGACTCCGGGCCTACTCCGGTGTCGTCCCACTCCCACAATTCGGTGTCTCAAAAACGATCGATTGTTGCGACTGAGACCGCCCCCCGGTCGGACTCTCGTTGCCCTCGAGGAACTTCCGAACCAACTGTCTTGAAAACCCGTCTCATAACCTATAATCTCAAAATCACTAGATCGACGGGATTATGAGATAGGAACGAGTCAGTGGCAGTCATCGGATACGCACGAGTCAGCACCACCGACCAAGACCCACAGCTTCAGCTAGACGCGCTCGAATCGGCTGGTGCCGAACGTATCTTCACGGACCATGGCGTATCCGGCACCAAGGCCGAACGGCCGGAACTGGATCGGTGCCTGGACCACCTTCGCGAGGGTGATGTACTCACGGTGTGTAAGTTGGACCGGCTGGGCCGCAACACTGTTCATGTACTCCAGCTGATCGAGCACCTGACAGAGCGCGGTATCGGCTTCCGCAGCGTCACCGAAGGTCTGCACACCGATGGGCCGATGGGCAAGGCGATGCTGACGATCATGGCCGCATTCGCTCAGTTGGAGCGAGACACGATGGTCGAACGGACTCAGGCCGGACTGGCAGCCGCAGCGGCCAACGGCCGCAAAGGTGGACGGCCCCGCAAGGTCAACGATGACGACGCCGCCAAGGCTCGACAGCTGAGGGCTAAGGGGATCAGCGCACCGGATATCGCGAAGATGCTCGGATGCTCCCGAGCGACCATCTATCGGTATCTCTCCGGACAGTGATGTCCGGGGAAGCTGGTAGCGGTCCGGCACGGCTGAAGGTTTCGCCCCTATCAGGTTCGATCATCCTGCCTACCAGTAGTTTTGCACCATTGATGAAAGACTGA